>NZ_JBSFSA010000001.1:0-358769 GCF_053589515.1 Streptomyces sp. NPDC003327 | reverse complement strand
ACTTTACCCGATTTCCTTGGCGACTCATAATCGAGTCGGTCTAATCCCCTTTCGGCATCCCGAAACCCGCCGGCGGCGCCGTCGCTTCCGTTTCGAGCGAAGGGGGGGATCAGACGGTGGCGACCGCCCGCTCGTCGTCCCTGCTGTCCCTGCTGTCCCGGTCCCTGTTCACGAGCGTCGCGTAGTGCCCGCCCAGGGCGAGCAGCTCCTCGTGCGTGCCCCGCTCCGCCACCCGGCCCCGCTCCAGGACGACGATCTCGTCCGCGTTCCGGATGGTCGAGAGCCGGTGGGCCACCGTGATCGTCGTCCGGCCCTCGCTCGCCGCGTCGATGGCCGCCTGGACCGCCTTCTCCGTCTGCGTGTCGAGCGCGCTGGTCGCCTCGTCGAGGACCAGGACCGGCGGGTCCCGCAGGATCGCGCGGGCGATCGCGAGCCGCTGCTTCTCGCCGCCCGAGAACCGGTAGCCACGCTCGCCGACCACCGTGTCGTACCCGTCGGGCAGCGACATCAGGTAGTCGTGGATGTGCGCGATCCGCGCCGCCGCCACCAGCTCCTCGTCCGTCGCGTCCGGCTTCGCGAAGCGCAGGTTCTCCGCGACCGTCGCGTGGAACAGGTACGTCTCCTGCGAGACCACGCCCACCGTCGCCGCGAGCGTCCCGAAGGACAGGTCCCGCACGTCGATCCCGTCGATCGTCACGGTCCCCGACGTCGGGTCGTACAGCCGCGGGATCAGATAGCTCAGCGTCGTCTTGCCCGAGCCGGTCTCGCCGACGATCGCCAGGCTCCGCCCGGCCGGCACGGTCACGTCCACGCCGTCCAACGTCGGCCGCTCCGCCCCCAGGTACGAGAAGCCGACCCCGCGCAGCGCCACCTCGCCCCGCACCTTCCCCGGCTCCACCGGGTGCTCCGGCTCGGCGACGTCCACCGGCAGGTCCAGGTACTCGAAGATGCGGGCGAACAGCTCCAGCGAGCTCTGGATGTCGATCCCGATCGTCAGCAGTCGCTGCGCCGGACGGAACAGCGCCTGCTGGAGGGTGGTGAAGGCGACGAGCGAACCGATGGAGACCGCCATGTGGCCGCCGCTCGCCGTGAGCCCCGCCACCCAGTAGATCACCGCCGGCATCGACGCCATGACGATCCAGATCGTCGACTGGTACCAGAGCCCCGCCGTGCTCGCCCGCACCTCGATCGCCGTCAGCCTCCGCGACTGCTCGGCGAAGGTGTCCGTCAGCGAGCGCGAACGGCCCATGGTGTGGCCGAGCATGATCCCGCTGACCGACAGCGACTCCTGCACGTTCGCCGACAGCTCGGCGAACTGCTTCTGCCGGTCCCGCGTGATGACCCGGCGCTCGTCGCCCACGTGCCGGCTCACCCACACGAACCCCGGCAGCATCACCAGGGACGCCAGCGTCAGCCGCCAGTCGATCAGCAGCATCGCGCTCGTCGTGGCGACGACGATCGTCAGGTCCGCCACCAGCGCCGTGGCGGTGGTCGTCACCGTCACCTGCATCCCGCCGATGTCGTGGGCGATGCGGGACTGCACCTCGCCCGTGCGGGTCCGGGTGAAGAACGCCAGCGACATCCGCTGGAGGTGCGAGTAGACGGCCGTCCGCAGGTCGTGCATGACCAACTGGCCGACCTTCGCCGACACATGGGTCTGCCAGACGTTGAACGAACTCGTCGCGATCGACACGACGATCATGCCGAGCGCGAGCAGCGACAGCAGCCCCGTCCTGCCCTGCGGCAGCGCCGTGTCCATGATCTCCCGGATCAGGAACGGGTTGACGAGGGAGACCAGGGACGAGCCCGCGACCAGGAGCGCGACGAACAGCAGGCTCCTCCGGTACGGACGGAACAGCTGGAGGATGCGGCGCTTCTGTACGGGGGGATGCGCGCTTGCCGACCCGGTGGTGCCCACCCTGGTCTCCTTCACTTCGGTCAGTTCCAGTCGACGGAGCGCAGGACGACGGCGGAGTTGAAGCCGCCGTGGCCCCGGGCGAGGACGAGCGCCGTGGACACGGGCGTGTCCCGGGGCGCGGTGACCAGATCGAGGTCGTAGTCGGGCGAGAGCGTGACGTTCGCCGTCGGCGGGATCACCCCGTCGCGCATGGCGAGCAGCGCCGTCGCGACGTCCAGCGGCGCCGCGCCCGAGCCGAGCCGGCCCGTCATCGTCTTCGGCGCCGTGACGGGAACCCCCCGCGGCCCGAAGACCTCGGTGAGCGCCGTCGCCTCGATCCGGTCGAGCTCGGGGACGCCGGACGCGTCCGCGAAGACCACGTCGATCTCGTCCGCCGACACCCCGGCGTCCGCCAGCGCGATCTCGATCGCCTTGCGCAGCGCCGGCTCGCGCCCGCTGTCCGGGGCCGGGTCGAAGGTGGAGCCGTACCCGCTGATCTCGCCGTACACCCGGGTCGCACCGCGGCGGCGGGCCGCCTCGGCGTCCTCCAGGATCAGCAGCGCGCCGCCCTCGCCGGGCACGTACCCGGAGGCGTCCGCGTCGAACGGCAGGTAGGCGCGGTCGGGCCGCTCCTCCGTGCTCATCCTCCCGGTGGTCAGCTGGGCGACCCAGCCCCACGGGCAGATCGCCGCGTCGACGCCGCCGGACAGGATCAGGTCGCTGCCCTTGCGGACCAGGCGGCGCGCGTGCGCCAGCGCGTCGAGACCGCCGGCCTGGTCGCTGACGACCACGCCGCTGGGGCCGCGCAGCCCGTGCCGGATGGAGATCTGGCCGGTGTTCACCGCGTAGAACCAGGCGAAGGACTGGTACGCGGAGACGTACTGGCTGCCCTGGCTCCACAGGTTCCGGAGCTGGCCCTGGCCGAACTCGAAGCCGCCCGAGGAGCTGGCGGTCATCACGCCCATGCCGTACTCGTCGGCCTCCTCCGTGCTCACCCCGGCGTCCGTCAGGGCGTGCTCGGCGCCGACCAGCGCCAGCTGCGTCATGCGGTCCGTCTGCGGCACCAGCCGGCTCGGCAGGTGGTCCTTGACGACGAAGCCGTCGATCTCACCGGCGAGCTTCGAGGGGTACTGCTCCGGGTCGAAGCGCTCGATGCGGCCGATGCCGCTCTTCGAGGCGCGCGTGGCGTCCCAGTACTCCTCGGCGCCGAAACCGTTGGGCGACACGACACCGATGCCGGTCACCACGACCTTGGTCGTGCTCATGCCGTCTTCCTGTCCGGTCGGGCGAGGACCATCGCGCTCTGGAAACCGCCGAAGCCGCTGCCGACCGTCAGCACCGCGTCGGTGCGGTGGTCGCGCGCGGTCAGCGGCACGTAGTCGAGGTCGCACTCGGGGTCGGGCGTGTGCAGGTTCGCTGTCGGGGGCACCACGTTGTTCTCCATGGCGAGGAGGGAGGCCGCGATCTCGATCGAGCCGATCGCGCCCAGCGAGTGCCCGACCATCGACTTGATCGAGCTCACGGGAGTCCGGTAGGCGTGCTCGCCGAGGCTGCGCTTGAAGGCGCTCGTCTCGTGCCGGTCGTTCTGCTTGGTCCCCGAGCCGTGCGCGTTGATGTAGTCCACGGCCTCGGGCGCGAGCCGCGCCTCGTCCAGAGCCGAGCGGATGGCCTCGGCCATCTCCCGGCCGTCGGGGCGCAGGCCCGTCATGTGGAAGGCGTTGCAGCGGCTGGCGTAGCCGGCGATCTCGGCGTAGATGTGCGCGCCGCGCCGCAGGGCCGACCCCAGCTCCTCCAGGACGAACATCGCCGCGCCCTCGCCGAGCACGAAGCCGTTGCGGGTCAGGTCGAAGGGCCGGGAGGCGTGCTCCGCGTCGTCGTTGCGCGAGGTCGTCGCCTTGATCGCGTCGAAGCACGCCACGGTGATCGGCGAGATCGGCGCGTCCGTGGCGCCGGTGATCATCACGTCGGCCGAGCCGTCGCGGATCAGCTCCGCCGCGTACCCGACCGAGTCGATGCCCGACGTACAGCCGGTGGAGACCACGGTCGACGGGCCCTCGGCGCCGACGGACCAGGCCACCTCGGCCGCGAACGAGCTGGGCACGAAGTAGTTGTAGAGGTGCGGCACGGCGTACTCGTGGTCGACCAGGTCGAGCCGGCCGCCGTCGCTGACGACCCGGTACTCCTCGTCCAGCCCCATCGTGGCGCCGACCGCCGAGCCGACCGCCACACCGATCCGGTGCGGCGCGTGCCCGGACAGGTCGAGGCCGCTGTCCGCCATCGCCTCGCGCGCCGTGACCAGCGCGAACTGCGCGGCCCTGTCGGTGCGCCGGATCTCCTGCGGGGAGAGCCCGTGCTCCTCGGGGTCGAAGTCGATCTCCGCCGCGACGCGGGAGCGGAACGGCGCGGGATCGAAGAACGTGATCCCCCGCGTCGCCGTCCGGCCCTCGCTCAGCAGGCTCCAGAAGTTCTTGGTGCCGATACCGCCCGGAGCGGCCACGCCGACTCCGGTGACGACCACACGCCTGCCGGTCACTGAGACTCCCAGTGGTAGAAGCGCTTCGCCATCGCGTCCGCGGGGGAGCGCCAGGTCGCCGGGTCGTAGGCCTCGATGAACGGCTTCAGGTCCTGGCTGATCTGCACGAAGCGGGGGTCGGTCTTCGCCTCTTCGATCAGCTCTCCGCCGTTCTCGCCGTCGAAGTCCTGAAGGTGGAAGTACAGACCGTTGAACATGAAGAGCTGACGTCGCCGAGTCCCCATGCGGTGCGGCATCTCGGTCTCGTCGAAGGCGCCGAAGAGGCGCGCCACCTCGGCACTCGAACGGGAATCCATTCGGGCCACTATCAGATTGCTGTGCATTCGACCGCCTCCTCGGGGGTTCGCTGCGCCTCTATCGCAGTTGCTTGACCAGTGCCGACCATTCGGCGAGCTCCTCTTCCGACAACGGCGGCAGACAGGGCTGGTCGGCGGGGGGAGGTGGGACGCGGAAGTCCTGCCATTCGAGCGGCGGATACATGCCGTTCCACGCGAAGCCCATCCACATCAGGCCTTCGCCGAAGTCCTTCCAGAGGGATCGCATGGCGGATCTCAGCCGTGCGCCCATGTCAATCTCCCTTCGCCGGTGACCACCCAGTGCCACTTTCAACGACCCTGCTCAAGCCGGGGTCGGAGGTACGTCGAACTCCGCTGGAGGCCGCGGAGCCGAGGGTTTCGCCCGCCATCCCGGCCGTCAGCGTGGTGCCGTCGGCCGGGTCGATCAGCAGGAACGAGCCGGTCCCGCGGTTGTCGGCGTAGCGGTCGAGGGCGAGCGGCTCCGCCGTGCGCAGCACGACCCGGCCGATGTCGTTGACGTGCAGCCCGTCGTCGTCGGCGGGCCGCCGGGCGAGGGTGCCGATGTCGATCCGGTACGAGATGTCGCGGACGACCGCGCGCACGGTACGGGTGGTGTGCTTGAGCAGCACCTTGGCGCCGACGCGCAGCGGCCGCTCGTCGAGGTGGCAGACGCCGGCCTCGACGTCCCGGGTCGGCTCGGGCGCCGGGCCCGCGGCGGCGATCAGGTCCCCGCGCGAGACGTCGATGTCGTCGGCGAGCCGGACGGTGACCGACTGGGGGGCCCAGGCGAGGTCGACCGGCTTCCCGAGGGCGTCGATCCCGGCGACGGTGGTGGTGCGGCCGGAGGGCAGCACGGTCACCGGGTCCCCGACGAGCAGCACGCCGGAGGCCAGCTGGCCCGCGTAGCCGCGGTAGTCGGGGTGCTCGGCGGTCTGCGGGCGGATCACGTACTGGACGGGGAAGCGCACGGGCTCCCCGCTCGGGTCGCCGGCGACCGGCACGGTCTCCAGGTGCTCCAGCAGGGTCGGCCCCCCGTACCAGTCCATGTGCGCGGACGGCTCGACGACGTTGTCCCCGGCGAGCGCGGAGAGCGGGATCGGTACGACGTTCCGGACGCCGAGGTCGGCCGCGCACGCGGTGAACTCGGCGGCGATCGTGGCGAAGACGGGTTCCGCGTAGCCGACGAGGTCCATCTTGTTGACGGCCAGGACGACGTGCGGGACCCGGAGCAGCGCGGCGACGGCGAGGTGCCGGCGGGTCTGCTCGACGACGCCGTTGCGGGCGTCGACGAGGACGACCGCGAGGTCGGCGGTCGAGGCGCCGGTGACCATGTTCCGGGTGTACTGCACGTGCCCCGGGGTGTCGGCGAGGATGAACCGGCGCCGGGGCGTGGCGAAGTAGCGGTAGGCCACGTCGATGGTGATGCCCTGCTCGCGCTCGGCCCGCAGGCCGTCGGTGAGCAGCGCCAGGTCGGGGGCCTCCTGGCCGCGGTTGCGGGAGGCGTGCTCGACGGCCTCCAGCTGGTCGGCCAGGACCGACTTGGAGTCGTGGAGGAGCCGGCCCACCAGGGTGGACTTGCCGTCGTCGACGGAGCCCGCGGTGGCGAAGCGCAGCAGGGAGGTGGCCGCCGGTGCCGGGGCCGACCGCTCGGTGGACGTGCTCATCAGAAGTACCCTTCGCGCTTGCGGTCTTCCATCGCGGCCTCGGACAGCTTGTCGTCGGCGCGGGTGGCACCCCGCTCGGTGAGCCGGGAGGCGGCGATCTCGGCGATGATGTCCGCGTTGGTGGCGGCGGCCGAGTCGACGGCCCCGGTGCAGGACATGTCCCCGACCGTCCGGTAGCGGACGAGCCGCTTCTCCACGGGCTCGGACTCCTTCGGGCCGCCCCACGCGCCGGCCGTCAGCCACATGCCGCCGCGGGCGAACACCTCGCGCTCGTGGGCGTAGTAGATGCCGGGCAGTTCGATGCCCTCGCGCTCGATGTACTGCCAGACGTCCAGCTCGGTCCAGTTGGAGAGCGGGAAGACGCGGACGTGCTCGCCGGGGGAGTGCCGGCCGTTGTAGAGCGCCCACAGTTCGGGGCGCTGGCGGCGGGGGTCCCAGGCGCCGAACTCGTCGCGGAGCGAGAAGACCCGCTCCTTGGCGCGGGCCTTCTCCTCGTCGCGCCGCCCGCCGCCGAAGACCGCGTCGAAGCGGTGGGTCTCGATGGCGTCGAGGAGCGGCACCGTCTGGAGCGGGTTGCGGGTGCCGTCGGGGCGCTCGCGCAGCCGTCCCGCGTCGATGAACTCCTGCACGGAGGCGACGTGCAGCCGCAGCCCGTGCCGGGCGACGACCCGGTCGCGGTAGGCGAGGACCTCGGGGAAGTTGTGCCCGGTGTCGACGTGCAGGAGCGCGAAGGGCACCGGCGCCGGGGCGAAGGCCTTCAGCGCCAGGTGGAGCATGACGATGGAGTCCTTGCCGCCGGAGAAGAGGATCACGGGGCGTTCGAACTCGCCCGCCACCTCGCGGAAGATGTGCACCGACTCCGCTTCGAGGACGTCCAGGTGCGAGAGCGCGTACGGGTTCTCCGAGGCCTCGGCCGGCCGGCGGGTCGCGGTCGTCATGCGGCGTCCCTTCCCCGGGCCCCGGCGCCCGCGCGGCAGCGGGGGGCGGCGTTGGTGGTCGTGCGCGGCCGGGCGGCCGGGCGGGCGTCGCTCACAGCAGACCCCTCTCGGTCAGGTAGGCGTGCAGCTCGGCGGCGCACTCGGCCACGGAGCGGCCCTGGGTGGCGATCCGCAGCTCGGGCTCGGCCGGGATCTCGTAGGGGTCGTCGACGCCGGTCAGACCGGAGATCTCACCGGCCGCCTGCTTGGCGTAGAGGCCCTTCACGTCGCGCTCCGAGCAGATCTCGACGGGCGTGGCCACATGGACCTCGACGAAGGCCGTGCCGCGGCCGGCGTGCCGCTCGCGCACGGCGGCGCGGGAGGCGGCGTACGGGGCGATGACCGGCGCGAGCACGGTGACGCCGTGCGCGGCGAGCCGCTCCGCCACGAAGCCGATCCGGGTGACGTTGGTGTGCCGGTCCTCCCGGCCGAAGCCGAGCCCGGCCGACAGGTGGGCGCGGACCTCGTCACCGTCGAGCACCTCGACCGGGCGCCCCTGGGCGCGCAGCCGCTCGGCGAGGGCGCGGGCGAGCGTGGTCTTGCCCGCGCTGGGCAGCCCGGTCAGCCACACGGTGGCGCCGCGCGCCCGGGGGGCCGCCGCCGAGGTGACCCGGGTGGCCGGGGCGGCCACGGCGGCGAGGGTGGGAGCAGTGGTCACGGTGATGCTCTCCTGCACGTGAGTCGACGTCGGTGGGGACCGCTCAGGCGGTGGCGAACTCGGCGAGGGTGCGGCCGAGGACGTCCATGTCGATCCGGTGCCAGGAGCCCGGCAGTTCGAGGGAGCGGCCGTGGGGCAGCGCGTCGGCGGTCGCACGGGCCGCGGCGCGCAGCCACTCGCTGGTGCCGGAGCTGTTGAGGACCAGGGTCTCCGTCTCGTACGCGGCGAGCCGCTCGACGGGCACCTCGTAGTCGCCGCAGATGGCGATGTCGTACAGGAGGGTGTGGGCGTTCGCCTCGTTCGTCGCCCAGAGCGGGCCGCGGCGCCACTCGGCGACGCTGTCGGGGGTGAGGCCGAGGAAGGAGCCGAGGAAGTACTCGACCGCCTCGTGGCGGCGGTCCTCCGACAGCAGCACGCGGGTCGTCTTCGCCACGTTCCACGGGGGTTTGGGGAAGCCCTCGACGCGGAAGAAGGGCTCGTGCAGGGCGAGCCGGGTGATGGGCACGCCGGCGAACGCCGCCTCGAGCGCCAGATTGGCGCCCGAGGAACCGGCGAACACCACGGCCTCGCCACCGGCGGCCTCGATGACCGCCGCGAGGTCCTCGACCTCGCGCTCGACGGCGTACGCGGGCGCGTCGCCGCTCTCGCCGCGCCCGCGGCGGTCGTACACGTACGTCGTGCAGTGCGGGGACAGCTCGGGGACGAGCGCGTCGAAGATCGTGTGATCACGGAACGAGCCGTTCAGCAGCACGATCGGCGGGCCGTCACCCGACTTCTCGTAGGCGATCGTCGTGCCGTCCCGGGAAACGACCTTGCGCATCACGCACTCCTCATGCCGCACGGAGGTGCTCTCACCTCGCCGAATGTCGGCATTCTGGGGCGCGTCGGTGGACGGTCGGTCGAGGACCGGTCGCGGGTGTCCCGCGCGGATCAGGCGAGCCAGCCGGCCTCGGTGGCGATGCGGACGGCGTCGATCCGGTTACGGGCGTTGAGCTTCATCACCGTCGTCGTCAGGTAGTTGCGCACCGTGCCGAGCGACAGATGCAGCTTCGCGGCGATCTCCCGCGGCTCGTCCCCCTGCGCGGCCATCCGGAGCACCTCGGTCTCGCGCTCCGAGAGCGGGTTCTCGCCGATGTCCCAGGCGCTCATCACTAACTGAGGATTGATCACCCGGCGGCCGGCGGCCACCTCGCGGACCGCCTGCGCGAGCCCCTCGGCCGGGGAGTCCTTGAGCAGGAAGCCCGACACCCGCGCGGACATCGCCCGCCGCAGCAGACCGGGGCGTCCCAGCCCCGTCATGATCAGCGTGCGGCACTCCGGAAGCTTCGCGTGCAGCGTCTCGGCCGCGGTGAGCCCGTCCATGCCGGGCAGGTCGACGTCCATGATCGCGACGTCCGGCCGATGCTCCAGGGCGGCGGGGACGATCAGGTCCCCCCGGTCCACCACGGCGACGACTTCCAGGTCCGGCTCGAGTTCGAGCAGCGCGACCAGGGCCCCCCGCACCATGTGCATGTCCTCGGCCAGGAGAATTCTGAGTCGCCGAATCTCCACTTGTCCCCCTTTGACTTCTGCCGATGAGAATGGGCATCCATCGACCCGAATGCCCATGGATTATCAGATGGCGGCGTCCTCCTGCTGCAGTGTGAGGGGTGGTTCCTCCGTCAGGGAAGTGTCGAGCTCCGGCAAAGAGCGCCGGTGCTCCGGCGTCTCCTGCGGGCCCGCCTGCGCCCGGTAGCCGCGCGCCACGAGCCGGACGTCGGCGAGGGCCTGACGGGAGAGTTCGAGCACGGTGGTCAACTCGTCCCGGGCGGGCTCCGCATGGGCGGGCAGCAGCCGGTGGACGAGCGCGCACTTCATGGTGATGGTGGAGAGGCTGGAACCGAGCACCTCGTGCAGGTCGCGCTCGACGAGCAGCCGCTCGCGGTCGACGGCCAGTCGAGCGAGCGCCCCGCGGGCCTCGTGCAGCTCGGTTACCAGCCGGTACAGCGCCGTGAAACCGTAGAGGACAAGTCCCGCCACGAGCGAGGAATCCGTCAAGTAGACGACGTCGTACAGGGGATTTCCAGCCGCGATCGCCGCCGGGACCACCGCCCCGATGGCGGCGGCGTAGAGCCAGAAACGCGGGGCCCGACGGGTCGCGATCAGCAACGACCCGGCGAAGAATCCGGCCATCGAGCCCCACGGGCCGGAGAGCCAGAGCAGCGGAGCGTACGTGGCGAGGCCCTGGACCCCGAGGGTGAGCGCCCGGGTCCGCACCTTCCAGGTGCGCGGGCGGCGCAGCGAGTGGAGGGCCTGGAGCGTGACGACGACGGCGAAGCAGCCGAGGAAGCCGAGCATCCCGGCGCCCGACCCGGCGACGGCGGCGGCGTTGATGACGGTGATGAGCGTGTAGCCGACCAGGACGGCGACGAGCATGGTCCGGGCCATCCGGACCGCCCAGTGCTTGGAGGCGGGCTCCCGCTCCCCGGCGCCGGATCCCGTACGGGCGTCGGCGCCGGCTTCGTACGTCTCCGCGCCCGCGTACGGCTTTCCGTCGGCGTCCCGGGCCGCGCCGTCCCCGCCCGGCGTCCCCGCCGCGCCGACGGGCGCGTGCGCCAGGACCTCGAACCAGCCGTCGCCGGTGGGCCGGCCGGTGAGCTCACCGCCCACGCCGGTCAGCCGGGTCGCCAGGTTGCCGAGGCCGCTGCCGCCCCCGGCGACGGTGTCCCGGCTGGTCTCCCCGACGCCGTCGTTGCGGATCCGCAGGGTCACCGTGTCGCCCTCGCGGACCGCGCCGATCTCGCAGTGCTCGGCCTTGCTGTGCCGCAGCGCGTTGGTCACGGCCTCGCGCAGCACGATGGCGAGGACGGTGTCCAGTTCCTTGGGGAGCGGGCCGCAGCCCACGTCGGTGACGGTCTCGATCCCGGCGTCGGCGAGGACGGAGCGGGCGGACTCCGCCTCGGCGGCCAGCGACATGTCGCGGTAGCCGGTCGCGACGAGGGTCACGTCGGCGAGGGCCTCGCCCGCGATCCCGAGGACCCCGGCCACCTCGGACCTGGCCCGGTCGGGCGCGGAGGGGAGCAGCCGGTAGCCGAGCTCGCTCTTCAGGGCGATCGCCGAGAGGCTGTAGCCGAGGAGGTCGTGAAGGTCGCCGGCGACCCGCAGGCGCTCCTGGACGACGGCCATGCCCGCGAGTTCGCGCCGGGTCTCGCGCAGCTCGGTGACGAGCCCGGCGAGCGAGCTGACGCCGTAGATGATCAGGCTGGCGAGCAGCGTCACCCCGAGGCTGTACAGGGCGACGCCCGGCCCGGCGAGTGCCACGACGATGGGCACGATGGCCCCGGTGACGAGTGCGAGGAGCAGCCAGCGGAGCCGGCCGAGCACCGTGAGCAGCACCGATCCGCCGAGCAGACCGGTCATCGCCCCCCACGGCATACCGAGCCAGAGCAGCGGAAGGTAGGTGACCACGGCCTGCCCGGACAGCGTGAGAACGCGGACGTGTACGGGCCAGGTATGGGGGTAGCGGAGGGAGTGCGCGTACTGAAGGGGAAGGAGGACCGCCAGGGAGAGCGCCAGGATCGCCAGCTGGGCGGCGCTCGGTTGCGCGCCGAGGACGTTCAGGACGGTCACGAGCGTGTGTCCGCCGAGTACGCCGAGGGTGACCAACAGGGCCATGCGCGGGGTCTGGGGGCCGGACTCGTCGTCCCGTCCGCCGGTTCGGGGTACGTCGGGCATCGGCGCGTGCCTCCTGGTCATACCTGCGGTGACAGAGAGCACAGGCGAACGCCCGGGCATCCCCCCCTTGAATACCGCCGATGATCTTACAGACCAGGCATCACCTTGTCATGAGCACAATTCCCTTTTTTCAGACGCGTTGGCCGAGAAGGTTCGTCAATTCAACTGATTCACAGGACAGTTAAAGAAAGAGCGGGACCGGGTTCAGATCCTCGTAACGCGTCGGCGCGGAAAGCCTCCCCAGCCGCACGGGAACGTCGAACAGGCGGCCCGGCGCGAACCGCGCCCAGAAGTGCCGCAGCCCCGGTACGACCACCTTCACCACCGGAAGCCCCAGATCGGGCCGCGTCTGCTCCAGGACCAGCACCTCCAGACCCGCCTCCCGGGCCAGCGCGCACAGATGGTCCAGGTCCTCCCGGAGATCGGCCCGCGCCACGTACCCGTACGACTCCGGCGTCCGCGCGGGCAGTTCCGCGTCCGGCAGCAGATAGGGCTGGTCGGCGACCCGCGCCCCCCGCAGCCAGCCCAGCAGGTGCGCCGGAAGCCCCGGCGCGTACCCCTCCGAACCCGACGGCAGCGACGGCAGCATCTGACCCAGCTCCGTCACCGCCCGGCTCAGCGCCACGGCGGGATCCAGGTGCGCCCCGAAGCCCAGCATGATGTCCTCGGCGGGCCCGTCGAGCCGCCGCGACACCGCCGCCATCACCGGAACGCCCAGGTCGGCGGTGAGGTCGAGGACCCAGACCGCACGCCCCAGCTCCGCGAAGCGGGCGGGCAGCGCCGCCACCCACGGGTCACCGAACGCCGCCAGGTCCACCGCCGCGTGCCGCGTGCGGTTGTACCACCACAGCGCCACGGCGTCCCGCTCCACCAGCTCCAGGAAGCCCTGGAGGACCGCGTCCTCCACGGAGCCCCCCGCCGCGTTCCCGTTCGAGTCCGCCACCACCGAGGCGACCGCGTCCCCGCCGAAGTACAGCTGCGCCGTCGGCAGCAGCCGGTGCTCACCACCCGTCAGCGACCACAGCGGCGTCCACTCGATCTCCGCGTCCTCGTCGAACCGCTCCGGCACGTACGTGAAGGGAGAACCCGAGGCGTTCCACCGCTCCCGCTCCGCGTACTGCCGCTCGTCGAACAGCATGCAGTCGCCCGGGTGCACCGCCCGGCCCGCGAGCGCGCGGTAACTCCCGCGCACCGTCGCCTCGTCACCGAACCGCGTCGCGCTGTACCGCTCGACCGCCTCGCACAGCGCGCTGACCCGCGCCTCCACGTCCGTCCGCCCCTTGCCGCCGCTCTGCATGCGCAGCCCCGCACGGTGCGCGGCCAGACCGGCCTCCGGCAGCGCCAGGTTCGGCCCCGACCGGTAACAGTGCAGGAACGACGGGCTCCGCGGATCGCGCACCACCCGGTCCGTGATCCCCGTGACCGGGTCCGCGAGATGCCCGTACCGCTCCCACATCCGCTCCGCCGACAGCGCCCGGTGACCGTTCCCCCCGGCCACGCCCTTCGGCCGGGACACCGGCACCACCGGCCGCAGCGCCCGCTCCGCGACCAGACCCGCGTCCCCGCACTCCGGGCACTGCGGCCGCGACGCCACCGGATGGTGGCTCGCCGCGAGGGTCAGCGTGTCCAGCGTCCACAGCGCGTCCTGGTGCTCGTCGCGCAGCCCCGCGAGCCACTTCGCCGCCTCCAGGGCCGCCGTCTGCAGCCCCAGTTCACGCGTGGCCGCCAGCGAGGCGTCCGGCACCCGCACCGGACCCGCGAGCCCGAGCGCGCGCCGCACGTGCGACTCCCCGCGCCGGTGCGAGCGGAGCCGTACCGCCAGACAGGACCAGCAGGCACCCGCCCCCGGGCGGAACACCGGACCGACCCACAGCTGCGCCCCGTGCGGCTTCGCCGGCAGCCACGGCCGGCCGTCCACCAGCCGCGCCGCGTTGAACGCGGCGAGCGCCGGATCGAGGTAGTCGTCGCAGACGACCAGGGTGAAGGGCGCGTCCGGGCCGCAGCTCAGCCCCGCCGCCCGGCAGGCCCGCTCGGCCGCCGCCGCGTCGGCACCGCCGAACGCCACGACGGACACCTCCGCGTCCGCGGGACCGCCGACCCCGGCCATGTCCCAGTACGCGCCGGCGGCGGCGTCCTCGGGACCCGTGTGGAAACCGACGAGACCCGCGGCGGTGAGCCGGTCGAGCATGCCGTCCAGCTGCTCCGCGGGGAACTCCGTGGCCTCCCGCAGCTCGGTCAGGGTCATCGACCCGTCGAGCAGCGGCGCCACCTTCTGGATGGCCTTGCCGGAGAGGGCGGTCGTCCCCCGGGGCGAGACGAGGTAGACGGCCTCTCCCGGGACGATCTCGGCCCTCAGGTGGCGCCGGAATCCGATCGGTCGTGTGTCCACACGCATGACGTGCGACCGTCCTCTACTGAGCCGCGACCGCGACCGGAGTGAGGATGAAGCACCATCCGGTGGGGTCGTCGGCGGCACAGGTGGCACCGTCGAGGTTCTCGATGATCAGGTCGTCGGCGCTGGCGGTGATCTGGATCTGCATGATGTCGTCGCCTCTCTCGTCCGTCTTCCGCGGCGGTCGGCGCCGCGGTGCTCGAAGTTTCCAACTCGGGCCGCGGGGGCCGCCATGCACCGATTCACGTTCGCCGTGTGAATTCTTCACATCGGATAGATGTGCAGCTCAGTGGGCAAGTTCCGGCCCTCTCGGCATGCTGGAAACCGAGATCGATAGGTGCGATGCCTGGAGGAACGGATATGTCCGAAGGCCCCAAGAGGTACGACCCCGTCAACGTCGGGCGGCAGCCCGGACAGCTGAGCGTCGGGCTGCTCGGCTCGCTGTCCCTGCACCTCGACGAGACGCCGGTGACGGCCAGCGCGCCCAAGCAGCGCCAGGTCCTCGCCCTGCTCGCGCTCAACGCGGGCCGGGTCGTCACCGTCCCGGCGCTGATCGAGGAGCTGTGGGGCGACCGCCCCCCGCGCAGCCACGCCACCACCCTGCAGACGTACGTCCTCCAGCTGCGCAACGCGCTGGCGGCGGCCGACGGCGACCGCCCCGGCGTCCGGCAGATCCTGAGCACCCGTCACAGCGGCTACCTCCTGGAGGAGGACGCCTGCACGACGGACGTCTCCGTCTTCGAGAGCCGCGTACGGGCGGGCCGCGCCGCCTCCGAGGCCGGCGACCACCGCCGCGCCTCCGAGGAACTGCGCCAGGCCCTCCAGCTGTGGCGCGGCCCCGCGCTCGTGGACGTCCGCAAGGGCAGCGTCCTGGAGATCGAGGCCGTCTCCCTGGAGGAGAGCCGGCTCGGCGCCCTGGAACGGCGCATCGAGTCCGACCTGGCCCTCGGCCGCCACGCCGACCTGCTCGGCGAACTGACCCGCGTGGTCGCCAGGAACGCGATGAACGAGAACCTCTGCGCGTACCTGATGATCGCCCTCTACCGGGCCGGCCGCGTAGGCCGCTCCCTGGAGGCCTTCCACCGCCTGCGGTCCGTCCTCAACCACGAGCTCGGCGTCGAGCCCTGCCCCCGGCTCCAGAACCTCCAGTCGGCGATCCTCACCGGCGACCCGGCCCTGGACGTCTGGTCCGTCTCCTGGTCCCCGGAGCAGTTCGCGGCGAACCGCCTCGCCCGGGCCTCCTGAGTGACGCGCCGCGTGACGAGCCTCCCGGGTGAAATCGGCGCCGCGGGGTCCCGGAACGGGCCCCCGGCCCCGCACGGGCGGCGAGAAATCCTTTCTGCGCTCCCCTCGGACCGACCGGGCGACCCCTGGTGAACTGCGGTTTCCCGATCGGACGAGTGTGGGCCGATCGGCGGTCCCGGCACTCGGGCGCACCCGCGTGCGTGCCGAAGCGGTCAGAGGCCGCCGGGCTGCCGGGAGAGCACCGGTGCGGGCGGCCGGTCCCGACCGACCCACCCCTGGAGCACCCCCATGCGCTTGCTCGCGCGCTGCGCCGCAGCCGCCCTCCCGCTGATCCTCGCCCCGCTGGCGACCACGCCCGGCGCCGCCGCCGCACCGGAACGGCAGGAGCCGGTCCCGGTGACCCGCTCGGCGGGCGTCGCGGTCCCCAACAGCTACATCGTCACCCTCAAGGACGGGGCGGACGCCGCCGCCTTCACCACCCGGGTCCCGCAGCTGGGCAAGGCCTCCTTCACGTACGGCACCGTACTGAACGGCTTCGCGGCGACCCTCACCGCCGAGCAGCTCTCCTACGTCCGCACCTCGCCCCTGGTCAGCGCCGTCGAGCAGAACGCCGAAGTCGCCGCCTACGCCACCGGGGGACGGGCCCTCGCGCAGGGCACCGAGGGGCGGGCCCTCGGCCCCACGGAGGTCTGGGGCCTCGACCGCGTCGACCAGCGCGCCCTGCCGCTCGACCAGCAGTTCACCACCGCCGGCAACGGCGCCGGAGTACGGGCGTACATCCTGGACACCGGCATCGACTACACCCACAAGGAGTTCGGCGGCCGGGCCTCCTTCGGCTTCGACGCCGTGGGCGACGGCCTGAACGGCGCCGACTGCCAGGGCCACGGCACCCACGTGGCCGGCACCGTCGCCGGCAGCACCTACGGCGTCGCCCGCAAGGCGTCCCTGGTCAGCGTCCGCGTCCTCGGCTGCGACGGCACGGGCGACTGGGCCGGGATCATCGCCGGCTTCGACTGGATCGCCAAGAACGCCGTCAAGCCGGCCGTCATGAACGCCTCCCTCGGCGGCGCCAGGTCGCTCGCCGTCAACGCCGCCACGGACGCCCTGTACGCCACCGGGGTCCTGCCCGTCGTCGCCGCGGGCAACAGCGCCGTCGACGCCTGCGCGACCTCACCCGCCAGTGCGGACGGAGCCCTCACCGTCGGCGCCACCAACCGAGAGGACGAGGAGACCTACTTCTCCAACTGGGGCCCCTGCCTCTCCCTGTACGCCCCCGGCCAGGACATCCTCTCCGCGAAGATGGGCGGCGGCAGCGTCGCCCTCAACGGCACCTCCATGGCCTCCCCGCACGTCGCGGGCGTCGCCGCCCTCTACCTCGGCGCCCACCCCAACGCCACCGGCGCCGACGTCGCCGACTGGCTCGGGAACACGTCCACCAAGGACGCCGTCAAGGCCGTCAGCCCGACCTCGCCGAACCGGCTGCTCTACACCGGCGGCCTCTGACCCCCACCGCCGGGGCCGCCCTACGGGGCGGCCCCGTCCGGGTCCGCTCCCTCCCCCCGGAAGGCCGCCGAGGGCAGCCCGAAGAGGCGCACGAGGACGCCCAGCGCCACCGCCCCGTCCTCGTTGAACCCCGGCTCCGTCGCGTACCGCGTCTCCCGGCCGACCAGCCCCGCCGCCAGGAACTCCCGCAGCGGACGGTCGGCCCACGGGCCGCCGCGCCGCGACTCCCGGCCGCCGCCCAGGTTGAGGTACAGCTGCTCGAAGCCGCCGCGGTGGTGGGAGAACTGGAACGGGTGCCGCGCGCAGTGCGGTATCGCGTAGTACCGGCCCTCCGGGCACGCGCACGCCGGCGTCGACGCCAGGAACACCGTTTCCGCCCGGCCGCCCACCAGCTCCCGGAACCGGTATCCCGTGAGGTCCCGGGCCAGCTCCGCGGCCCCCTGTTCCTCCGGCCCCACGTACGCGTCCTGCTCCACCCACGCCCAGCCCCCGTCCTCTCCCACCGCCCGCACCGGCCGCCCGGCCTCCGCCACCAGGCGGTGCAGCAGCCGGGCGTCCATGCCCCGGGAGAACGTGACGAACGTGTCCGGCGCCAACAGGCTCATCCCGGAACCCCCGTGCTCGTGCCCGCCGCCACCGAGGCCGCGAGCGGCGGCGACGGCAGCCCGAAGAAGGCCGCGATCGTCCGCACCAGGACGTCGTCGTCCCGCTCGTGCTCGTCGCAGTCGTGCCCGTCCTCGTCGTCGTCGACGTCGCACACCGTGCCGGGACCGATCAGCCCGGCCTCCAGCAGCTCGGGCGAGAGGTGGTCGGGGTTGTCCCCGACCCGCTCGGCGAGGTCCTCGAACGAGAAGTGCAGCACGCACCGGCCGCCCCTCAGGTACGTGAAGTTCGGCGGGTGCGCCCTCGCGCTGCACGGCTCCACCACGAACACCACCACCTCGACCCCGTCCCCGTCCCCGTACAGCGGGCGGTAGTCCGCGGTCTCGAAGTCACCGGTCTCCGGTGCGCACATCTCGTGCACCGCCCAGAACCAGCCGCCGCCCGACCCCGTCTCCAGCACCTCGCGCCGCAGCCCGCCGAGCCCCTCGGCGAAGGCGCCGGCGGACAGCCCCCGGACGAAGACGAGACTCACCTCACGGCCCCGGTGCGCGTCCCCCACCCGGGCGTCGATCCAACTCTTCATGACCCGAACCTAGCGGCCACCACTGACAACCGGACGCCCCGTCAGGCGCGGCGGCGCAGCGTCTCCAGCGGCGGGTTGGCACGGAAGTCCGCCCAGAAGTCCGCGCCGAACTCCCGCACGCCCGCCCCCGACACCTCCAGCGGCACCCACGTCACCTCGCCGAACCCGGCGGCCCGCAGACACGTCTCGTACACCTCGCGGCGCGGCCGCAGCGCGACGAACGAGACCGTCGGGTCGAGCAGGAAGAACTCCCCGCCGGGCCGCAGGCTCCGGTGCACGTTGCGGCACATCCGCTCCACGGTGGCGAGGTCCTCGGCGCAGTTGAGCAGCTGGACCCCAGCGCGAGGTCGAAGCGCTCTCGGCGCCAGGGAGCCCGGTGTCCCCCTCGGTTTCCGCCGACCGATGTACGGGGCCGCTCCTCGCCCCTCGGCGGGTGCTGAGGGTTACTCCACGTCGATGCCGTATCCCCGTACGAGGGTCTCCAGGCCGTGGTCGTAGCCCTGGCCGACGGCGCGGAAGCGCCATCGTGGGCCACGGCGGTAGATCTCGGCGAGGAGCAGGGTGCGTTCGCTGGTGGCGGCGTCCAGAGTGGCCTGGGTCGTGGCCGGAGCGTCGATGCCCGGTGCGAGGGTCATCCGGACGGCTCCGATGTCCCCGAAGGTGGCGGCACCGTCGATGGCGGCGGCGATCGCGATCCTGTGGGCGGCGGGAGGCAGTGCCGCGAGGTCGACGGCGATGGTCTGCTCGGTCGGGCCGTCGCAGAGGAGACGGGTGGCCCCGTCCGGGCTTTCCGGCGCGCTGTAGAAGACGAAGTCCCCGTCGCTGGAGACCTGCTCGTCCTCGTCGAGGACGAAGGCGACGAGGTCGATCTCGCAGTTCGTCTGCTGGGCCCACGAGGCACTCACGTACCACTGGCCGGAGGCGGGAAGCGGGGGGAGGTCGATGAGGTGGTCCGCCTGGTGGGAAGGCCGAGGCGGTTCTCGCTCGCGGACTCTCTGCCGGCATCTCCTTGGAGCGGCAGAGAAGGGCGGTGGGACGGAGTGAGGCGGGCAGTGGGCGGCCCAAAACTTCGGGCCGTTTTCGGGCCGAACGGCCGCCGGAGGGCGCCCTTGGCCGGTCTCAGCCGGGCGGATCAAGCCATCCCGGCCTCTCCCTGACGCCCCCACCACCGACTGAAAACCACCCCGACCAGCAAAAAGGGCCTCCCGTAGGAGGGCCTGTCGCGCAGCGCCCCCGGCAGGACTCGAACCTGCGGCCAAGTGCTGAGAAGGCACTTGGTGGATGGGGGAGTGGGGTGGCTCTGACCTGGGCGAATGCGGTGGGGCGCTGGCCCGTCCCGAGAACTTCGGGTGTTTTCGGGACGGTCAGTCGCTGGTGCGGGTATCTCACCAGTGGGTGAAGTCGTAGACGCCGGCGGGGGCGTAGGGGTCCTGGGCGGGGGAGGGGTTGCTGTCGAGTTCGTCGGGGACGAGTGAGGGCAGTGCGGCCATGAGGGCGGTGTTGCCGACACGTACGCGGCCGTTGTCGTCGCGGAGGGAGACGTCGAGTCCGAGTAGGCCGGCGGTGCCGGGTGTGGTGACGTACAGGCGCGCGGTGGCATGGTCCTGCAGCAGGAAGCCGTCCAGTCGCAGGCGGCCGCTGTCTTCCGGATCATCCTGGGGCTGAAGCATCGAGGCGGCGGAGTGGAGTGCGTCCCCGAGGCCGAACGTGATGTGGCCGAGGACGTCGAGCACGTGCCGGCGGGCGTCGGCGAACGGGATGCCCACGGGGTCGGTGCTGTCGGGCGCGGGGGGATGGACGAGGACCTGGCGGAGTGCTGCGATGAGATAGGTCCAGGGGATGTTGTCGCCCTGCGGGTGGATCAGAGGCAGGTCGTACGCCATGGAGGCTTCCAGCCGGTGGCCGTCCCACAGTACGACCCGGGTGACACCTCGTCGTCCCGGCGGCAGCAGGACACCACGCACGAGTCCCGCGTCGGTGGCACCCGAAAGCGGCGACGACGTGAAGCAGAGCAGTTGCCACATCAAGATGCGGTGCAGGTCCACCAGTCCCTCGTCGTCCCACTCCGGCGGCAGGTTCTCGGTCATGCCTGGTTGACCTTGTCGGGGCAGCGGTTGCGGGGGACGTTGCGGCAGTACGCCGTGATGACGCCGATCTTGGCGTTCCTGTCGCTGAGCGAGTATCGCCTGTCCGCCGTCTGCCAGTGGTACTGGACGATGATGCGGATGTTGGCGATCTTGCGGGGCGGATCGAGCAGTCCGCCCGTGGCGACGAGGGCACCGTCGTAGACGAGCCTGTGCGGCTGGTCCCTGCTCGTCGCCGGGTTGCTCGTGCCACCGATGATCTTCTTGATGACGTCGGGGTTCGTGATGTTGTGCGGCCCGGAGAAGTGCTTCCAGCCCAGCACGCTGTTTCCGACGCGGGTCGGTACCACCTTGCCCCGTCGGTCCATGCTGTTGAACTTCACCGTGGCCCAGCCCGGCGCCGCCGAGGTGAACGCCACGCCGTCGGTACGGGGCGCCGCCTCACTCGGTGTGGTGGGCCGCCCCCGACCGCTGAGCATCTCCTCGTACTGCTCGTTCGACATCACAGTCAGTTCCTCCGGCCCGTCCATGGCTTGAGCGGGAGTTCCGCAGAGGAGGAGGGCCGCAGTGGCGGCGAGTGCGCTGAGACGAAGCAAGGACAGCCTCCGGACGACGGTGATCCATGGTGATCCGCTGACGCCATACCGTAACCGTTCGTCACTGAGAGTTCTGGAAGCTCGGGGCCCTGCGGCCGGGGGCGGCATTGCGGCCTGTCCCGGGCCACAGGGCTGGGCAACTAGCGGCGGGCCCGTCGTTGGCCGGGCAGGAGGCGCATGGCGAGGACGGATCCGTCGGCGTGTACGGAGACGGGGCCGCCCCACTTCTCGTCCCAGGCGAGCCGCGGGCGGGTGTGCCGGGCCGCGTGCACGCGGGCGCGGTATTCCTCTACCTGCCCCTTGGCGAGGAGTTCGAAGAGCTTCGCGTCCACCCCGGAGAACGCCTCGACGCGGGGGCCGTTGAGCCGGAATACGTGGTCGGTGCCTGCGTAGGTGTCCCCGAGGAGCTCGTGGCTGATGTCCTGGACGCTGCCGGCAGCGGCATGCTCGAAGCCCTCGAACCGCTTGTGTCCCTGCCGTTCGGTCAGATAACCCGCGGTCGCCCGGCCGGACCCGGTGAAGGCCATGAGCTCGGCTGCCGCCGTCAGACCGACGGTCTCCTGGAACCACGTGTAGTACTCCGGCGTCACGTGGCAGCCCGGCACGGGTTCGGGCATCACGTCGCCCGTGCGCGGCGGCTGAATGCCCGGCATGACGTTCTCATGTCGCGGGCCCGCGTCCAGGTTGGCTTCGGTCTCCCCGGAGGGCCCGGCCAGCCACCCGCCCCGGCCCTTGGCCTGCACCGCATGGACGGTCACGGTCCCGCCCGTGGGCAGCTCCGTGCTGAACAGCAGACTCGGGGTCTCGTTCCACTCGCCGATGTGTACGCCTTCGGCGTGGACGGATGCGGAGGCGAGCTGGTCGACGGAGACCGAGGCGTTGCTGTGGTTGCCCTTGCAGACGACGGGGACCACCAGGGACGGCTCGCCGGGGCGCCAGACCTCTGCGAAGTACTGCGGCCGATAGCGATATCCGACCTTGTTCCCCTTGTCCCTGCTGGTCAGGGCCCAGCCTCCGCGTAAGGCCGTGTCGGCGGGGATGATGCTCACGGAGTGGTCGGGGTACTTGCGCCCCAGCAGGGTCTTGGCGAGCGTGAGGGCGAAGCCGATACCGAGCTCGTGCGACTGCAGGTTCTTGTACCGCTCCGCGATCTGCCGCCCCTCCTCGCTCAATCCCAGGAAGGAGTCGGCCCCGCCCGCCAGCGCCTGGCTGTACTTCAGGGCTCCCCAGTGTTCGGCCAGCCCCCGTCCCGCACCCTTCCATGACAGCGCTGTCGCGCGGGCGAGCGTATGGAGGACGTCCCATAGGGACACGCGCGTCTGGCGGTCGAGCTCGCTGCGCGGGATCTCGGACAGGTGCGGCTTGCGGCGGAGCGGCTCGTCGCCCTTCTCCTTGCGCGTCTTGTCGTCCGCGGCGATCACGGAACGCACCTTGCCGAGCAGTTCTTCGTTGGAGCGGACGGAGATGTTCGACGACGTGTCGAGGTCCAGAAGTACCTTCTTGGCAGGCTTCAATGAGTCCCCTACGGCTCGCACGGGCGCCTCACGAACCTTGCGAAGGTACGGATTCGGGGACCGGATCACGCAAGTGCGCAGGGGCGCACAGGCGGGCCGGACAGCCGCAACTGCAGGACCACTGCAGTCCCGGCCCGCCGCTTCAGCAGCGTCGGGCCGGAACGGTGTCGGTCAGGCCGTGACCGCGGCCGGGGTTTTGTCGGAGAGGGCGGCGAGGTAGCGCTCGGTGTCGAGGGCGGCCTGGCAGCCGGATCCGGCGGCGGTGATGGCCTGGCGGTAGGTGTGGTCGACGACGTCGCCAGCGGCGAAGACGCCGGGGATGTTCGTGCGGGTGGAAGGCGACTCCACCTGGATGTAGCCCTCGTCGTCGAGGTCGATCTGGCCGGTGAAGAGTTCGGTGCGCGGGTCGTGGCCGATGGCGATGAACAGGCCGGTGGCGTCGAGGTCGCGGGTGTTGCCGGTGAACGTGTCGCGCAGGACGACGCCGGAGAGCATGCCGTTCTCGGACTTGATCTCGGCGATCTCGCTGTCGAAGGCGAAGGAGATCTTGTCGTCGGCGAACGCGCGGTTCTGCATGGCCTTGGAGGCGCGCAGGGTCGAGCGGCGGTGGACGACGGTGACCGAGCGGGCGAAGCGGGTGAGGAAGGTGGCCTCCTCCATGGCGGTGTCCCCGCCGCCGACCACGACGATGTCGCGGTCGCGGAAGAAGAACCCGTCGCAGGTCGCGCACCAGGACACACCGCGGCCGGAGAGCTCGTCCTCGTTCGGGAGGCCGAGCTTGCGGTAGCCGGAGCCGGTCGCGATGATCACCGTCTTCGCGCGGTGGACGGTGCCGGCGGAGTCGGTCAGGAGCTTGATGTCGCCGGTGAGGTCGACCTCGACGATGTCGTCGTCGATCAGCTCGGCGCCGAAGCGTTCGGCCTGGGCTCGCATGTTGTCCATGAGGTCGGGGCCGTCGATGCCGGTGGGGAAGCCGGGGAAGTTCTCGACCTCGGTGGTCGTGGTGAGGGAGCCGCCGACGAAGATCGAACTGCCGAACAGCAGGGGCTTCAGCTGGGCGCGGGCGGTGTAGAGGGCTGCGGTGTATCCGGCGGGGCCGGAGCCGATGATGACGACGTCGCGTATGCCGTTGGTCTGGTCGGTGTCGGTCACGCCGGTCACGCCTTCTTGGCGTCGATGTCGGCGATGAGGCCCTCGATGAGGGTCTTGATTTCGTCTCGGATGGGGCGGACGGCCTCGACGCCCTGGCCGGCTGGGTCTTCGAGGGTCCAGTCGAGGTAGGTCTTGCCGGGGAAGTACGGGCAGGCGTCGCCGCAGCCCATGGTGATGATGTAGTCGGACGCCTGGGCGGCCTCGGTGGTGAGGACCTTCGGCTTCTGGTCGGAGATGTCGATGCCCAGCTCGGCCATGGCGGCCACGGCGGAGGGGTTGATCTGGTCGCCGGGGAGGGAGCCCGCGGAGCGGACCTCGACGCGGTCTCCGGCGAGGTGGCGCAGGAAGCCGGCGGCCATCTGGGAGCGGCCGGCGTTGTGGACGCAGACGAAGAGCACGGAGGCGAGCGGAGCGGTCATCGGTTCTTCCTTGAGGGCAGGGATGGTGCGGGGGACGGAAAGGCTCAGGAGCCGGACGGCAGGGTGTCCAGCAGGGCGGTGATCCGGGCGTCGAGGGCGTCGCGGATCTCGCGCACGACGGCGATCGGGGCGCCGTCGGGGTCGGGGACCGGCCAGTCCAGGTAACGGTGGCCGGGGAAGACGGGGCAGGCGTCGCCGCAGCCCATGGTGATCACGATGTCGGCGGCCTGGATGACCTCGTCGGTCAGCGGCTTGGGGTAGACGTCGTCGAGCGCGACGCCGGCCTCGGTGAGCGCCTGGACGACGTGCGGGTCGACGGCACCGGAAGCGTGGGTGCCAGCGGAGGAGACGATCACGCCGTCGCCTGCGCGATGCGCGAGTAGGGCTGCCGCCAGCTGGGAGCGGCCGGCGTTGTGGCTGCACACGAACAGCACGCGCGGTCGACCGTCGCCCGCAGTCGGGTTCTCGACGTGCGCGAGTGCGTCCAGGCGCTCGGTGGCGAACCGCTCCGTCAGCACCACCAGGTGGGTGCGGACGTGCGCGTTCGCGGCGAGCTGCCCGTAGGAGTCGGCGAACAGCCGCTGTACCGTCTCCACGGAGTACCGGCCCTGATGGCGCACGGCGAGGCGGGCGACACCGGCCGCGAGACGTTCGTCGGGAAGGACCGGGTGCGAGGACGCGGCCATGGCGAGAACCCCCTTCGGCGGGTTCTAGAGGTCAGCCCAGGCTGGTATCAGCTCCGGGTGATATGAGATTATCAGTCCATGATGACGTCAGTCGATGCTGATCTGATTCGGGTGCTTGGCGACCCCCTGCGCCTCCAGATCGTGACCCTGCTCGCCCGCGAGACGCTGTGCACCACCCACCTGGTGGAAGAGACCGGTGCCAAGCAGACCAACCTCTCCAACCATCTGAGAGTGCTGCGCGAGGCCGGAGTGGTGGAGACCGAGCCGTGCGGCAGGTTCACCTACTACCGGCTCAAGCCGGACGTCATCGAGCAGCTCGCCGATCAGTTCGCCGCCCTCGCGCAGACCGCGCGCCTGACCGCCGAGGCGAACTTCAAGCGTTCCTGCCCCTGACCCCGCCCCCTGTGCCTCACCTGCCGAGGAGTACCCGCCCGTGACCGCCACCGAGCCCGCTGCGAGCGACGCCATAGCCACCGGCCCGACGCCGCAGCCCGCACCCGGCGCCACCCCGCCCCGTACCCCGCTCGCCGCCCGGGCCGCCGCCGAGCTCGTCGGCACCGCCGCCCTGGTGGCGATCGTGGTCGGCTCCGGCATCCAGGCCACCCAGCTCACCGACGACGTGGCGCTGCAGCTCCTCGCCAACTCCACCGCCACTGTCTTCGGCCTCGGCGTCCTGATCGCCCTCCTCGGGCCGGTCTCCGGAGCGCACTTCAACCCGGCGGTCAGCCTGGCCGAGTGGTGGACCGCCCGCCGGGGCGGCGCGGGTGTCACGGGCCGTGAACTCGCCGTCTACGTCCCGGCGCAGATCGTCGGCGGAATCGCGGGCGCGGTGCTCGCGGACGCGATGTTCGGCGAGCCGCTGGTGAAGTGGTCCACGCACGACCGCTCAGCCGGAAACCTCCTGCTCGGCGAGGTCGTCGCGACGGCCGGCCTGATCCTGCTGATCTTCGGCCTGGCCCGTACGGACCGGCTCCGCTTCGCGCCCGTCGCGGTCGCCTCGTACATCGGCGCGGCCTACTGGTTCACCTCGTCCACGTCCTTCGCCAACCCGGCGGTGACGATCGGCCGCGCGTTCACCGACACCTTCGCGGGCATCGCCCCGGCCTCGGTCCCCGCGTTCATCGGCATGCAGATCATCGGAGTGGTCGTGGGCCTGGCGCTGGTCGCGGTCATCTTCATGCGCGGGAAGACGGACGCCGAGTGACCCAGGTCGTGGACGTGGTGGTGATCGGCGGCGGCCAGTCAGGTCTCGCCGCCGGTTACCACCTGCGCCGCCTCGGCCTGGGCTTCGTCGTCCTCGACGCTCAGGCCGCTCCGGGAGGGGCCTGGCAGCACACCTGGGACTCGCTCCACCTGTTCTCCCCGGCCGCCTTCTCCTCGTTGCCGGGCCGGCTCATGCCGCCGCAGCCGGGGGAGACGTACCCGGACGCCGCCCACGTCGTCTCGTACCTCACGGACTATGAGGAGCGCTACGAACTCCCCGTCCGCCGTCCCGTACGGGTGGCCGGTGTGCACCGCGACGGCGAACTCCTGCGCGTCGAGGCCGACTCCGGTACGTGGCGGGCGCGGGCGGTCGTCAGCGCCACCGGCACCTGGTCGCGCCCGTTCGTGCCCGCCGTGCCCGGCCGTACGGAGTTCCGGGGCGCCCAGCTCCATACGGTCGAGTACGCCAGCCCGCGCGACTTCGCCGGACAGAAGGTGATCGTGGTCGGTGGTGGCAACTCCGGCGCCCAGATCGCCGCCGACCTCGCGTACGACACCGATCTGACCTGGGTCACCCTGCGCGAGCCGCGCTATCTCGCCGACGACATCGACGGCCGCGCCCTCTTCGACCACGCCACCGCCCGCCGCCGCGCCCTCGACGAAGGCCGTACGGACACAGGGGGCGTGGCCTCACTCGGCGACATCGTCGCGGTCCCGCCCGTCCGAGCGGCGCGGGACGCCGGCCTGCTCAAGGCCCAGCCGATGTTCACCCGTCTGACTCCGACCGGGGTGCAGTGGGCCGACGGTATGACCGCCGAGGCCGATGCGATCGTCTGGTGCACCGGCTTCCGCCCAGCCCTCTCCCACCTTGCCCCACTCGGCTTGCGCGGCCCCCGAGGTCACATCCCCACGTCCGGTACCCAGGCGATCGGGGAACCCCGCCTCCACCTCCTCGGCTACGGCGACTGGACCGGCCCGGCCTCCGCCACCCTCATCGGCGTCGGCCGCCCGGCACGCGAAGCCGCCCGGCAGATCGCCGGCCTGCTCGGCGTCGTGTGAGTCCGCAGCGCAGGTGAGGACCTGGGTTCTGTGGTGATCCTGGCGGGAATCATCCAGACCCTGGGGGACTCGGGCTCCGAAGGGAGTGGTGTGATGCCAGATGGTCGTTCCTGCTCGACCGGCAGGGCGTCCTCGACGGCTACGCCACGGCCCGCCGGACCTTCCACGCTCTCCTGGACGGGGCCACGCCGTCCGACCTCGCCCGTCCGACCAGCGGTACCCGCTGGACCAATCGGCAGCTGCTGTGGCACATGCTCTTCGGCTACCTCGTCACCCGCGTCCTGCTGTTCCTCGTACGCGGCTTCGGACGCCTGCCCCGGGGCGCGAGCAAGGCATTCGCCCGCGTGCTTGACGCGGGAACGCGGCCCTTTGACGTGATCAACTACCTCGGGCCGTGCGGGGCGGTGAAGGTGGTCGGGCCCCGCAGGATGGGCACGGCGTTCGACTGGATCACCGGTTCGCTGGCGCGGCGGCTCGCGAAGGAGTCCGAACGCGATCTGGCGCGAGGGATGCACTATCCGGTCCGATGGGACCCGTTCTTCAGCGACTTCATGACCCTCGCGGACCTCTACCGGTATCCCACCCGGCACTTCGACTTCCACCAGCGCCAGCTCACCCTCGGCGAGGGTGGCTGACGCCCATCAGTCGATATGGGGGCTGCGGCGTTCGACGAGGACGGTGTCGCGCCAGCGGCCCTGGTGGCGGCCGATGCGCTCGCGGGTGCCGATGACCCGGAAGCCCGCACGGGCGTGGACGGCGAGGCTGGCCGCGTTCTCGGGGAAGATGCCGGACTGGATGGTCCAGATCCCCGCCGCCTCGGTGGAGTCGATGAGCGCCTTCAGAAGCGCGGAGGCGATGCCCCGGCCCCGGGCGTCGGGGTGGACGTAGACGGAGTGCTCGACGACGCCCGCGTACGCGCACCGGTCGGAGACCTTGGTGGCGGCGACCCAGCCGAGTACACGCCCGGTCTCGTCGACGGCGGCGAAGCGGTGCTCGGGGAGCTTGGCCGCGTCGAACTGCTCCCAGGTGGGGGCGGCGGTCTCGAAGGTGGCGTTTCCCTCGTCGATGCCGGCCTGGTAGATCGCGACGACCTCGTCGGCGTGCTCCGCAGCGAGCGGGACCACGATGGTGGAGGCGGTCACGCGGCGGCAGCCCTGGTGAGGAGCGCGCCCATGGCGGCGAGGACGGCGGGTTCGACGCGGTAGTAGACCCAGGTCCCGCGCCGCTCGGAGGAGAGGAGACCCGCCTCCTTCAGCTTCTTCAGGTGATGGGAGACGGTCGGCTGGGAGACGCCGACGTCGGAGATGTCGCAGACGCACGCTTCCCCGCCCTCGTGCGAGGCGACCGCGGAGAACAGGCGCAGCCGGACCGGGTCGCCGAGGGCCTTGAACATCTTCGCGGTCCGCTCGGCCTCCTCGGCGTTCAGCGGGCGCTCGGTGAGCGGCGGGCAGCAGGGGGCGACCTCGGGCTCAGGGAGCGGCAGCGCGGTGACATTCGACATGCATCTATGTTGACACATGTCGAAGCAGTCGCCCAGGGGTGCCCGAGGGTCCCAGTCCATTTCGATGAATGTCTATGTTGACGAGTATCGATCCAAGTGTCATGCTGGCAGCGCAAGAGATCGACGGATGTCGAAACAAAGGGGAATCGTCGTGAACACCACCGCCACCGACCAGCTGCCCGTCGTGGTCATCGGGGCCGGGCCCGCCGGCCTGGCCGCCGCCGCCCACCTCGTCGAGCGCGGCCTCGAACCGCTGGTCCTGGAAACCGGACCGGCGGCTGGTGCGGCGGTACGCGAGTGGGCACACGTCCGACTCTTCTCCACCTGGGGCGAGGTCACCGACCCGGCCGCCGAGAAGCTCCTGGCCCCCACCGGATGGGTGAAGCCCGACGCGAAGACCTACCCGTCCGGCGGTGACTGGGCGGAGAAGTACCTCCAGCCGCTCGCCGACGTCCTCGGCGACCGCGTCCGCACCGGCGCCACCGTCACCGGCGTCTCGCGCGCCGGCCGCGACCGCATCGTCGACGCCGACCGCGAGGCCCAGCCGTTCGTCGTCCACGTCGCCCACGCCGACGGACGTGAGGAGCGGCTCTTCGCCCGCGCGGTGATCGACGCCTCCGGCACGTGGTCCACCCCGAGCCCGGCAGGGGCGTCCGGCCTCACCGCCCTCGGCGAGAAGGCCGCCGCCGACCGCGTCACCTACCGCGTCCCCGACCTCAAGGACCCGTCCGTCCGCGCCCGCTATGCGGGCCGGCGCACCGCCGTCATCGGCTCCGGCGCCTCCGCGTTCACCGCCCTTGCCTCCCTCGCCGAGCTGGCCAAGGCAGAGGACGGCGCGGGGACGAAGGCCGTGTGGATCCTGCGCCGGGGCATCTCCGGCTCCACCTTCGGCGGCGGTGCGGCGGACCAGCTCCCCGCCCGAGGTGCCCTGGGTCTCGCGGCGAAGGCCGCGGTCGACGAGGGCCACGCCGACGCCGTGACCGGCTTCCGTACGGAGGCGATTGAGCGAGACGGCGACAGCCTGATCCTCGTGGCCGAGGACGGCCGCCGGCTCGACCCGGTCGACGAAGTCATCGTCCTGACCGGCTTCCGCCCCGACCTGTCCTTCCTCTCCGAACTCCGCCTCGGCCTCGACGAGCGCCTCCAGGCCCCCGTCGAGCTGGCCCCGCTCATCGACCCCAACCAGCACTCCTGCGGCACGGTCTACCCGCACGGCGTCAACGAGCTCTCCCACCCCGAGGAGGGCGTCTACCTCGTCGGCATGAAGTCCTACGGCCGAGCCCCGACCTTCCTCGCCCTCACCGGCTACGAGCAGGTCCGCTCCGTCGTCGCCGCCATCGCCGGGGACCGGGAGTCGGCCGAGCGCGTCGAACTCGTCCTGCCGGAGACCGGAGTGTGCGGCGGCGCCGGCCTCTTCGACCAGCCCCAGACCGACGAGGCGGCCGATGGTGGCGGTTGCTGCGCCCCCGCCCCGGCCCTCATCCAGCTCGGCGTCGGCTCCCCGGCCACCTCCGGCGGCTGCTGACCCGCCCCACCACACACCCACAGCAGGAGGTTCGTCATGACTCGTGTACAGCTCGCCCTGCGCGTCCCCGATCTCTCGGCATCCGTCGCCTTCTACACCAAGCTCTTCGACACCGAGCCGGCCAAGCTCCGCGACGGCTACGCCAACTTCGCCATCGCCGAACCGCCTCTCAAGCTCGTCCTCATCGAAGGCGCCGACGGCGAGGACACCCGCCTGGACCACCTCGGCGTCGAGGTCGACACCACCGACGCCGTCCACGCCGCCACCACCAGGCTGGCCCAGGAAGGTCTCGCCACCACGGAGGAGAACGACACCACCTGCTGCTACGCCCTCCAGGACAAGGTGTGGGTCCACGGCCCCGGCCGCGAGCCGTGGGAGGTGTACGTCGTCAAGGCCGACGCCGACACCCTGGCCAAGCAGCAGAGCAGCACGTGCTGTTCCAGCCCGGCCGCCGCCGACGCCCAGGCGAGCGAACCGGCCACCGCCGGTGGCTGCTGCTGATCGCCAGATGACCCACCTTCACACCCGCGAGGCCGCGACCGGAACTGGGGACCGGTCGCGGCCTCGCGCCGTCCTGCCCGCGCTCTGCGCCACGCAGATCACCAGCTGGGGGATCGTCTACTACGCCTTCCCCGTCCTGAACCCCCAGATCACCGCCGCCACCGGCTGGTCCGACGGCGTCACGATGGCGGCGTTCTCGCTCGCCCTAGTGGTCTCCGGCATCGCCGGAATCCGCGTCGGTAGGATCATCGACCACCGCGGCCCCCGCGCGGTCATGACCACGGGCTCCGCAAGGCGGTAGTAGCCGGTGCCCTCGAAGAAGTCGCCGCAGTCGGCGATGAGCGAGGTCGCCTTGAGGTGGTGCAGGTGCGGCAGGAGCCTGTGGGCCTGGTCGAGGGCGGAGTGCAGGTCGGTGGTGGCCACGATCTGGCCGTACGCCCTGCTCATCGCGGTACGTCGGTGAGGTCGGCGCCGAGGATACGGAGCTTGGCGGGCAGGTCGGCGTGGCCGCGACGCAGCTGGTCGAGGCCGCTGACGGTGGTGGCGCCCCGGGCCCCGAGGCCCGCGATCAGGAGGGCGGAGCCGGTGCGGATGTCGGTGGCCTTCACCGCGGTGCCGTTCAGGCGCTGGGGGCCGGCCAGGCGGCAGCGGGTGGGCGAGAGTTCCTCGATCACGGCCCCGAGCCTCGCGAGCTCGGGGAGGAGGTTGCCGTGGCGGCCGGGGTTGATGTCGTCGGCGAACAGGTGGGTGCCGGGCAGGGTGAGGGCCAGGGCCATCAGTGCGGGCTCGAAGTCGGCGTCCAGACCGTCCGGGGTCAGCGAGGCGACCGCCCGCAGAGGCCGTCCGCTCACGGTGCGGGCCCGGTGGACGGTGATCGCGTCGGGGGCGAGGGAGACGGGGATACCGGCCCAGTCCAGCAGGTCGGCCAGCACCTTGAGATCCGATCCGGCGACGCCCTCGACGCGGCCTTCACCGCCGGTGGCGGCGATTGCGCAGGCCAGCGTGCCTGCCTCGATCTTGTCACCGGGAACCGTCCAGGCGACGGTCCCGGCCGGGACGCCCGGCGGCGGGGCCAGCGTGATCTTGTCGCTGTCGGCATGGGCCGTCCATCCGGCGGACCGTAAGGCGGCGAGTACGCCTGTGGTCTCCGGGGACAGGTTGGGGTTGCCCAGTTCCAGGCGGCTGTCGGCCACGACGGCACGGCAGATCGCGGCGATGCTCGCTCCCCGCGAGCGGAACGGCAGCGTCAGGACGACCTTGTCGCGGGTCTGGGCGGCGGCCAGGACGCGGTATCCGGTGTCGTCGAGCAGGACGGTGTCGCCGAACGCCTCGTAGACGGTGAAGTGCAGTTCCATGCCGCGGTCACCGATCCGGCAGCCGCCGGGCCAGGGCAGGGCGGCCTGCCCGTAGGCGGCAAGGAGTGGCGCCACCAGGTAGTAGGAGGCCCGGATCCGGGCGGCGTCGGCCAGGTCAGGCGCCTCGTCGGGGTGCTCCTGGGGCGTGACGATGACGGCTCCCGGCTCGGCGACCGGACGGGCGACGCGGTAGCCGGCCTGCTCCAGCAGACCGAGCATCCTCTGGACGTCGGCGCTGGCCGGGACGCCGGACAGGCGGACCCCGCGGCCCAGGGACGCGGCGGCGCCCAGCAGCGGCAGGGCCGCGTTCTTCGAGCCGTCCACCCGGACCGTGCCGGCGAGCGGGCGGCCGGGACGGACGGTGACGGCGTCGACATCTTTCGTACGGGCAAGGACAAGGTCCATCAGAACCTCCTGGGCGCAGGTGGTCAGGGGTGGTGGGGTTTCAAGGGGCTGGTCGCCCTCCGCCGAGTGGTGCGGGAGCGGTGCGGGGAGGCTCCGGGTCTCCTCGGCGGAGGGCCGTTCAGCGGCCGGTGGCGAGAGGCGGAAGGGCGATGTCCGGCACGGCCACAGCCACTCGGTCGCCCGTGGCGTCGAGGAGCTGGACGGCCTGGGTACGCAGCGCCCAGGAGGGCCCGGTCAGACCGGCGATGGCGAGGAACGTCAGGGCGATCCGGCCGCTGCGGTCCGGCCCCGTGCGGGGCGCGGGGCGAGAGACGCGGTGACGGGCCCTGTTTACGAGGTCTCGCCGAGGACGTCCTCGTGCTTGTCGAGAAGGCGGCAGGTCTGCGCGTACAGCCGCTCAAGCTCGACCGAAGTGAGGACGAGGGCCCCTTCGGAGGACGAGCCGTCCTCGAAGTGGATCGTCACGGGCACCGATCCCTGGCGGGCGCGCGGGTCGTAGACCGCGTCACGACCGGGCAGCAGAGTGGCGTGGGTGGCCTGCGCAGGCACCGGGCGCAGTGTCGTGCCGTCCGCCGGCGCGGACCAGGCGGGTCCGCCGCCGGGCGGGCACAAGTGGTAGGTGGTGGCGGAGCCCTCACCAGGGAGGGTGACCACGACACCGACACGGCCCTCGCGGGCCGTGTCGGCGGCGAGGTCGCCGAGCTGAGGGAGGAAGGGAGCCGCCGTTCCCAACTCGGCTCCTTGAGCGGGGAGATGGGGGAGGCTTCGTCCGGTCATGCCCTCGAAGCTAGGGACGCCCAAGACCCCGAATATGAGCCGGAGGAATACGACCCCTATCCGTCCAGGTGAAAGCGGTCGGACATGCGCCGCAACTTCTCACGCGTCGCTGCCCGTTCGGCGTAGACGATGCTGCGGAGGGTCGAGCGTGCGATGGGATGGTTGCGTACGAGCTGGGGAGCGATCCGCTCGGCGGTCTCCAGCTCGACGAGGGCCTTGTCCCGGTTGCCGTCCCACAGCCAGGCCCGTGCGATGTCCATGTGGTGGTGCCCCTGACGGGAGTTGGGCAGGGCACCGACCAGCTCCGGGCTCGTACGCCGGTTGATCTCCAGTGCCTTGCCCTGCTCGCCCATCTCCAGGGCGACGCTGATCGCGTGGATCTGCACGTTCCCGGCGGAGAACGTGAGCGAGTGCCGGTCGTACACCGGCGTCCCGGCGTACGCGTCCATCCGCTCGGCGGCGTCCTTCGCGTACCCGATCCGGTCCTCCGCCTCGGTCGCGCGGCCGGCGCGGGCGGCCGAGACCGCGGCCCGGAGCTGGAGGGTGCCCAGGCCCGTACGGCCAGTGGTTCGCCGTGCTCGTAGCCTGTCGTCGGGGACCCGTACCTGTGGTGCGCCAGCTTCAGCGCCGGCGTGCCGCACGGCCTGGCCGCGATCTTCGCTTCCTCGCTTGCCTCGCCCCACCCCGTGCCCCGGTCCACCCTGCCGGCGGGAGTCGAGGGGCGGCTCACCGTCATCCAGCCGGGGGTTGATCGACGAGGAGAGCACGCCGGTCGGAGTGAGGCAGGGCAGCGGGCGATCCCAAAACTTCGGGCAGTTTTCGGGAAAACCAGCCGCCAGAGGCCGCCCCTGGCCAGTTTCAGCCGGACAGGTCCAGCCATCCAAGGCCCTCTCCCCGGCCCTCCGGCCATCGGCCGAAAACCGCTCCTGACCAGCAAAAAGGCCCTCCCGAAGGAGGGCCTGTCGCGGAGCGCCCCCGGCAGGACTCGAACCTGCGGCCAAGTGCTTAGAAGGCACCTGCTCTATCCACTGAGCTACGGGGGCCGGTGGTGGCCGTGTGGCCAGGAGCCCCTGGTGGGTGGGGTGTGGCCTTGCCGGGTCAAGGATAGGGCTCCGATCCCCTTGGCCCGGGCGCTTCACCTGCGTGACACGATGTGGAGGTTCGGTGAAGCGGAACGATAATCGCAGGCAGGTGCGATTTGCGCAGCGCTTTTCACGCCACTCGGGGCGGGTGTTGTGCACTCGTTATGCCTGGGCGTCCGGTCGCCGCCCTTCTCTTCGGCGCGCAGGGCCGCAATACGCTTCAAAAACACTCATAAATTGGGCATTCTTCGCATGTGGTGACCTTGGACGAACGGCCTCAGCTGATCGACGCACTCTCCGCCCTGCGCGACCGAGTCGCCGCCGTGCGTCTCCCGCTCCCCCTGCCGGACGCCCCACGCGCCCGCCAGACCCGGGCGGAGCTGCTCGCGCAGCTCGACGACTACCTGGTGCCCCGCCTGAAGGACCCCGACGCGCCGCTCCTCGCCGTCGTCGGCGGGTCCACCGGGGCCGGGAAGTCCACGCTCGTCAACTCTCTTGTGGGCAGGCGGGTCAGCGAGGCCGGGGTGCTCAGACCCACCACGCGGACGCCCGTGCTCGTCTGTCACCCCGAGGACCACCACTGGTTCGCCGGGATGCGCGTCCTGCCGCAGCTCACCCGCGTCTGGCTGCCCCAGGCCGACGAGGACAACCCCGCCGACGAGCCGCCCGAGGAGAACGCGCTGCGCGTCGAGACCGCCGCCGGGCTGCCCCGCGGGCTCGCGCTGCTCGACGCGCCCGACATCGACTCCCTCGTCGTCGAGAACCGGCTGCTCGCCGCCGAGTTGATCTGCGCCGCGGACATCTGGGTCATGGTCACCACCGCCTCCCGCTACGCGGACGCCGTGCCCTGGCACCTGCTGCGTACGGCCAAGGAGTACGACGCCACCCTCGTCACCGTCCTCGACCGCGTCCCGCACCAGGTCATCGGCGAGGTCTCCCGGCAGTACGAGGCCCTGCTCGACAAGGCCGGCCTCGGCGACGTACCGCGCTTCACCATCCCCGAGCTGCCCGAGTCCACGGGGGGCGGCAGCGGGCTGCTGCCCGAGAGCGCCGTCGCCGCGCTGCGCGCCTGGCTCGCGCACCGGGCCGAGGACCCGGCGGCCCGGCAGCAGGCCGTCTGCCGCACCGCGACCGGCGTCATCGACTCCCTCGACACCCGCCTGCCCGAGCTGGCAGGCGCCGTCGCCGCCCAGTACGCCGCGGCCGTACGGCTCGGGGGCGCCGTCGAGGCCGCCTACCGGGAGCAGGGTGCCCGCGTCCGCAAGGAGCTCGGCCGGGGCGCCGTCCTGGCCGGGGACGCCCGCACCCGCTGGCGCGGCTACCCCCGGGACAGCACCGCCGAGGAGCTGCTCGACGCCCTGACCGAGTCCCTCGCCGCGCTCCTGCACTGCGCGGTGGCCGCCGCCGACGAGCACGTACGGGACGCCCACCGCCGCGAGCCCGCCGCCGCCCAGCTGCGCGCGGGGAACGGCGGCGGCCGGGAGGCCGCCGAGCGCATCGGGCTCGAGGTGCGCCGCTGGCGCCGCGTCCTCGAAGAGCTCGCCGAGGAGGAGGTACGGGGCGTGGAGCGCCCGACCGGCTCCCGCGCGGCCCGCGCCGCCGCCCGTACCGCCCTGCCGGACCCCGAGACCGTCGCCGCCCTCCTCGCCGCCTCCCTCCTCGGTGGCCGCCGCGCCCGGCCGGCGGGGGAGCGCCTCGCGGAGCTGCTCGGCGCCCAGACCGCCCTGCGCCTGCGCGACAAGGGCGGCGACCTGGTCCTCTCCTGCGTCGACCGTGTCCTGCACGCCGCGCGCGACCGGTGCCTCGCGCCGCTCGAGGCGCTCGACGTGACCCCCGAGCCGCAGGCGGAGCTGATCGCCGCGCTCTCCGTACTGCAGAAGGAGAAGTGACGTGGACGTGGTGGACAACGACCGGGAGCGCGGCCGGGAGCGCTGGGACGACGGGCTGATCGCGCGTCGCGCGGCCGAGCGGGCCGCCGCCCCCGACGAAGGGTCCTCGGACCGACCGGGGGAGGGGCCGGGGGACGGGCCCGGGGACGAGGACGCCCTGCCGCCGCCCGGCGGGGCGTACGGCGGCGCCCTCCGCCGCCGCCTCGACGCCCTCCACGAGCTGGTCGGCCTCTCCCGTACGCGGGTGGAGAGCGAGGCCCTCGCCGAGGCGGGGCGCGTGCTCGACGAGGCGGCGGCCCGGCAGCGGCTCTCCGCCCGGCACACTGTGGTCGCCGTCGCGGGCGCCACCGGGAGCGGCAAGTCCACCCTCTTCAACGCCCTCGCCGGCGTCCCCGTCTCCGAGACGGGCCTGCGCCGCCCCACCACCTGCGCGCCGATCGCGCTCAGCTGGTCCGAGGGCGCGGCCGGGCTCCTCGACCGGCTGGCCGTGCCCGGCAGGCTCCGGCGCCGTCCGCTCGCCGGGGGCGCGGCCGACGCCGACCTCCAGCCGCTCGTCCTCGTCGACCTGCCCGACCACGACTCCGCGGTTGTCTCCCACCGCGACCAGGTGGACCGCGTCCTCGGTCTCGTCGACGCGGTGATCTGGGTCGTCGACCCCGAGAAGTACGCGGACGCCGCCCTCCACGAGCGCTATCTGCGGCCGCTCGCCGGGCACGCCGAGGTCACCTTCGTGGTCCTCAACCAGATCGACCGGCTCGGCACCGAGGCCGCCGACCTCGTCCTCGACGACCTGCGCCGTCTGCTCGACGAGGACGGCGTGGCCCTCGGCGAGCACGGTGAGCCCGGCGCGGCGGTGCTCGCCGTCTCCGCGCTGACCGGCGAGGGCGTGCCGGAACTCCGCGAGCTCCTCGCCCGTTTCGTCCAGGAGCGCACCGCGCCCGAGCGGCGCCTCGCCGCCGACGTGGACGCCGCCGCGGCCCGGCTGCGGCCCGCGTACGTCGCCGACGGCCGGCCCGGCCTCGGCGAGCGGGCCCGCGAGGACTTCACCGACCGGCTTGCGGTCGCCGTGGGCGCGCAGGCGGCCGGCGAGGCGGCCGAGCGCGTCTGGCGGCGGGGCGCGATCCGCGCCTGCGGCACGCCCTGGCTGCGGCTCTACCGCTGGTACGAGCGGCTGCGGGCGCACGGCTCCACCGACCCGCGTCTGGAGAGCCCGGTCGAGGACGAGTTGACGGCCCGCCAGCGGGTCGAGCAGGCGGTGCGGATCGTCGCCGACGAGGCTTCGCGGGGGCTTCCGGCGCCGTGGGCGCAGGCGGTGCGCGAGGCGGCGGCGCGCGGGGCCGACGGGCTGCCCGAGGCGCTCGACGAGCTGACCGTGACCATGGGTGACCCGGCGGCCCGGCCGCCCCGGCCCGCGTGGTGGCCCGCCGCCGTCCTGGCGCAGGTCGTGATGACGCTCCTGCAGGTCTTCGGCGCGCTCTGGCTGGTGGGCCAGATCGTGGGCGTCGTGGAGCCGGGCATCCTGCCGCCGGTCCTGGTGATGGTCGGCGGCATCGTCGGGGGACCGCTCGTCGAATGGGCCTGCGAGGGCGCGGTCAAGGGGCCGGCGCGGCGGTACGGGCAGGAGGCCGAGCGCCGGCTGCGCGAGGCGGTCGCCGCCTGCGGCCGGGCCCGGGTGCTCGACCCGGTCGCGGCGGAACTGATGCGGTACCGGGAGGTGCGCGAGCAGTACGCGGCGGTGGCGGGGAACCGGCCGTCGGCGCGGGTGGTCGGCCACGGCCGCCCGCTCGGCCGGCCGGGCGCGACGAGGGCGCCGAGGGCGGGCGTCCGGGGGCGCTAGCAGGGCCGGGAGGCGGGGGAGACACGGTCCGTCATTCACCCGAACGAGTGCGGGAGTTGTTCACAGCCGTCCCGTTGTCCCCAGGCTTCAGCGGGTTGCTCCCGATCGCTCCAGGATGAGTGCCGTACGAGAAGTACGGACGCGCCGGGACGCGCGGACATCGCACAAGGGGGCGGAACGATGAACGAGACGACGGTGACGCTGGTCGGCAACGTGGCGACGGCGGTGGAGTACCGCGAGACGCCGACGGGAGGGGTGGCCAGGTTCCGGTTCGCCGTGACGGCGAGGCGCTGGGACCGGGAGCGGGCGGTCTGGGCCGACGGGGCCACCAGCTTCTACACGGTGTCGGCCTGGCGGACGCTCGGCGCGAACCTGGCGGCCAGCGTGTCCGTGGGCGAACCGCTCGTGGTGCACGGCCGGTTGCGGGTGCGGGAGGACGAGCGCGACGGGCAGCGCAAGACGTTCGTGGACGTCGACGCGCTCGCCGTCGGCCACGATCTGACGCGCGGGACGGCCGCCTTCCGCAGGGCCGCGCGCGTGGAACGGACGGCCCCGGTCGATCCGTCACCGACCCCGTCCCCCGCCCTCGTCGCGCCTCCGGAACCACCGGGTGCGGACCCCTGGACGGAAGCGGCACATCAGCTCGTAGCCGCTCCCTGACCATGAGTTGTGGGGATTTGTCGACCAACTCGCCGTGCCGATAACGATTCCGAGACGGAATGGTTATCTGATCGCATGACCGGGCACCGGGGTCTTCCGCATCCCTAGGATTCCCGAGTACTCATGAGGCACGTGAGCCCATCGAGTCTGTAAGTGTGCTGGCGGGCGCTCCCCCCACGCGAATTGACCACGTTCGCGGAGCGGCTCGCCCGGAGGGGAATCCAATGTTTTCAGTTCGTGGGCGGGGCGCTGCTCGTCTCGCCGCCGCGACGTTCGTCGCGGGTCTCGTCGCCGCCGGCACGATGGCGACCGCCGGTCCGGCCCTCGCCGACGGTGGCCCCGAGGGGACCGGCGGCGTCACGGCGAAGCTCGGCGGCATGACCGACCGCGGCGACGTCAACATCGTGGAGAAGGACGGCACCGCCTGGCCGGACGCCGTCAGCGGCGGCCTCTTCACCATGCAGGTCGAGGGCGGCGGAACCCTCTCGACCTACTGCATCGACCTCCGCACCGGGGCGAAGCACGACTTCGACTACAAGGAAGTCGGCTGGGGCGAGTCCTCGCTGCACGACAACGAGAACGCGGGCAAGATCCTCTGGATCCTGGAGAACGCGTACCCGAAGTTCTCGGCCGAGGCGCTCGGCAAGAAGCTCGACGTCGACCTCGACCAGAACGAGGCCGCCGCGGGCACCCAGGCCGCGATCTGGACGTTCTCCGACGACGTGACGGCCACCCCCGCGGCGGCCGACGCGAAGAAGCTGACGGAGTACCTCCTGAAGGAGGCCGTCAAGCTGGAGGAGCCGAAGGCCTCCCTGTCGCTCTCCCCGTCCTCCGTGGCGGGCAAGGCGGGCGAGAAGCTCGGCCCGATCAAGGTCACCACCAACGCCAACCCGGCGATCACCACCGGCGCCGGCACCCCGGCCGGTGTGAAGATCGTCGACAAGGCCGGCCAGCCCGTCACCTCCGCCAAGAACGGTGACGAGATCTACTTCGACGTCCCGGCCGGCACCGCCGACGGCGCCGCCGAGGTGACCGCCGAGGCCACCACCAAGGTCTCCCTCGGCCGCGCCTTCGTCTCCATCGACGGCCCGTCCCAGACCCTGATCCTGGCCGGTTCCAGCGACTCCACCGTCACCGCCAAGGCCTCCGCCACCTGGGCGAAGACCGGTGCCGTCCCGGCCGTCAGCGTCGCCAAGGACTGCGCCAAGGGCGGGCTCGACGTCACCGCCTCCAACGAGGGCGACGAGCCGTGGACCTTCGAGCTGAAGGGCACCTCGCACACCATCGCCCCCGGTGAGACCAAGACCGTGACGGTCCCGCTCGCCGAGGACGAGGCGTACAAGTTCACGATCACCGGTCCGAACTTCGAGGAGACCTTCGAGGGCGTCTACGACTGCGAGACGGCCACGCCGGGCCCGGTCCCGTCCGAGACCCCCTCGGGGACCCCCTCCGTCGAGCCCTCCCCGACCACCCCGGGCGGCTCCACCGGTTCGACCGGCACCACCGGCTCCACGGGCACCGGCACCACGGGCTCGACCGGCACCACCGGCGGCGGTGACCTGGCCGAGACCGGCAGCTCCAACGCCACCCCGATGATCGCCGGCATCGCCGTCGCGCTCGTCCTGGCCGGCGGCGGCGCGGTGTTCTTCCTCCGCAAGAAGAAGACCGCCGGTCACTGAGCGGAGTGATCCGCGTCACGCGGATCACCCCCTCCGGCCGACGCCCCGCGGCCCCATCCGGCCGCACACGGCCACGCACGGCCCCGGACGCACCCGCGTCCGGGGCCGTCGCACGTCCCGCGCCCCTCGGCCCGGGACTCCGCGCCCACCCGGGCCGGGAGCCCGATCCCGCCCGACCCCGGACCCCGGCCGCGCCCGGCGGCGGGCCGCGGCCTCACCGGTTTCCGTCTGACTGCGGACGGCTGGCAAGATGGGTGTATCTGCCCACTCACTCTTTGCCGGACGGTTTCTCTTGGCTGAGTACATCTACACGATGCGCAAGACGCGCAAGGCGCACGGCGACAAGGTCATCCTCGATGACGTGACGCTGAGCTTCCTGCCCGGTGCGAAGATCGGTGTGGTTGGCCCGAACGGTGCCGGTAAGTCCACCGTCCTGAAGATCATGGCCGGCCTGGAGCAGCCCTCCAACGGCGACGCCTTCCTCTCGCCCGGCTACTCCGTCGGCATCCTCATGCAGGAGCCGAAGCTCGACGAGTCCAAGACCGTCCTGGAGAACGTCGAGGACGGCGTCGCGGAGATCAAGGGCAAGCTCAACCGGTTCAACGCCATCGCCGAGGAGATGGCCACGAACTACACGGACGAGCTCATGGAGGAGATGGGCAAGCTCCAGGACGACCTGGACCACGCCAACGCGTGGGACCTCGACGCCCAGCTGGAGCAGGCCATGGACGCGCTGGGCTGCCCGCCCGGCGACTGGAAGGTCAACAACCTCTCCGGTGGCGAGAAGCGCCGCGTGGCGCTCTGCAAGCTGCTCCTGGAGGCCCCCGACCTGCTGCTCCTCGACGAGCCCACCAACCACCTCGACGCCGAGTCGGTGAACTGGCTGGAGCAGCACCTCGCGCAGTACAAGGGCACCGTCGTGGCCATCACCCACGACCGGTACTTCCTCGACAACGTCGCCGAGTGGATCCTGGAGCTCGACCGCGGCCGCGCCCACCCGTACGAGGGCAACTACTCGACCTACCTCCAGAAGAAGGCCGAGCGCCTCAAGGTCGAGGGCAAGAAGGACGAGAAGCGCCAGAAGCGCCTCAAGGAAGAGCTCGAGTGGGTGCGGTCGAACGCCAAGGGGCGCCAGGCCAAGTCCAAGGCCCGCCTCGCCCGTTACGAGGAGATGGCCGCCGAGGCCGAGAAGATGCGGAAGCTGGACTTCGAGGAGATCCAGATCCCGCCGGGCCCGCGCCTGGGCTCCGTCGTCGTCGAGGTCAACAACCTCTCCAAGGCCTTCGGCGAGAAGGTCCTCATCGACGACCTCTCCTTCACCCTGCCCCGCAACGGCATCGTCGGCATCATCGGCCCCAACGGCGCGGGCAAGACCACGCTCTTCAAGATGATCCAGGGCCTGGAGACCCCCGACGCCGGCGAGATCAAGATCGGTGAGACGGTCAAGATCTCCTACGTCGACCAGGGCCGCGCCAACATCGACCCGAAGAAGACGCTGTGGGCCGTCGTCTCCGACGAGCTGGACTACATCAACGTCGGCCAGGTCGAGATGCCGTCCCGCGCCTACGTCTCCGCCTTCGGCTTCAAGGGCCCGGACCAGCAGAAGCCGGCCGGCGTGCTCTCCGGCGGTGAGCGCAACCGCCTCAACCTCGCGCTCACCCTCAAGCAGGGCGGCAACCTGCTGCTCCTCGACGAGCCCACCAACGACCTCGACGTCGAGACGCTCTCCTCGCTGGAGAACGCGCTCCTCGACTTCCCGGGCTGCGCCGTGGTCGTCTCCCACGACCGCTGGTTCCTCGACCGGGTCGCCACGCACATCCTGGCGTACGAGGGCGACTCCAAGTGGTTCTGGTTCGAGGGCAACTTCGAGTCGTACGAGAAGAACAAGGTCGAGCGGCTCGGCCCGGACGCCACCCGTCCGCACCGCGCCACCCACAAGAAGCTGACCCGAGGCTGAGGTCCGTGGCGAGGCACATCTACAGCTGTCCCCTCCGCTGGTCGGACATGGACGCCTTCGGGCACGTCAACAACGTCGTCTTCCTGCGGTACCTGGAAGAGGCGCGGATCGACTTCATGTTCCGGCTGGCGCCGGGGGACGGTTCCCCGTCCTTCTCCGGCGGGTCCGTCGTGGCCCGGCACGAGATCGACTACGTGCGGCCGCTGGTCCACCGGCACCAGCCGGTGACCATCGAGTCGTGGGTCACCAAGATAGGCGCGGCGTCGCTGACGATCGCGTACGAGATCAAGGACCCGGACGTCACCTACGTACGGGCCTCCACGGTCGTCGTGCCCTTCGACCTGGAGGCGCAGCGTCCCCGGCGGATCACCGCCGAGGAGCGCTCCTTCCTGGAGGAGTTCGTGGACGACGGGATGACCTCCGCCGCATGACCGTGCTCGCGCCCCTGCACTTCGCCGACCCCAGGGAGGCGGCGGCCCTCGCCGCCTTCCTGACCCGGCTGGTGCACTACGACCGGGCCGCCGCCGTCCGCCTGCAGGCGACGCCCTCCGCGCCGCAGGCCGCGCGGGCCGGCGGCGGGGCGCTGGCCGTCTTCGGGCGGCCGGCGTCCTTCGAGGTCCTCGCGATCCGCACCGCCCGGCTCGTCGACGCCGTGGAGCTCGACGTCACCGTCTCCGCGGGCGAGCTGCTCGACGGCATCGAGGAGGCGGCGGGCAAGGCCGTCGTTCCCGGCGCCGTCACCGGCCCGCCGTGGGCCGGTGTCCTGCCGCCGCGCGGCGGCTGGGAGCCCGTCCCGGGCCTCCCCGACGTCGCGGGAATGCGCGGCGTGGTCGCCGCCGCCGTCAGCGAGTTCCGCGGCCGCGACGAGGCCCTGCCGCAGGAGCGGCGCACCCGGGCCGAGCGCGACCGCATCGGCCGCGAGATCTGGTCCCGCACGCTCGCCGGAACCGGCCTGCCGCTGCGGGCCGTGCACGCCGCCCAGTCGCTGGGCTTCCTGCCCCCGCACGAGGTGCCGGTCGCGCTGTTCGCCTCCGGCCCCTGGCTGCGGCTGCGCACCCCGTACGGTTCGATAGCGCTCCGTACGGCCCCGCTCGGCCTCCCGGTCGCCCCGGCTCCGGGCCCCGCCGCCTGACCTCTCCGGCCCCCGGAGCCGTACGACCGGGCAGCCGTACGACCCCGGAGCCGTACGACCGCAAGGGCGCCCCCGGAGTCGTACGACCGCGGAGGCCCGGTCCCGCGTCCCTCCACCCCCCGGGCGTGGGGTCAGCGGCCGGTGTCGTCCGGCCAGACGCCGATGTGGTCCTGTTCCAGCTCCAGGGCCACCCGGTGCTCCATGCCGAGGGCCCGCGTGTACTCCGCCGGGAGCTGGAGGCGGCCGGCCCGGTCGAGCATCGCGTACTCCCGCGCCACCAGCGACTCCTGGCCCTCGTCGTCGACCTCCGTGCGGCGCAGCACCTCCGAGGAGGTCCGGCCGTCGCGGATGGCGACCGTGCGACGCACCTCCGAGGCGACCGCCAGGTCGTGCGTGACGATCACGATCGTCGTCCCCAGCTCCTCGTTGGCCCGGCGGAACGCGGCGAAGACCTGCTCGCCGGTGGCCGAGTCCAGCTCGCCGGTCGGTTCGTCGGCGAGCAGCACCGACGGGTTGTTGGCGAGCGCCACGGCGATCGCCACCCGCTGCTGCTGACCGCCGGAGAGCTGGTGCGGCCGCCGGTCCCGGATCTCCGCGATGCCCAGCATCGAGAGCAGCTCCTCCGCCCGCTCCGCCATCCGCCGCGCCCGGCCGCGCAACTGCATGGGCAGGGCCACGTTCTGAGCGGCCGTCAGATAGGGCAGGAGGTTGCGGGCGGTCTGCTGCCAGACGAAGCCGACGACCTCGCGGCGGTAACGCAGCCGCGCCTTGCCGTCCATGGCGAGCAGGTCGCAGCCCGCCACCCGGGCCGCCCCCGCGGTCGGCACGTCGAGCCCGGCCAGGATGTTCATCAGGGTCGACTTGCCGGAGCCCGACGCCCCGACCAGCGCCATCAACTCGCCCTCCTTCACCAGGAGGTCGAGCCCCTGGAGCGCCTGCACCTCCACCCCGTCCGTGGTGAAGATCCGGACGAGCCGGTCGCAGGCGATGAGCGCGTCATGGCCGTACGAGGGCCGGTCGCGGCGCGCGTGGGCCCGCCGCTCCAACTCCTCCAGGCTCGCGCCCGACGCCCCCGCGGCCCCCGACCCCGACCCTGACACCGTTTCCGTCGCCCCAGTCCCCGTCATCGTGCGTCTCCTACCCTGAGTTCCCTGACCGAGCCCTTCCGCCCCGCCCACCACGCCTGCACCCCCGCCGCCGCGGCCGTCAGCAGGACCACACCGAGCGCCGGCAGCGTCAGCGACCACGGGTCCGCCTTCAGCGGGGCGCTGTCCAGCGCCGCCAGCCCCGGCGTCGTCGCGAGCGCCAGCCGGAACAGGTCGATGCCCGGCGCGAGCAACGGCACCGTCGCCCAGCCGACGAGCGTGCCGCCGAGCGCCGCGAGCAGCGCCTGCGGCAGCGCCTCGAGGCCGAGCAGCCGCCGCCCCTGCCGACGGGTCAGCCCCATCGTCCGCAGCCGCGCGAGGAGCGTGTTCCGCTCCGGCGCGTTCTGCAGGAGGGAGAGCAGCACGGCCACGACGGCGTACGCGGCGCCCGCCCCGATGGCCGCCGCGTAGAGGGTCTCGGCGCCCGACTGGAGCGGCGAGTCCACGTAGGTGGCGCGCTGTTCGGCGCGCGTCGTGACCAGGAAGTCGTCGGACCTCGCCGCCACGGCCGCCCGCAGCGGCGCCCCGTCCGAGGGGCCGGTGACGAGCAGCGTGGTGGGCCGTGCGCGGACCAGGTCGGCGGCGTTGACGAGGAGGAAGTCCGCGCCGGGCAGCGCCGGGGTGGCCGCCACCACGGCCACCACCTTCACCCGGAACGTGCCGGCCGCCGACACGATCTCCTGCGACTCCCGGCCGAGCCGCTCCGCGACCGTCGGCGAGGCGACCGCGGGCAGCACGCGGCCGGTGTCCGCGACCGCGTCGGGGCCGCCCTTCCCCGTCGACGCGAGCAGCCCGGCCCGGAACGGACCGAAGCCGGTCCGGCCCGCGAGCCCGCTGTACGAGCCGGGCTCGACGCCCACGAGCGGGGCGCTCATCGGGGCCGCGGAGGTGCCCTGGTACGAGGGGAGTTCGACCCCGTACTCGATCTGGACCTCGGTCACGTCCCGTACCCCGGGCACGCCCCGGACCGCCTCCGTCAGCCCGTCCGGCAGCGGGGTCCACTCCACCGACCCGTCGATCCGGGCGTCGGCGCCGGTGGCCAGGAGCGCGGCCCGGTCGCGCGCGTCGGCGACGCCCGCGAGGACCGAGCCGCCGAAGGCCGCCGTGGTCAGGGCGAGCACCAGGGCCAGGAGCGGGAGGAGCGCCCCGGCCGACGGGGCGCGCCCGGCGCGGGCCAGCGCCAGCGGCCCGACGACCCCGCGCAGCCCCCGGGCCGGGCGGGCCGCCCACCGCAGCGGCAGCGGATGGACCCGTACGAGGACGAGCGCGGCGATCAGGCCGACGAGCACGGGCGCGGCGCTCACGAGATGGTCGCCGGAGTCGGCCGTACCGCGCAGCCGCAGCGAGACCACCGCACCGGCGGCCAGCACGAGCAGCGTGAGCTCGGCGACCGTGCGGCGGCGGGAGGGCCGGGCGGTGAGCAGGTCGTCGCGCCCGCCGTGCAGACGCGGCCGCCGGTGCCGGAGGACGGCCCGCACGGGCAGCACCAGCATCGCGAGCAGGGCGACGCCCGTGGCGGCGAGGACGGAGGGCGGGTCGGGGACGCCGCCGCCGGGCGGCCCCGGGACGGTCAGCCGCGCCAGGAGGACCGCGAGGGCGGCGGCCGGGACGGCGACGGCGGCGGTCTCGCCGAGCAGCCGCAGGGCGATGCCGGGGAGCGAGGCGCCGCGGGAACGCAGCAGCGCGAGTTCGGCGTCCCGGCGGGCGACGAAGAGGCCGCCCGTCATGGCGAGGACGGCCGCGGCGACCGTGCCGACGCCGAAGACGGCGACGGCGGTGACCGGCGCGATCGCCGCCCGCATCGAGGCGTAGCCGTCGACGATCGCGTCGAGGTCCGTGGTGAGGGCGCCCGTCTCGCCCATGACCTCGCGCAGCCGCAGCAGGTCGGGCCCGCCGGCCGCCGAGTCGAGGGCGGCGGCGAGCCGTTCCGCGTTCCGGCCGGTGAGGTGGCTCTCCAGGGGCATGAAGCGCCAGTACGCCTCCGGTTCGCCCGTGCTGCGGATCAGCACGGGCGCCGAGGCGGGGGAGAGGAGCAGCGAGGCCTGCCAGTAGGAGCGGACCTCGCCGCCGGCGGGCTTGGCGGCGAGGACCGGGGTGCGCAGCAGCGGCTCCACCGCCCAGTACGGGGTCTCGGGCCCGCGCGGCTCCACCACGCCGGTCACGGTCACGGCCTGGTCGCCGCCGTGGCCCGGGACGTGGACGACGGTGCCGGGCTTGATGCCGAGGGCCTTCGCCGTGGCGGCGGTGACCGCCGCCTCGGGGCGCGCGGCGGTGCCTGCGGGCAGGCGGCCCGCCCGCAGGGCCGCGTGCCCGGACAGCTCGGACGGCGAGGCGAGGACGAACTCGGGGGAGAGGCCGTCGGGGCGCGGCAGCCAGGGGTCGAGCCCCTCGACGCGCTTGACGGTCCGCAGGCCGTGGACGGTCCGCTCGGGATCGGTGCGGAGCGGTTCGGGGAAGAGCGCGCTCAGCTCGCCCTCGCGGCGGGCGAGGGTCCGGGGGCCGACCTCCTCCGGGCGGGTGTCCAGGGCGAGCGGCGCGGTGAGTTCGAGGACGCTGGTGCGCGGTGCTGCGGTGCGGATGTCGTGCCGCAGGCCGTCCGTCTCGTAGGCGTCGACGACCCGGGGCAGCGCGGCCGCCAGGTAGGCGCTGACCAGGACGAGGAGCGCGAGCGCGGCCGCGGTGCCGGGCGCGGCCCGCAGCCGGGTCCTGACCCACGGCGCCACGGCCCGGCCGGGCTTCTCGGACCGGGACGGAATCCGGGACCCGGGCACGTCGGGGGCCTCCTCGCGTTCGCGTTCGGAAGGGGTGGGCGTGCCCGGCCGCCGGCCCGGGCCCCGGTTCTCGGGCTGTTCCCGGCCCGGTCCCCGGTTCTCGGGCTGCTCGTGGCCGCGGTTCTCGGGCATCAGTGGTCCCCCTGGTGACGGAGGGTCGCGACGGGGTCCGTGCGCCGCAGCGCGATCGTGGCGACGACCGCCAGGGGCAGGGCGGCGACTCCGGCGAGGAGCAGCGCCACCGTGTCGAGCGGCAGTTGGACCAGGACCGGAGGCACGGGCCGGGTCGCCTGGCCGGTCAGGACCACGAGGGGGACGACCGCCCGGGCCAGGACCGTGCCGAGGCCGACGCCGACGAGCAGGCCGATGCCGATGAGCACGCCCTGCTCGGCGGCGATCAGCCGGGCCAGACGGCGGCGGGGCGCGCCGAGCGCCCGGAGGACCGCGAACTCGGCGGACCGTTCCCGCAGGGCGCCGGCCGAGCCGACCGCGAAGCCGACGGCGGCGAGCGCCGCGGCGGCCGCGGCCACCGCCGTGAGCGCGGCGTTGGGTCCCGCCCCGAGCGGGTCGCCGAGGAGTTCGGCGGCGATCTCGTCGCGTACGACGACCCGGTCGGGGGCCATGTCGGCGCGGGCCCGGAGCGTCGTCGCGACCTCGGCGGCCCGGCCCGGCTCGGGCGTGAGCCACCACTCGGTCGGGTGCACCGAGGCGATCGGGTCGGCCGCCAGGTGCTGGTTGACGGCCGCCAGGTCGAGGAGGATCGCCCCGCCGTCCTCCGGGGTGACGGCCGAGGTGAACGTGGCGGCGCGGGCGGCGGTGCCCGTGGTGGGCAGCTCCTGGACGACGCGCCGGACGGCGACGTCGATCCGGCGGCCGCCGAGCGGGACCTCGAAGCGTTCGCCGACGGCGGCGCCGGTCGCCTTCATGAACGCGTCGGTGGCGACGGCGGGCACCACCTGCCCGGGCGCCGTCGGTACCGGTGCGGTCAGCCGCACCCCGTACTCCTCCAGCCCGAAGCGCGGGTCGCCGGGGGGCCGGGCCGTCACCGAGTACGTGACGGAGTACGGCGCGGGCCGCGCTGCGGTGCCGGGTCCGGGGGACCGGCCGGAGACGCGGACGGGCTTCTGCCGGTCACCGTCGAGGGTCTGGTCGGAGGAGGCGGTCCAGCCGGCGAGGACGGCGCCGGGGGAGTGGGCGCGCTCCGTCCCGTCCGCTCCGACGACCGCGATGCGGTCGACGCGGAAGGTCTGGGTGCGGTCCCGGCCGTCGTCGATCCGGCCGTCGACGTCGAGCCCGGTGAGCGTGAAGGACGGCCCGGGGCCGGTGGCACCCTCGGCCGCGCCGCCCGAGCCGGCCTGCCCGGGGCCGGTGGCACCCTCGGCCGCGCCGCCCGAGCCGGCCTGCCCGGCTCCCTGCCCGGAGTCCTGCGAAGTCTGCCGGGCCTTCTCCCCGGCTCCCCGTCCGGAGTCCTGCGGGGCATGCCCCACCTGCCCGGCGCCTCGCGAGTGACCCGCCTCGCCCGCCGCGGCTCCCGAGCCGAGGGCGGCGAGGTCGTAGACCAGCCGGTGCGTCCGTCCGTCCGTCGGCACCCGGCCGACGACCTGCCGGTACGGGATGCCGTAGCCGTCCTCCAGGGCGATCGAGACCTCCGTGTCCGGGGTGCCCGCGGGCGCCGTCGACCGCAGGTCGAGCAGGAGGGAGCGGCTGCCGGCGGGCAGGGCGACGCCCTTCCGCGGCCCGCCCCGGGGGGCAAGCGGGGCGAGCACGGACGGGGCCGGAGCACCCGCCAGGTCGGGGCGGAGGAGCAGCCCGCCCGCGGCGCCGCGGGTGTCGACGGCCAGGACGGTGGCGTTCCGGCCGGCCACGTCCATCGAGGCGCGGTGCACCGGGGCCACCGCGCGGACCCCCGGCACGGCGGCGAGCCCGGCGGTCTGCGCCGCGTCGCCGGGACCCGCGCCCAGGACCCGTACGGCCGTACCGGCCCGGAAGTCGGCCTGGTCCCGCTGGGACCGCTGCCAGGAGTCGCTCTGGCCGATCGCCAGCATGCCCGTCGCCACCGCGAGGACGAGCAGCAGCACCGGTCCGGCGCCGCGCAGCGGGCGGCGGCTGAACTGCCAGCCGGCGAGCGCGGCGGAGAGCCCCCGCCCGGCGGAGGCGCGCCGCTCGGCCAGCTTGGCGGCGGGCGGCAGCAGACGGAGCGTCAGGACGGTCCCGGCGAGCAGCGCGAGCGCGGGCGCGGCGACGAGGACGGGGTCCACGGAACCGGAGCCGAAGCGCGCGGCGCCGGCGTCACCGCCCGACGCGGGCTGCCGCTGCAGCTGCCAGTAGGCGACGACGGCCACCGCCAGGAGGCCGAGGTCGGCACCGGCCCGCACGGGCCCGGGCAGCGAAGCCGAGCGACCCGCGCGCAGCGGCACCGCCGAACCGTCCCCGGCGGCGAGGGCGGGGGCCACCACGGCCGCCGCGCAGCAGAGCGACACCGCGGCGGCGACCAGCCACACCTGGAGGGAGGGCGTGGAGTCGAGCCGTACGCCGAGGGAGCCGAGCGCGGACCGTTCGGCGAAGAGCCGGGTCAGCGGGCCGGTGAGCAGCGGGGCGGCGACGGCCGCGGGCAGCGCGAGCAGCAGCGCCTCGACGGTCGCGAGCCCCGCGATCCGGCGCCGTGAGCCGCCGCGGGCGCGCAGCAGCGCGTTCTCGCCCGCCCGTTCGGTGCTGAGGAGCCGGGCGACGAGCAGCAGCGCGTACCCGGCGAGCAGCACCAGCTGTACGGCGACGACGGCGAGCGTGGAGCGGGAGACGCCGAGGGCGCGCTCGGTCTGGTCCAGGACGAGGGGGAGCGCCGTGGACGCGCTGATCGTCGTGCCGAACCGGGCGGTGTCGGCGGACAGTGCCCGCGGGCCCGCCGTGGCCGCGGCGCGCAGCGCGTCCATCCGGTCCGTGGTGAGGGCGGAGAAGTCGGCCGAGCCGAGCCAGGAGGTGTCGCCGCGGGACAGCGCCCCGGAGGCGAGGACGGCGGGGTCGGCGTGGAGCGGCCCGTACGTGGTGAAGGCGACGGTCCGGACGCCGCGGCCGCCCGCCGGGTCCAGCTGCCAGTAGAGGTCGGCGGTGTCGACGGGCCGGTAGACGCCGGTGATCCGGGTCCGCACCGTCGTGTCGGTGATCCGGTCGGTGAGGTCGAGGACGGCCCCCGGCGCGATCCGCAGCCGTTTCGCCGCCTCCTCGGGGAGCGCCGACTCGACCACCCCGCCGGGCCGCGCGGCCGTGGGCCAGGCGCCCCGCACGAGGGCGAGGCGCGAGCGGTCGAGGGCCGCGAAGTGCGTCAGGTCGGGGTCGCCGGCGCGGGCGGCCGGGGGCTGGAGCTTCCGGGGCAGCGCGTACGGGCCCGTCCGCTCCAGCTTCCGCACCGTCACGGGCAGTCCGTCGAAGGTCCCGCTCATCCCGGAGCGGACGGCCTCCTCGGCACTGGCCCGCTTCTCGGCGGGCACCTGCCCGCGCACCAGCAGCGCGGCGGCGGGCGCGGAGCGGCCCCGCAGTCCGGCCTGGAGCGCGGCGTCTCCGATGGACCCCGAGAAGGCGGCAAGGGTGGCGAGCACCGCGGTGGTCAGCAGGATCGCGAGCAGGGCCGCGGCGAGCAGCAGCCGGTGAGCCCTGACGCGCAGAAGTACGAACCCCGTCACCCATCCCCCTGGACCCGAACGTCCTCGGATGTTTTCAGAGTGAACGGGTTACTGGAAACCGCTTACGGACCGACCTTGATGGGATCGTGACCGTTATTCGGCGTCCGATCTCCGGAATGTGGCCGTCCGGCGGAGTCCGTCCTCGGAGTTGGCCGATGGAGTCCGCCGATGGAGTTCGTCGATGGAGTCCGACCACGGAGGAACGGAACGGGGGGCGCTCGCCCGCGCCCGTCAGCCGGCCGTGTTCACCATCGAGGCCGCCGCGTACGTCAGGTAGTGCCACAGCTCCCGCTCGTGCTCCGGGGCGAGCGCCAGCTCGTCGACGGCGTCGCGCATGTGGCGCAGCCAGGCGTCGTGGGCCGCCCGGTCCACGGTGAACGGGGCGTGCCGCATCCGCAGGCGGGGGTGGCCGCGGTGGTCGCTGTAGGTGCGGGGGCCGCCCCAGTACTGGATCAGGAAGAGGGCGAGCCGCTCCTCGGCCGGGCCGAGGTCCTCCTCCGGGTACATCGGGCGGAGCAGCGGGTCCTCCGCGACGCCCTGGTAGAAGCGGTGGACCAGTCGGCGGAACGTCTCCTCGCCGCCGACCTGCTCGTAGAAGGTCTGCTCCTGCACGGTCTCCCCGGGAATCTCGTTCACCGTTCCATCGTCTCAGACGCCCCGGCCGAGGACGGAGGAACCAGGACCTCCGACCGACCGCTCGCCCCGCGCCCCGGGCGGCGGGAGAGTGGAGCCATGGGTGAGCGGCCGCGGGACGAGTTCGCGGAGGCCGCCGCGCGGGAGCGGCGGGGCCTCGTGCGGGAGGTCGAGGAGTACGGCGAGCTGGCCGACCCCGCGTGGCGGGCGGCCTTCGCCGAGGTGCCGCGCCACCTCTTCGTGCCGTACCACTACGGCGCCGGGCCCGGCGGCTACGAGCGGCTCTGGTCCGGCGACCCCGACCCCGAGCGGCGCGGGCGCTGGCTGCGCGGGGCGTACCGGGACGCCGCCCTCGCCACCCGGGTGAGGGACGGGGAGCTGGTCTCCTCCGCGAGCCAGCCGTCGCTGATGGCGCTGATGCTCCGGGTCCTCGACGTACGGGACGGGCACGACGTCCTGGAGATCGGCGCCGGGACCGGCTACCACGCGGCCCTGCTCTGCCACCGGCTCGGCGACGCGCACGTCACGACGGTGGACCTGGACGAGGAGATCGCCGAGTCCGCCCGCGCCCACCTCGCCGCCGCCGGATACCGGCCCGCCGTGCGCGTCGCGGACGGCGCCCGCGGCTGCCCCGAGCGCGCGCCGTACGACCGGATCGTGGCGACCTGCGCGGTGCCCTCGGTCCCGTACCCCTGGCTCCGCCAGTGCAGGCCCGGCGCCCTCGTCCTCACGCCGATGTCCACGGGGCTCCTCCTGCTGCGGGTGCGGGACGCGGAGCACGCGGAGGGACGGTTCCTGCGCACCCCGGCGTACTTCGTGCCGCTGCGGGGCTCCGGCGCCGTGACCCCGCGCCCCGCACCGGCCGGGGACGAGCGCGTCGGCTTCCTGTACGGGCTCGTCGGCGACCGCCTGGACAGGCGCGAAGCGCTCTCGCTCTGGCGCCGCGAGGGGCGGCCGGAGCGGGAGCGCTTCGGGGTGACGGTCAGCGGGGAGCTGCAGTGGGCCTGGCTGGACGACCCCGGAGGGCCGTACGCCTGGCCGCTGCTCAGCCCCGCCGGATCGTGATGGTCGTCCAGGCGCCGACGTGCACCCGGTCGCCCTCCTGGAGCTGGACCGGTACGTACGGCTGGATCGGTTCCTCACCGCCGTTGAGAGTGGTGCCGTTGGTGGAGTTCTGGTCCACCACCGCCCAGGAACCGTCCGGCTGCTGCACCAGCACCGCGTGCTGGTGCGAGACGCCCGGGTCCTCCGGCGGCACCGACAGGTCGATGTCGGGGGACTCGCCCGTGGAGTGCCGACGGCGGCCGATGGAGACCTGGTTGCCCTGGAGCGGCAGGTGCTTGGCCGGGGAGTACGCGGGCAGGTTGAGGCCCGTCGCCTCGGGGCCGCTGCGCTGCATCATCGCCATGAAGTAGTCGCGGTCCGGGGCGACGACGGCCGTCCAGCGGAGCGGCTGCTGAGGCGGCTGCGGCTGTTGCGGCGGCTGTGCTTGCTGGTGCTGCGGGGGCTGCTGGTGCTGAGGCTGCTGGTGCTGCGCGGGCTGCTGCTGGAACTGCGGCGGCGGGCCCTGGCGCGGCTGGCCCTGCTGCGGTCCCTGCGGCGGGCCCTGCTGCGCGGGCGGGCCCTGGGGCGGTCCCTGCGGCGGCGGGGCCTGGGCCGGGGCCGGGGCGGGCGTCGGCGCGGGAGCCGGGGTGGCGTGCGGCGGCTGCGACGGCGGCGACAGGACCCAGTCGTCGTCCGTGCGCGGCTGCGGCGGCGCCGACGGGGCGGGAGCCTGGGCCGGGGCCTGGAGGTACGCGGGCGGGGCGGGCGGCTGCTGCTGCGCGGCCGGACGCTGCGGCGGGGCCTGGTGGTGCGTCGGGTCGGAGCCCAGCGGCTCGGCCGACCGGTTCACCTGCGAGGGCCGCGAGTCCTGGTAGCCGAACGGGTCGTGCGGCTGCTGCGCCGGGGGCTGCGGGGCCTGCGGCGTCGACTGGAAGCCCGGCGGCAGGTTCAGGCCGGGCGGCGGGCCCGGCTGCTGCGCGGGCGGCGCGGGCCGGGAGGGCTGCGGCGGCGGGGCCAGCGGCGTGTAGGAGGTCGCGGTGTTCGTGAGGAAGTTCCAGCGGCACTCCTCGCAGAACGGCGCCATGGGCTCGCGCGGCGTCCGGCACTGCGGGCAGAGCTCGGCCTGGGCCGTGGCGTTCGGGTCGCCGCCCGGGCCGAAGCCACCGGCGGGCGGCATGCCGGGCGTCGGGGCCGGGCCGGGGCCGCCGGGGCCGGGGCCGCCGGGGCCGTTCGGGCCCGGGTATCCGTACGCGGGCGGCGGCGGCGGGGGAGGCGGCGGTACGGCACCCGTCGGCGCGCCCGCCGCGGCCATGCGATGGCCGCAGACCTCGCACCAGTCGTCGGAGACCGACTGGTGTCCGTTCGGGCAGGTCGGCATGTCGGTGCTTCCCCCTCTCGTCGTCCGGCCCGGTGGCTGCGCGCCGGGCTACCTCTTCACGCGAACGGTCTTGGTGGAGCGGGTCTCGAGTGTCATCTCGTCCGCTTCCGCGACCTTCGCCTTCAAACGCACAGTACCCGTCGCCGCGTCGACCACGTCCACCACCTTCGAAAGGAGTTTCGCCGTATCGGCGTTGCCCGAGGCCGCCGCGAGTTGCACGGCGCGCCCCAACTTCGCCGTCGCGCCGTCCCGATCGCCCGATTTGCGGGCATCCAGACCCGCCTGGATGGCGTCCGCGAGCTCCGCCTGCCCGGTGTAGTGGGCCACCTGCGGATTGATGGAGGTCGACATCGCGAGGTCGTCGGTCCACACCGCCCGTACCAGTCCCTGAGACACGGGCCGGGGCGTGCCGTCCACCGGGTCGGGGACGAGCAGCGAGACCCGGGCCGCGAGCATCTCCTGGCCGACGGAGGCCTGCGGGACCCGCACGGTCACGTGGTAGTCGCGGGACTCGTCGCCCCAGGAGCCGGTCGGATAGTCCCCGGCCCGGGGTCCCGCCTCCGTACGCCGTCCGGACAGGTCCTCGACCGTCGGCGCCACCTGCTTCAGGAGGACGATCTCCGCCCCGACGGGCGTCCACAGCCGGAGGGCCACGTCCGCGACCCCCTTCGCCATCGCGCCCTCCATCATCGCCGCGAAGTCGGCGGCGAGACCGGCCGGATCGGCGACGATGTCGGCGGTGCCGAGGAGCGCGGAGGCGATCCCCGTCACCTCCTTGACCTCCCAGTCGGTGCCGACCCCGCGGGCGTCGCAGGTGAACCGGCCCGCGCACGCGTCGAGCGCGGCCCGCAGCTCCTGCGGCGACTCGTGCTCGTTGCGGCCGTCGGTGAGCAGGATGCCGTGCCGGATCGCGGGCGCGGCGGGCCCTGCGGACAGCAGCCGGTCGGCGAGCCGCAGCCAGGTGCCGATCGCCGTGCCGCCCCCGGCGGACAGTCCGCGCAGCGCCTCCTTGGCCTCGGCGCGGGTGCGGGCGTCGGCGACGGCGAGGCCGCCGTCCCCCGGGTACACCTCCCTGGCCACATGGGTGCCGGCGACGACGGCGAAGGAGGTGCCGTCCCGGAGGGTGTCGATCGCGGCGGCGGTCGCCTCCCGGGCGCCGCGCATCTTGGTGGCCGGGTACTCCATCGAGCCCGAGCAGTCGACCATGATCACCACTCCGGCGGCGGAGCCGCGCCCGAGGCCCGCGGCCCCGGTGGTGCCGCCCCCGATGGCGGTCACCGTGACGATGGCGCTGACCTCGCGGCCGCCCTCCGGCAGGAACTCGTTCTGGTACACGTCCACCGAGAACTGGGGCACGGTCGACTTGGAGAAGTTCGCCATCTGTTTCTTCGGCTCCTCGGCAACAACGGTGTGGGGACGGGGCGGGGGCGCGGCGGGGCGGGGGCGCGGCGGCCCGGGCCGCTCAGGCCGGTACCGCTCCGGCGGGCGCCGCCCCGGCGGCGGGGAGGACGAACGGCAGGACGGCGACGGTGATGTTGTCGTGGCCGCCGCCGTCGAGGGCGTGGCCGACGAGCACCTGCGCACCGTGCAGCGGACGGGCCGCCGCGTCCGCCGGCACCACCCGGGCCATGTCGGCGGGGCCCTCGGCGTAGTTCCACAGGCCGTCCGTGCAGACGACGACCACCCCGGACCGGTCCGGCGAGAACGCGGCGGTGTGCGGCTCCAGTTCGTAGGCGTCCGCGCCCAGCCAGCCGGTGATCGCGTGGGCGCGCTCGTCCGCGTACGCCTCGGCCTCGTTCATCAGTCCCGCGGCGACCATCTGGGCCGCCCAGGAGTCGTCCTCGGTGAGCCGGGCGGGCGGCGTGGCGCGGTCGTCCGGCACCCAGTAGACCCGGCTGTCACCGACCCAGCCGACGACGAGCAGCCCGCCCGCGACGACCGAGCCGACGATCGTGCAGGCCGGTGCGTTCCGGTGGGGCGCGGCCTCGTGGTCGGCGCCGTCCAGGCCGGGCTCGTCCGCGAGGGAGTTCACGGCCGCGGAGGCGGCGACGATCGCCTCGTGCATCGCCTGCTGGGGGTGGGTGCCGCGGGGGAGCGCGGCGAGCAGCGCGGCGCACCCGGCCTCGGCCGCCGCGGCCGAGGCCTCGTCGGGGCGGGTCGCCGAGGAGACGCCGTCGCAGACGATCGCCAGCCGGGCGGGGGAGCCGTCGGGCAGCGTCGTGGCCGCCACGGCGAACGCGTCCTCGTTGCGGTGGTGGCGCAGGCCGCGGTCGCTGACGGCCGCGACCCCGCCGAGGTCCCGCTCCAGGTGGTCGCGCTCGCGGGGCTGGGCGTGCCCGCAGTTCTCGCAGTACCCGTCGGTGTCCACGCGCCCGCCGCGGCAGGCCACGCACACCCCCGGCGCGGCGGGCCCGGCCGCCGCCGACACGGGCGCCGGTGCCGGTGCGGGTGCCGGTGCCGACGGCGGCGCGGGGGCCGGTGCGAGTGCGGGGGCCGGATCGTTCCGTACGGCGGTACGGGGGTCGGGCGCGGCCAGCTCGAAGTCACCGGAACCGGAGCCGAAACCGGTGGCGGCACGCGGTGCGGCCTCGGTCCCGGGCGCGCGGACGCTCTCGCGCCCGGGCTCAGGCGCGGGCCCGGCGGCCGCGGCCGGCCCGGCCGTGGGCTCCGGCGCGGGCTCGGCTCCGGCCTCCGCCGCCCCGCTGCCCGAGTCCACGCCCGCCAGGTCGCCGGGGTGCTGGGTGAGCGTCGACAGGGAGCCGGGGTCCCGGGGCGGGGCGTCCGGCCAGACGACGGGGGTCGCGAGGGCGACGGTCGGGCGGTCGGGCTCCGGCCCGGCCGCGGTCACGGCCGACAGGTCGTACCCGCAGGCCCCGCAGAACCGGTCGCCCGACTCCAGCGGCTCCGCGCAGCCCGGGCAGGCGGCGAGTCCGTGCGACGGCTTCGGATTCTGGGACATCCTCACACCCACGTCCTGGGGCGGAAGCGGTTGGCCCGCTCCACCAGTTCGTTCCTCTCCCCGCCCTGCTGGGCGAGCCGGGCCAGCACCCGGTACGAGCGTTCGAGGCCGAAGCGCAGTCCGCGCTCGTCCAGTTCACTTCCGAGCAGCAGCGCGCCGCCGCCCGGTGCCGCGCCGGGACTTCCGGAGAGTACCCAGTCGAGGGCCGTCCCGAGGACCTCTGTGGACAACCGCTCCCGGCGCACCGCGTCGAGGCCGAAGCCCCGGAGCGCGGAGACCTGCGCCGCCGCGGCCGTCAGGTCCGCGCCGAGCGCCTCGCGCGCCGGGCGCCGCCGCAGCCGGGCGCGGACGGCCGCGACCCGGGCCGCCGTGTAGTGGATGGAGGCCTCCGGCACCGACTCGAGGGCCCGCACGGCCCCGGTGCGGTCGCCCGCGGCGAGCCGCACCCGGGCGAGTCCGAAGGCCGCGCTGACGTAGTTCGGGTCGGTGGCCCACACCAGGCCGTAGTACTCGGCGGCGTTGTCCAGCTGGCCCAGCACCTCGGCGCAGACCGCGAGGGCCAGCTTCGGCGCCGGCTCGCCGGGGAAGGCGTCGTAGACCGCGTCGAAGGCCAGCGCCGCGTGCTCGAAGTCGCCGACGACGAGGGAGGCGACGCCCCGGTACCAGATCACCCGCCAGTCCTCGGCCTGCCGTTCCTCCAGGGCGACGAGCGTCCGGCCCGCGGCGGACAGGTCGCCCAGCTCCAGTTGGGCCCGCAGCGCGCGGAGCCACAGTTCGGGGGAGGGGGCGGGGGCCGCCTGGAGGGCGCCGAGGAGTTCGGCGGGCGCGGCGGCGACGAGTCCCGCGAGGAACCCGGCGTTGGGGTCGCCCGGGTCGACGCGCGGCACGGGCAGCGCGAGCGCCGTGGCCGGGACGTCCAGCGGGGCGAGGGCGCCGCCGAGTCCGTGCCCCTCGGGGACGCCGGTCACCGGCGGCACCTGCGCCCGCCGCCCGCGCCGGACGCCGAGCAGCGACACGTCCTCCTCCAGGTCGGCGAACAACTCGGTGTCCGTGACCCGCGTCTCCGTGCCGAAGAGCGTCGAGAGCGCCGGGCGCGGGCGCCCCGACTGGAGCGCCACGACCTCGCGCAGCACTCCCGTCAGCTGCTCCGCCATCTCCTGCGCGGAGGAGAACCGGCGGGCGGGGTCCGGGTCGGTCGCGCGCATGAGCAGCCGGTAGAACGACTCGTAGGTCCGGAAGACCTCGATGTGCTCCGGGTCCGGCAGCGCGTCCGCGAAGACGTTCGTGTACCCCTGGAAGTCGAAGGTCAGCACCGCGAGCGTGCGCGCCACCGTGTACAGGTCGCTGGCGACGGACGGCCCGACCTCGGCCACCTCCGGCGCCTGGTAGCCGACCGTGCCGTAGATCGCGGACTCGTCGTCGTCCATCCGCCGGACCGCGCCCATGTCGATGAGCTTCAGCTGGTCCTCGGTCTGGATGGCGTTGTCGACCTTGAAGTCGCAGTAGAGCAGGTTCCTGCTGTGCAGGTGGCCGAGCGCCTCCAGGGCCTCGATGCCGTACGCGCAGGCCTGCTCGACCGGCAGCGGGTCGCGCCGGCCGTCCGGCGTCCGCCGGTCGTTGGCGATCTCCTTGAGCGACTTCCCGCCGACGTACTCCATGACGATGTAGCCGTCGAGGGAGCCGGTGCGCGGGTCGAGGTGCTCGACGAAGTTGTAGATGCGGACGATGTTGGAGTGCTCGATCTCGGCCAGGAAGCGCCGCTCCGAGATGGCGGCGGCCATCGCGTCCTGGTCGCCGGTGTCGAGCAGGCCCTTGAGGACGACCCAGCGGTCGGAGACCGCCCGGTCGACGGCGAGGTAGACCCAGCCGAGACCGCCGTGCGCGAGACAGCCCGCGACCTCGTACTGCCCGTGCACGATGTCCCCTCCGCGCAGCTTCGGCACGAAGGAGTACGGGTGCCCGCACGCGGTGCAGAAGCCCTCGGTGCGGCCCGGCCGGTCGCCGCGCGAACGGCCCACGGGAGCCCCGCAGTCGGCACGGGAGCAGAAACGCTTCCGCTCGGGGACCTCGGGGTTCTCCATCACCGCGCCGCGCGGATCCGGACGCGGCACCTCCGGAATCGTCACGAGGCCCGCGCCCAGCCGGTTCCGCGCCGACTGCCCGGCCGACGCCCCCGAACTGCGCACCGACACCGAACGCGTCGACGCCGCCCCCGACAGGGAGCGCGAGAGCCGGCCCGAGACCGAACGGCGCGAGGTCGACGAGCGCGACGAGGCGCGCGACGACGCCCGCGAGGACGCCGTCGAACCGCTCCGCCCCGAGGCCGAGTCCCGCCCGCCGACGCCCGTGCCCCTGCCCGGCACCGCGATCCCGGTCCGCGTCGACCGCAGCATCCCGCCCGGCGCGACGACCGGCGCCAGACCGCACGTGTCGCAGTACAGCTCGCCGCCGCCCATGTCCTCGTACGAACCCTCGCACGAGGGACGCTGACACGCACCCACGCTCGTTCCCCCGCTCACCACTGCCGTCCTTCCGCGTCGCGCGGCCCCGACAGCACGTCCGCCGCCGCCCGCTGGTAGCGCAGCACGGCCTGCTCCGCCGCCCGCAGGTCGCACGGCGCGCTCCACAGCATCCGCCGGGCAGCGTCGTACCGCTCGACGAGCAGCGGGTCCTCCGCCGCCCCGAGCCGGGCCACCTTCGCCTTGTACGCGTCGAGGCGCCCGCGCAGTTCCGCCCGGACCGCCAGCGGCGCCGTCACCGCGGTCAGCGACTCGCGGGCCCGCAGCAACTCGTCCTCGGCCTCCGCCTCCAGAGCGTCCAGGAGCGGCGAGAGCCGGTGCCACTGGGCGTGCCTGCGGTACTCGGCCGCCGCCACGAGCCGCTCCTGGAGCGCCGTCGGGGGACCGCTGACGGCCGGCACCTCGGAGGCGGCGATCTTCGCCAGCACCTCCCCGCGCGCTGCCCGCGCCTCGGCGAGCGTCCGGTCCGCCCGCGACAGCACGTCCCGCAGCCGCAGCAGCCGGTCCTCGGAGTCCTGCCGCACCGCGAGGACCGCCTCGATCTCGCGCCGCACGTCCTCCAGGGCGCGCGCCGCCCGGTCGTACCGCTCGGTGTCCGGCCGGCCGCCGCCCGGCGCCGAACTGCCCGTCGCCGGGCGCCAGAACGCCAGCGGATCGGTCACCACCTGGGAGCGCAGCGCGGTCAGCTCGGCCGTGATCGACTCCAGCTCGTCCCCGGCGGGGTGCTCGCCCGGCCGCACCCCGACCGAGTGCGCGAGCGAGCGCGTACGGCCCAGCTCGGCGGCGAGCAGGTCTATCCGGGCAGGCAGCGCCGACCAGACTGCGTCGGCGGCGACCACCAGGTCGAGCGAGGAGGCGTACAACTCGTTCATCCGGCGGACCAGGCCCTCCAGGGTGAACCGCTCGGTCAGCAGGGCGCCCTCGGCGGCCCCGCCCGCGACGATCACCGTGTCGCCGCGCAGCCGGTCGGTCAGCTCCACGAGCTCCTCCCGCCCGGGCCAGCGGCGCCGCGCCCGCACCTCACGGGCCTCCCGCAGGGCGGCCGTGTACGCGTCGAAGCAGGTCCAGAGCAGGGTGATGGTCCGTTCGGCGGCCGCCCAGCGGTCCCGGGTCGTGCCGGTCAGCGCGGCCCCTTCGAGCAGCCTGCGGCCGGCGTGGTCCTGGAGGGCGAGGAGCGAGTCCTCGACCGCCTTGTGCTCCGCGCCGAGCCGCGCCAGCGCACGGTCCACCTCGTCCCGGTCCATCACCGGACCGGGGGGTCCCGCGACGCCCATCGATCACCTCTTCCGCTGGGTTACTTGTACCTGGGGGCGGGCGGCGTGTTCATCCCGGGCAGGACGTCGGACAGCCACTTCTCGTACGCGTCCTGCCAGGGGCCCTTCCGGTAGCCCTCCAGGACGTGGTTGACCCGGCGGACCAGGTCGTCGTTGCCCAGCTTGGCGGCCACGCCGTAGTACTCCTTGGTGAAGCGCGTGCCCTTCAGCTCCACCGCCGGGTCCTGCGCGGCCTGGCCGGCGGCGAGGGCGCTGTCGGTGACCACGGCGTCGACCTCGCCGAGCTGCAGCCGGGCCAGGCAGTCGAGCTGGTTCGGCACGGTCAGCAGGTCCGCGTCGTCCTTGGTGCCGTCCGCCTCGTCCTTGAAGACGGCGCCGAAGGAGTTCTCCTCCAGTGCCTCGTACGCCGTGGAGCTCTCGGCGGTGCAGACCCGCTTGCCGCGCAGGGACGCGTCGTGCCCGGTGATGCTCCGGTCGAGCTTCGGCGCCAGGACCTGCTGACCGGTCTCGAAGTAGGCGGTGGAGAAGGCGACCTGCTTGATCCGCTTGCAGTTGATCGTCATCGTCCGCACGACGAGGTCGACCCGGCCGCTGTCGAGCGCGGCGATCCGCTGGTTGGTGGGGATCGCCCGGAAGATCACCGCGTCCGGGTCGCCGAGGAGGTCCTTGGCGATGGCCCTGGCGAGGTCGATGTCGAAGCCCTCGACGGCCTGCGTGGCGGGGTTGCGGAAGCCCCAGAGGTAGCTGGACTGGTCGACGCCGACGATCAGCTTCCCGCGCGCCTTGATCGCCGCGATCGACGGGCCGTCGGCGGCCGAGGGCCGCAGCGAGGCCTCGGGGGCCTCGCAGCTGTCGGCCCTGACCTGGACGCCCGTCCCCACGCCGGGCCCCGGCCCGGTGGCGGCCGGCTCGGCCGCCACGCCGGGACCGTCCTGCGCCAGCGGCACCAGGGTCAGGGCGGCGGTCAGGCCGCAGGCCACGGCCATGGCGCCCACCCCGCCCCAGCCGCGCAGTCGCGCGGCGGGCCGCCGCACCGCCCGCGCCGCCCACGACGGGGTGCGCGGTGCCGTCCGCCGCACCAGCGGGTCCGTGCCGTTCGGCATCCCGCCCCCTCTCACCGGTACTCCGAAAGCCTGCGGTTGATGCCGAGCAGGGCGGCCGCCGCCCCCAGGACCGCGAGCACCGCCGCGCCGAACGGCAGCGCCGCCAGCGTGCCCACGGCGCCGTCGGCGGCCCGGGTGAACTCGGCCTGCTCGTGCGCGAGGGCCCGCTCCAGGGCTTCGTCGACCTGGTCGAAGGACTCGCCCGTCGTCCCCTTCGGGCCGATGATCAGGTTCAGCGCGCCCTGGAAGTCGCCGCCCTCGCCCAGCGCCCGCGCGCCGTCGTGGCGCTGTCTCCACTGGGCGGCGCGCTCGGCGGCCTCGCCCAGCGGGTCGCGCCCGGCGTCGTCGTCCGCCAGCTCCCGCGCCTGCGCGAGGGCCGTCGTGAGGTCGGCCATGCTGGTGGCGTAGTCGGCCTCGTACTTGTCGTTCTTGCCGTCCTCCGTGAGCACCGCGCCCCGGGCGACCTGGGTGAGGTTCTCGTTGGCCCGCGCCTTGAGCGAGCTGATCCGGGCGGTCGTGAGGTGCTGGAGGGACTCCTGCCCCTGGGTCCGTGCGGTGGTCAGCTCGGAGCGGGCGATCGTGTGGGCGGCGAGCAGCCAGAGCAGCACGGCGAGCGAGGCGGCGGTGGCCGCGAGCAGCCCGGGGTTGAGGAGGCGGTTCGTCCGGACGTAGGCGCGGTACTGGGCCGCGACGAGCACCAGGAGGGCGAGCAGGCCGACCGCGAGCGCGGTCAGCGGCAGGGCGCGCGCCGCCTCGTCGTCGCGGTGGAGCCGCTCGGTCTCCGCCGCGTACAGCCGCTCGGCGGCCGGCAGCAGCACGCGCGTCATCTGCTGGTTGGCGTACCGCAGATAGGCGCCGCCGAGCGGCAGGCCCTGGCGGTTGGCGGCGCGGGCCCGCTCGATCAGGCCCGTGTAGCGGGGGAGCCCCTGGTTGAGGGTGCCGATCTCGCGGCCCGCCTCGGTCGAACCGTCCGTGTTCGCCGCGGCCTTGACGAGCAGCCGGGACGCGGTGGCGATGTCCGACGCGTACCGCTCGCGGGACGCGGCCGGCTCCAGGGTGCCGGCGAGGATCCCGGCGGCGGCCGTCGAGTCGGCGTCGGCGAGGGAGCGGTAGATCGCCGCGGCGTCGGCGCTCAGCGGCTGGCTGCGGTCGACGACGTCCTTCGCGGCGGAGGTCCGGTCCGAGACCTCGAACCAGGTCGCCGCCCCGAACGCCACGACGAGCAGCGCAAGGACGGCCCCGAGGAGCTGCAGCCGCCCCGGGGTGGTCGTGACGGCCTCCCGCAGCCGCTCCCGCCCCACGGCCCAGGCGCCCCGGCCGGCGGGCGGCGCGCCGCCCGGCAGCGGAACGGGAGCCCCCGCGAGGGGCACGGCGGACGGTTGGGCGGGTACGCCGACGGGGCGCGCGGGCGCGGTTCGCGCGCCCTGCGCCGCCGACGCCGCAGGCGCGTTCGGCGGGTGTGTCACGTGACCTCCCCCTCGGTCGTCGACATCTGCCCGGCGAGCAGTATGACCTCAGGGGCCCCTCCGCACACCAGGGTTGACGCGATCTTGTTCCTATCGTGCCTTATGCCGCCCGCACATCCGCGGGCGAACCCCCTCACTCTGAATACGCCGCCCGACCATGATCGGTTCCCTTTCGGACACCCCTCGAACGGGTGAACCATCGCCTGAACAAACGGGTGAACGGCCCCGCGCACCCCCGCCCGACGCGCCGAGGGGCGCCCCGCCACGACGACGGAACGCCCCACGCTCTCCGGAGCCCTCACGGCCCCGGTACCCGGCCCCCGGAGCCCCCACGACCCCGGCACCCGGCCCCCCGGCCCTCACCCCCCGTAATGCCCCCGCACCCGCGCGGCCGCCTCCGGATCCGCCGCCTCCGGGCCCGCCGCCTCCGGGCCCGTCGCTTCGCGGTCCGTCGCCGCCGCCTCGTCGAGGGCGAGCAGCGCGGCCCCCAGCACCGGCGGCGCCGTCACGAACCCGACCACCGCCTTCGGCGCGCGGACGGCCAGGAGTTCCAGGATCCGGGTCTCGAGGCGGGCGTGCCGGGCGGCCAGCACACTGCCGCCGAGCATCACCGGAGCCTCCTCGTCGAGCAGCCCGAGCCGCCCGAGCGCCACCGCCGACAGGGCGACGACCTCCTCGGCCAGCCGGTCCACCAGCGCCCCGGCCACCGGGTCGCCCCCGTCGGAGACCGCGAACAGCAGCGGGGTCAGCTCGTGCCGCCGCGCCGACGGGATGCGGCCCAGGTGCAGCGCCTCGATCAGCGCGTACATCGTCTCCAGGCCGAAGTGGGCGGGCAGCGCCCGCGCCAGCTCCGTCGGCTCGCCCCGGCCGTCCTCGGCCCGCGCCGCGAACCACAGGGCCTCCTCGGCCAGCCCGCTGCCGCCGCCCCAGTCGCCGGAGAGCTTCCCGATCGCGGGGAAGCGGGCGGTGCGGCCGTCCGGGGTCATCCCGACGCAGTTGATCCCCGCTCCGCAGACCACGGCCACCCCCCGCGGCTCGTCGAGCCCGGCCCGCAGGATGGCGAACGTGTCGTTGTGCACCCGTACGGAGCCGCTCCAGTCCCGCGCGAGGAGCGCGGCCCGCAACTCCTCCTCCTCCACCGGCAGATCGGCGTTGGCGAGACAGGCCGTGACGTGCGCGAAGCGCGGCGGCCGGCCGGAGCCGCCCGCCGCCTCCCACGCGCGCCCGACGATCTCCGCGAGCCCGTCGACGGCCCGCTCCACCCCCACCACCGGCGGCTGGAACCCGCCGCCGCGCGCCGTGCCGAGGACCTCGCCCCGCACCGACAGCACCACGGCGTCGGTCTTGCTGTTCCCCGCGTCGACCGCGAGGAGCACCCCCGGCCCCCCTTCCAGGTTCACGCCCACGCGAGGTGCTCCCGGTTGTGCGCGATCAGCCGGTCCGTGAGCCCCTCGGCGTACTCGTACTGCCCGATGAGCGGGTGTGCGAGCAGCGCCTTGAACACCCGCTCCCGGCCGCCGCGCAGCGCCGCGTCCAGGGCCAGGTCCTCGTACGCCGTCACGTGCGCGATCAGCCCCGCGTACAGCGGGTCGACCGGCGCCACCGGCAGCGGCGTCGCGCCACCGGTCCCGACCGCCGCCTGCGTCTCGATGACTGCGTCGTCCGGCAGGAACGGCAGCGTGCCGTTGTTGTACGTGTTCACCACCTGGTACGGCGAGCCCGCGCCCCCCAGCAGCGAGGCGGCCAGGTCCACGGCGGCCTCCGAGTAGAAGGCGCCGCCGCGCTTGCCGAGCAGCGCCGGCTTCTCGTCGAGCGCCGGGTCCCCGTACATCTCCAGGAGCCGCTTCTCCATCGCCGCGACCTCCGCGGCCCGCGAGGGCTTCGTGCGCAGCTCGCGCACCACCTCGTCGTGCGCGTAGAAGTACCGCAGGTAGTACGAGGGGACGACACCGAAGCGGTCCATCACCGGGCGCGGCAGCCGCAGGTCCGCGGCGATGGCGTCGCCGTGCTCGGCGAGCAGGCGCGGCAGCACGTCCTCGCCCTCCGGCCCCCCGAGCCGTACGCCCGTCTCCCAGGTGAGGTGGTTGAGGCCGACGTGGTCCAGGTGGATCTCGGTGGGGGCCACGTCCAGCAGAGCGGCGAACTTCCGCTGGAAGCCGATGGCCACGTTGCACAGGCCGACCGCCTTGTGCCCGGCCCGCAGCAGCGCCCGCGTCACGATCCCGACGGGGTTGGTGAAGTCGATGATCCAGGCGTCCGGGTTGGCGCGCCGGACCCGGTCGGCGATGTCCAGGACGACCGGGACCGTGCGCAGCGCCTTCGCGAGACCGCCCGCTCCGGTGGTCTCCTGGCCGACGCAGCCGCACTCCAGCGGCCACGTCTCGTCCTGCTCGCGGGCGGCCTGACCGCCCACGCGCAGCTGCAGCAGGACGGCGTCGGCGCCCTCGACCCCGGCGTCGAGGTCGGTGGTGGTGGTGATCTTCCCCTCGTGGGCCTGCCTGGCGAAGATCCGCCGGGCGAGCCCGCCGACGAGTTCGAGCCGCTCGGCGGCCGGGTCGACGAGGACGAGTTCGGTGAGGGGCAGGGTTTCGCGCAACCGCGCGAATCCGTCGATCAGTTCGGGGGTGTAGGTGGATCCGCCCCCCACGACAGCGAGCTTCATTTCGCGTTTCAGCCCTTCACTCCGGTCAGGGTGACTCCCTCGACGAACGCCTTCTGCGCGAAGAAGAACACGAGGATCACCGGGGCCATGACCAGCACGGTCGCGGCCATGGTCAGGTTCCAGTCGGTGTGGTGCGCCCCCTTGAAGGACTCCAGGCCGTAACTCAGCGTCCAGGCGCCCGGGTTCTCGGAGGCGTAGATCTGCGGCCCGAAGTAGTCGTTCCAGCAGTAGAAGAACTGGAAGAGGGCCACGGCGGCGATGCCGGGCTTCGCCATCGGCAGCACGACGCGCGTCAGGGTGCGGAACTCGCCGCAGCCGTCGATCCGCGCGGCCTCGACGTACTCGTCCGGGATGGTCAGCAGGAACTGGCGCAGCAGGAACACCGCGAAGGCGTCACCGAACGCCATCGGAAGGATCAGCGGCCACAGCGTGCCCGACAGGTCCATCTGCTTGGCCCAGAACAGGTACATCGGGATGATCACGACCTGCGGCGGCAGCATCATCATCGAGATCACCAGCAGCAGCGACAGATGCCGTCCGCGGAAGCGGAACTTGGCGAGCGCGTACGCCACGGGGACGGACGACACCACCACGAGTGCGGTGCCGAGCCCCGCGTACAGCAGGGAGTTGCCCCACCAGGTGAGGAAGCCCTCCGTGCGGAACACCCGGAGGTAGTTGTCCCAGTGCCAGGAGTTCGGCGTCAGGTCCCGGGTGAGCGCCTGCTCGTCGCTCATCAGGGAGGTGAGGAACACGAAGACGAACGGGAGCACGAAGAACAGGGCGGCGGCGACGCCGAGCGCGTGCACGGCGATCCAGTGCAGCAGCGCCGTGCGGCGGGCGCGCCGCGCGGCGGCGCTCGCCACGGGACGGGCGGCGGGAGCGGTTGCGGTCGTCATGGTCAGTCACCCGAGCCGATCAGGCCGCCGCGCCGCCGCATCAGGAGCGCGGTGAAGGCCATGGAGAAGGCGAAGAGCACGAGCGCCACCACACACGCGGCGCCGTAGTTGAACTGGCTGAAGCCGAGGTTGTACACGAGCTGCGGCAGGGTGAGCGTGGAGTCGTCCGGGTAGCCGGGGACGAAGGTGACGCCGGAGCCGCCCATCACGCCCGAGGCGACCTTGGAGGCCACGATCGGCTGCGTGTAGTACTGCATCGCGGCGATGATCCCGGTGACGACGGCGAAGAGGACGATCGGCGCGATGTTCGGCAGCGTGATGTGCCGGAACCGCTGCCACGCGTTCGCACCGTCCAGTGCGGCGGCCTCGTACTGCTCCTTCGGTACGTCGAGGAGCGCGGCCATGAAGATGACCATGAGGTCGCCGACGCCCCACACGGCGAGGACCGTCAGGGCCGGCTTGGACCAGTCGGCGTCGTTGAACCAGGAGGGGGCGGGCAGGCCGACCGCCTCCAGGAGCGCGTTGACCGGGCCGGTGCCGGGGTTGAGCAGGAAGACGAAGGCGAGCGTCGCGGCCACCGGCGGGGCGAGGTACGGCAGGTAGAAGAGGGTGCGGAAGACTCCGGCGGCCGTCTTGATCCGGGTGATCAGCAGGCCGATGCCGAGGCCGAAGACCACCCGGCAGGAGACCATGACGACACAGAGCCAGAGCGTGTTCCGGAGCGCGGGCCAGAACTGGGGGAAGTCCCCGAAGACGTACGTCCAGTTGTCCGTGCCCCGCCAGGTCGGCGGGTTCAGGCCGTCGTACCGCATGAAGGAGAAGTACAGCGTGGAGACGAGCGGATAGGCGAAGAAGACGCCGAATCCGATCAGCCAGGGCGACATGAACGCCAGGGTGCGCAGCGCGTTCCGCCGGCGCTTGGCCCGCAGCGTGTTCCGGCCTCCGGGCGAAGGGGCGGCCGGGGCGGCCGCCACCTTCGCGGGCAGGGTGTCCGTGCTCATGGGTGGGGACCGGCCGTCACTTCGCCGCGGCGATGTCGCGGTCGATCTGGGCCGCGGTCTCCGCGAGGCCCTTCTTCAGATCGGTGACCTGGCCCTTCTCGTACTGCTGGGCGAACTTCTGGAGGGTGTCCTGGTAGGCGGAGCCGTTGACCGCGCCGTCCGAGGTGGTGGACTCGGCGTGCCGGGCGATGTCCAGGAAGACCTTGAAGCGGTCGTCGAGCTTGAGGTCCGGGGACTTCAGGGCCTCCAGGGTGGAGGGGACGTTGCCGATTCCGTTGGCGAAGTTCACCACCGCCTCGGTGTCGGTGGTCATGTACTTGACCAGCTCCCAGGCCGCGTTCTGCTTCCGGCTCTGCGGGGCGATGCCCATGATCGTGCCGGAGAGGTAGCCCTTGCCGTACTCGTCCACCTCGTCGTCGGCGACGGGCAGCGGCGCGACGCCCACCTCGAAGCCGACCTTGGCCTCCTTCAGGAAGTTCAGCCGCCACTCGCCGTCCAGCTGCATCGCGACCTGGCCGGTGTGGAAGGGGTGCTTGGCGCCCCACTCGTCACCGAAGGTGGTGCGGTACGTGTCGAGCTTCCGGAAGCCGCCGAGGGCGTCCACCAGCGACTTCTGGTACGTCATCATCTCGGCGAACGCCGGGTCCTTGGCCACGCTCGACGCGCCGTTCGCGTCGAAGTACGCGTGGTCCCACTGCGACATGTAGTGCGAGACGCTCGTCTCGTAGCCGAGGTAGTTGGGCATGAAGCCGAGCTGCTCGTACGAGTCGCCCTTGGTCTTCGTCAGCTTCTTGGCGACCTGGGTGAACTGCGACCAGGTCTTCGGGGGCTCCTTGATGCCCGCCTTCTCGAAGGCGTCCTTGTTGTAGTAGAGGCCGTACGCGTCGGAGAGCAGCGGCAGGGTGCAGCGCCTGCCCTCGAACTGGGTGTACTCCTGGAGGACCTTCGGGAAGATCGCGTCCAGGTCCAGCTTGTCCTTCTCGATGAAGGGCTTCAGGTCCGCGAGCGCGCCCGAGTGGCAGAACTTGCCGACGTTGGCCGTGGTGAACGAGGAGACGACGTCCGGGCCGTTCGAGCCGCCCGCGCGCAGCGCCTGGCCGAGCTTGTCGTCGTTGATGTTGCCGACGACCTTCACCTTGATGTTCGGGTGGGCCTGCTCGAACCGCCGGACGTTGTCCTCGATCGCCTTGACCTCGGAGGGCGCCGACCAGCCGTGCCAGAAGGTGATGGTGGTCTCGGCCTTGGGGTCGTCGGTCGCCCCGTTGCTCCCGGAACCGGTACAGGCGGAGCCGAGGAGGGCGAGCGAGGCGGTGGCGGCCAGCGCGGCGGCCGCTCTGCGGGGGCGTACGGACATGGCGGAGTCTCCCTGGGACGGCTGGGACGTACGGAGGTGGGGACGGGTGGGTTTGGGGGACGGGGAGGGCGGACGGGCTTCGGGCATCGTCGGGGCGGGTCAGCGCGAGGTGTCGAAGACCTCGTCGCGGGTGGTGGCGAGGGCGCTCTCCAGCGCCCCGCGCAGCACGGGGCCGTGGCGGACCTCGGCCAGGACGAGCCTGGGCCGGGAGGCCGCGAGGTCGGCCAGCTCCGACTGGACGCGGGCCCTGAGGGGTTCGCCGCCGGAGACGAGGACGTCGCCCGACAGCACGATCAGCTCGGGGTCGAGCACGGCGGTGAGCGAGGCGAGACCGGTCGCGACCCGCTCCGCGTAGCGGTCGAGCAGCTCCGCGTACCGCGGGTCGTCCTCGTGGGTCTCCGCCGCGGTGGCGAGCAGACCGCTCGCGACCGGCACGTACGGCTGCTCGGGGGTGTCGATGCCGAGCGCGCGGGCGAGCCGGGGGACCGCCTGCACGCCGGCGAGTTCCTGGTAGCCGCCGGAGTTGGCCTTGGCGACCTGGCGGACGAGCGGGGTGCCCGGCACCGGCAGGAAGCCGACCTCTCCGGCGCCGCCGGTGAAGCCGCGGTGCAGCCGCCCGCCGAGGACGAGGGCGGCGCCCATGCCCGCCTCGTTCCAGAGGAGCGCGAAGTCGGCGTGGCCGCGGGCGGCGCCGAGGCGCTGCTCGGCGACGGCGACGAGGTTGACGTCGTTCTCGTACTCGAACGGCATCGGCAGCGCGGCGGCCAGCTCCTCCAGGAGCGTGGGGGAGTGCCAGCCCGGCAGGTGGGAGGCGTACCGCAGCCGCCCGGTGGCCGGGTCGAAGGCGCCGGGCGTGCCGATGACCAGGCGCCGGACCCGCTCGCGGGTGAGCCCGGCCGCCTTGACGGCCCCGTCGAGGGCGTCGGTGACCTGGCCGACGACCCCGGCGGCGGTACGGCCCGGGGTGCGCAGCTCGAACTCGCCGACGACCCGGCCGGTGACGTCGGCGACGGCGGCGCGGACGCGGTGCTGGTCGACGTCGAGCCCGGCGGCGTACGCGGCGCCCGCGTTGACCGCGTACAGCTGGGCGTTGGGCCCCGGGCGGCCCGCGGTGGTGCCGGTGGCGACGACGAGCCCGGCTGCTTCGAGGCGGGCGAGGAGCTGGGAGGCGGTCGGCTTGGACAGGCCGGTGAGCTTGCCGATCCGGGTGCGGGACAGGGGCCCGTGGGCGAGGAGCAGGTCGAGGGCGGCCCGGTCGTTCATGGCCCGCAGCACGCGCGGAGTGCCCGGCGGGCCGGGAGCGCCGGGGGTTCCCGGGGTCGTACCGGCCATGTGGAGTGCACCTGCCCTCGTACGGTGGAACACACTGTTAGGAAAGTTTCCTATCTGAGGGAGGACGGTAGGGCCGCCGTCGTCCGAGCGTCAATACCCGGGAACGCGGGACGCCCCCGAAGGCAACCGAAGCGTTACCCGCGGGGGCGTGGTGGTGCGCGGCCCGGAGCGAGGTGCCGGGAGCGGAGGGCCCGTGCGCTACCGGGGGCGGCGCCTGGGGCGCGTCCTCACGTGGCGAGGTCCGTCGTCACTTGGCGAGGTCCGTCCGCGGCAGCGGGGTCGCCGCCGCCGACTGGGGCGAGGTCGTCGAGGCGAAGGCCGACGGCGCCGCCATGCCGGCCGTCGGATCGGCGGCCGACTCCTCCGCCGCCGGCAGCCCGCCCACGATCCGGATGCCGGCCTGGTCCAGGCCCCGCTTGATCCGCCAGCGCAGCTCGCGCTCCACGCCCAGCGCCTTGCCCGGCATCGTCTTCGCCGAGACCCGGACCGTCATCGAGTCGAGCAGCACCTCGGTGAGGCCGAGGATCTCCACCGGACCCCACAGCCGCTCGTTCCACGGCTCCTCCTTGGCCATGGCGTCGCCCACCTCGGTGATCACCGCCCGCACCGCGTCCAGGTCCTCCGTCGGCCGGACGGTCACGTCGACACCGGCCGTGGCCCAGCCCTGGCTGAGATTCCCTATCCGCTTGATCTCGCCGTTGCGGACGTACCAGATCTCGCCGTCCACGCCGCGCAGCTTCGTCACGCGCAGCCCCACCTCGACGACCTCGCCGGAGGCCACGCCCGCGTCGACGCTGTCCCCGACCCCGTACTGGTCCTCCAGGATCATGAACACGCCGGACAGGAAGTCCGTCACCAGGTTCCGGGCGCCGAAGCCGATCGCCACACCGGCCACACCCGCCGAGGCGAGCAGCGGCGCCAGATCGATCTGGAAGGCGCCCAGGACCATCAGACCGGCGGTGCCCAGGATGAGGAACGAGGCCACCGAGCGGAGCACCGAGCCGATCGCCTCCGAGCGCTGCCGCCGCCGCTCGGCGTTGACGAGGAGACCGCCGAGCGCCGTCCCCTCCACCGCCTGCGCGGAGCGGTTCATCCGCTCGATCAGCTTCGTCAGGGCGCGGCGGACGGCCATCCGCAGCAGGACCGCGACGACCAGGATCAGCAGGATGCGCAGACCCGTGTTGAGCCAGGTGGACCAGTTCTCCTCCACCCAGCCGGCCGCGTTCGTGGCCCTCTCGGCAGCCTCGTCCAGGGTCACCGGCAGGGGCTCGGGTTCGGTGGCAGCCGCCAGGGCGGACCAGGACACGGGACAACCTCCAGGCTTCGCGTTCAAGGCCATCCACACTAACGGGGCGCCGGACGTGCTCCCGTTGCCGTGTTCGAGGGAGAGACGGACCTCACCCGGGCACGTAAGAGGGGAGACATGCCGATGTGGTCGAGAACACCCCCGGCCCACCCCTCCGTTTCGGGGACGTGGTGGCGTTCCGACCAGGCATGAGGGGAGACTGAGAGCAGTTCGTCCCGGCGCGAGCCACGCGCCGCCGGCGTCATAGGAGGCATCCGTGCCGCATGTCCTGGTCCTCAACGCGTCGTACGAGCCGCTCGGCGTCGTACCGCTCCGCCGCGCACTCGTCCTCGTCCTGGAGAACAAGGCCCTCTGCCTCGAGGAGTCCGGCGCCTTCCTGCACAGCGAGACCCAAGTCGTCCCCGCGCCCAGCGTGGTGCGGCTGAAGCGCTTCGTGCGGGTCCCCTACCGGGGGCCCGTTCCCTTGACCCGCCGGGCGCTCTTCGCGCGCGACGGCGGGCGCTGCGCCTACTGCGGGGCCGTCGCGACCAGCGTCGACCACGTCGTCCCGCGCAGCAGGGGAGGCACGCACGCGTGGGAGAACGTGGTGGCTGCCTGCCGCCGCTGCAACCACGTCAAGGCCGACCGGCACCTGCGGGAGCTGGGCTGGCGGCTGCGCCACCAACCGGCCCCGCCGACCGGCCTGGCCTGGCGGATCATCGGGACCGGACACCGGGACCCACGCTGGTTGCCGTACCTCACGCCGTACGGCGCCGAGGACGTCATGGCCCGGATCGACTCCGTCGCCGACACCCCCGCGGGGGCGTTGACGGCGGGTTGACCCGGGCCTTTCGCGTACGGGACGGGGGCGCCCCTCAGGGGGCGTCCCGCTCCTCGTCTGCGCCGGCTCCGGCCGCGGGCCCGTGCGGCGCGGACGCCGGCGGAGCGGGGGGCGTCGACGGCGAGGCGGGCGTGGCGGGGGTGGCGGCGGTGTCGTCCGTCGACGGCTTCGCGGGCGGGGGCGTCGGCGCGACGGCGTACGTCTCCACCGACCAGAGCGAGTAGCCGTACTCGGTCGCCCGGGCGTCGCCCTGTATCCGCAGGAACCGCGTGTCCGCCGCGTCCATCCGCACCGACTCCCGGCCCCCGCGCCCGTCGGTGACCGTGGCCGCCGTCCGCCAGCTGCGGCCGTCCGCCGAGACCTGCACCCGGTAGCGCGAGGCGTACGCGTCCTGCCAGTGCAGCACCACCTGCCCCATACGGGCCGGCTCGGGCAGCTCCAGCTGCCACCAGGCGCCGTCCTCCGCGGGGGAGGACCAGCGGGTCGCCGGGTCGCCGTCCACCGCGTGCGCCGCGGGGAAGTCCGGGGTCTCGTCGCCGGAGGAGGAGGCCGTCGCCGTCCGCGCCAGGTCCGGGCCCGCCGTGCGCGGGAAGGCCCGCACCGTCAGGACCCGCTCCTCGCCCGCGAACGCCACCGGCACCCGGTAGGAGCCGGCCGGCACGTCCGCCGCCACCGAGACGTCGAGGGGCACGGTCGTGCGCGCGCCCCGCTCCACCGCGCTCTCCTTCGGCAGCCGTACGGTGACGCCCTTCGGCGCCTTCGCCGTGACCGTCCCGCGCACCTCGTCCGCGCGCAGGCCCGACAGCTCCACCCGCACGCGCTGCGCCGGGCCGCCGATCTCCACGTCCGTCTCGGACCGCGCCAGGGACAGCCCCGCGCGCGGCCCGTCCGCGAACCACGGCACGAGCGCCCGTACGCCCGGGGCCGTGCCGCTCTCGCTCCACACCACCCGCAGGACCTCCGCGCGCAGCCCCTTGAGCTCCGCGTGCGTCCAGCCGCTCGCCGCCAGCGGGCCCAGCGAACGCCAGCCCTCGCCGGGCACGAACGCCTCCACGCGCGCGTCCCCGTCGACCGCGCCCGGCTCAGCCAGCACCGTCAGGGCCTCCACCGACCGGGCCCGGTCGAGGCGCACGGTGTACGAGCCGGGGGCGCGGTCGACCGACCGCGCCGGGGTCCTCGCCGCACCGGTCCACGCGTCCGACGCGGCCACCGCGCGCGTGAGGAAGGGCCCGAGGACGCCCTTGCCGACCGTCACCCGGCTCGCCTTCAGCGCCTTCAGGAGCGCGTCGAGCCGCAGCCGTGCCTGCCAGGCCGCGGCGCCGTCCCCGCGCGCCTGCGCGCGGAGCATGTCGAGGGCCGTCTCGCCGGCCAGGCCGTACCGGGAGAGCTGCTCCAGCCAGGGACCCGTCTCGTCGCCCAGGGCGCCCCCCGCGGTCCCCGCGAGCCGCTCGGGCGCCTCCCGCATCACCGTGAACGCCGCCCGCAGCTCGTGCGCCGCCCGGTCCCGCACGGCAGGGTCGGGCGAGGTGCGGGCGGACCAGAAGGCGGCCAGGAGCGGCTTCAGATAGGCCGACTCGGCGCCCGGGTCGAGGATCGAGGAGGCGCCGTTCCCCGCGAGTGCGGCCAGCGCCTCCCGGGCGGCCCGGTCCGGACCCGCCAGGTCCTCGACGGCGGCGTTCCAGGACTCCCGCGGCCGGTAGCCGCGGGGGTTCCAGGCGTAGTCGGCGGCGGTGAAGAGCGGCACCCGGGAGGCCGTGGGCTGCGCCATCGCGAGGGCGAGGAAGGCGGCGGAGCCGGCCGCCACCGCGGGCTCACGGCCGGTCTGCGGGCCGAGGAACAGCCGGTCCTGCGCGTAGTCGTTGACCGGGTAGTTGTCCATGGTGACCAGCGGATGGCTGCCCAGGGCCGCGCGCGCCCCGGCCAGTTCCCCGCCGGTGATGGTGCGCGGCACGACGCCGACGCCCGTCCACGCCACGCGCACGCGCGCGTCGAGCGCCTCGGCGAGCGTCGTGCGGTAGTCGGTGGCACCGTCCTGGTAGTACTCCGTCGGCATCACCGTCAGCGGCGCCGCGTCCGGGTGGCGCTCGGCGAGGTGCCGGGCGACGGTGTTCGCCACGCGCGCGTGGGCGGTGGCCGCGCCCCGGGCGTCCCGCCCGAAGGCGTCGGCGTCCTTCGCGCAGTGCCACTCGCCGTACCCCGCGTCCTGGAACTGGAGCTGGAAGGAGCGGAAGCCGAGCTCCCACATCGCGTCGAGCTTCCGGGTCAGGGCGGCCACGTCCCGGTCCGAGGCGAGGCACATGGACTGGGCGGGCGCCACGGCCCAGCCGAGCGCGACGTGGTTGGCGGCGGCCCGCTCGGCGAGCGCCCGGAACTCGGCGGCCCGGTCGGCCGGGTACGGCTCGCGCCACTGCGCCTGGCGGTAGGGGTCGTCGCCGGGCGCGTACAGATAGCGGTTCTGCTTGGTCCGGCCCAGGAAGTCGAGCTGCGCGAGCCGCTGCTCCTGGCTCCAGGGGGTGCCGTAGAAGCCCTCGGTGACGCCCCGCTCGGCGGTGCCCGGCCAGTCGCGGACGACCACGCCCGGCACCTCGCCGCCGCCCGCGAGGAGCTGACGCAGGGTCTGGACGGCGTGGAACAGGCCGTCCTCGCCGACACCGTCCAGGACGACCGTGTCCCGGCCCTCGTGGCGGCCGGTGGCGAGCCGGTAGCCACCGCGCGGCAGGTCGAGCCGCTCGCGCACCCCCAGGGCGCGCAGCGCCTCCTCCGCGCCCGCCGCGCCCTCGCCGGTCGGACCGGCGGCGCGGACCACCGGGCCGCGACCGGGAAGCGCGGGGTGCACGGTCCGCACCCCGGCGGCGGCGAGCAGCTCCCGCAGGGCGGCGAGCGCGTGCGGATCGGCGTCGGCGTCCGCGAGCAGCGTCACCTCGTCCCCGAGGCGTACGGCGGGCCCGGCGGCGGTCAGCGTCTGCGGCCGGGGCCAGACGGCGGGGGTGCGCCCCGCGGGCCGGGCGGTCGCGGTCGTGGTGGCTGTCGCGGGCGGGGTGGCGGTCGCGGTCGCGTACGCCGTGCCCCGGGTCGCGCCGCCACCGAGGAGTCCGCCGATCACGGCCACGGCGATCGCCGTCGCGGTGCGCTTCTTCCTGTGCCCCAGCTGCACGGGGAACTCCCTTCGGCCCGGTCGGCTGCCCGGCTGCGCGACCCTCCGGCGGGTCACGAGCGGGTTACGACCCCACCACCCGTCGCACGGCAGTGTCAATGCGCGTGGCCGATGTGTCGCCTTTGCCCGGCAACCCTTCGGCGAGGTGACGCCATTTCCCCGGTTTCCGCCGGTAAAACGTGGTGCGGTGGGTAGGGCTTACGGCGTTGGGGCCTTCCCGGCTCCGGTACCCCCTGTCGAGACGAACCGGGAGAACCCCGTGACCACGACCGTTCACCCCATCGAGCGGATACGGATTCCGCGTCAGAGCGAGCCCGGAGGCGAGCCGTTGACCAGCGAGCCGCCGCTCGCGGACGCCGCGCCCCTCACCAGTGAACCGCCGCTCACCGAGGCGGCCCCCCTCACCAGCGAGCCCACCGCCCCCGGCACGGCGGGCGGCACGGAGTCCCCCGGAGTGTGATGTGACCCTGGCCCGTCTCGCCGCCCGACACGGCGTCGCCACCGAGTACAGCCCCTCGCGGGGCGTCACCGTCGCCGTACCGGACGCCACCGTGGTGGCCGTTCTCGGCGCCCTGGGCGTGGACGCGGCCACCCCGGAGGCGGTGGCCGCCGCGCTCGGCGCGGCGGAGCGGGCCGAGGCGGAGCGCCTGCTGCCGCCCACCCTGGTCCACCACGCGGGCGAGGAGCCGCCCCGGCCGCCCGCGGACCTGCCCCCGGAGACCCGGCTGCGGGTGACCACCGAGGAGGGCGCGGTCGTCACCGGGTGGGACTGGGAGCGGCTGCCGCTCGGTGTCCACACCGTCGAGGCCGCGGCCCCCGACGGACGGACCGGCACGAGCACCCTGATCGTGGCCCCCGCGCGCGTGCCGCAGCCCGCGCGGCGCTCGTACGGGCTCCTCGTCCAGCTCTACTCGCTGCTCTCGCAGCGCTCCTGGGGCATGGGCGACCTCGGCGACCTGCGGGAGCTGGCCACCTGGGCCGGCCGTACGCACGGCGCGGGCTTCGTGCAGGTCAACCCCCTGCACGCGGGCGTGCCCGGGGCCCCCACCGACCCCTCCCCGTACCGCCCGTCCTCGCGCCGCTTCCCCGACCCCGTCCACCTGCGGATCGAGGACGTCCCGGAGTACGCGCACGTGGGTCCCGAGCGGCGCGAGGAGCTCGACCGCGTCCTCGCCGACGCCGCCGAGCTGCGCGAGCAGGTCCTGAGCAAGGGCGCGCTGATCGACCGGGACGCCGTCTGGGAGCTGAAGCGGCGGGCCCTGGAGATCGTGGTGGCCGGAGTGGAGCTCGGTCCCGGACGGCGCGCCGACTACTGCGACTTCCTCGCCGAGCGCGGCCGGGCGCTGGAGGACCACGCCACCTACCAGGCCCTCGCCGAGCGGCACGGCCCCCACTGGCGCTCCTGGCCCGAGGAGCTGCGCTCGCCCGCGACCGCCGCCGCGGCCGTCCGTGCCGACGGCGCCCTCTCCGCCCGGGTCGACTTCCACTGCCGGCTCGCCTGGCTGACGGACCGGCAGCTCGCCGAGGCCGCGACCGCCGCGCGCGAGGCGGGGATGGCGGTCGGCATCGTCCACGACCTGGCCGTGGGTGTGCACCCCGACGGCTCGGACGTGTGGGCCCGGCAGCAGGACTTCGCCCCGGGCATGTCGGTCGGCGCCCCGCCCGACGCCTTCAACTCCCGCGGCCAGGTCTGGGGCCTGCCGCCCTGGCGGCCCGACGCCCTCGCCGCCGCGGGTTACGCCCCGTACCGCGGCCTCCTGCGCGAACTGCTCCGGCACGCGGGCGCCCTGCGCATCGACCACGTGATGGGCCTGTTCCGGCTCTGGTGGGTGCCGGAGGGCAGCGAGCCGACCCGGGGGACGTACGTCCGCTACGACGCGGCCGCGATGCTGGCCGTGCTCGCCCTGGAGGCCCACCGGGCGGGCTCGCTCGTCGTCGGCGAGGACCTGGGCACGGTCGAGCAGGGCGTGCGGGAGGAGCTGGCCCGGCGGGGGGTGTTCGGGACGTCCGTGCTCTGGTTCGAGCGGGACTGGGCCCGCACCGGCCGCCCGCTGGCCCCGGAGCGGTGGCGCGCGGAGTGCGTGGCCACCGCCACCACGCACGACCTGCCGTCGACGGCCGCCCGGCTCTCCGGCGACCACGTCGCCCTGCGGCAGCGGCTCGGGCTGCTCGCCGGGGACCCGGAGCGCGAGCGGGTGGCGGACGCGACGGAGACCGCCGAGTGGCTGGGGCTGTTCGAGCGGCTCGGGCTGCTGCCGGAGGGCGCGGGCGGCGAGGAGGCCGAGATCAGGGCCGTCCACCGGTTCCTGTGCGCCACCCCGGCGCGCATGGTCGGGCTCTGGCTGCCGGACGCGGTGGGGGACCGCAGACCGCAGAACCTGCCGGGCACCTGGGACCAGTACCCCAACTGGCGGCTGCCGGTCGCGGGCCCCGACGGGCAGCCGGTCACCCTGGAGCGGCTGGCCGCCTCGCCGCGCGCGCACGCCCTGCTGCGCCTGGCCGCCGAGGGGGTGGGGGCCCGTACGGCACCCCCGGGCGCGCGACGCGTTTAGGTGTTCGCTACGTTTGCACCGTGGACAAGAAGAACGCCCTGCGCGCCGGCTCCGTCGCGGCCGGTACGACGCTGATGATGCTGCTCATGTCGTCCCCCGCGCTCGCGCTCACCCGCGACGACGGTGACGACCCGGCCCCCAAGCTGGAGGTCATCGAGACCCTCGGCCTGTTCGTGGCGGCCCCGCTGGTGCTGTTCCTGGTGATCGCGGGCCTCGTCATGGTGCTCGACAAGTCGAAGAAGGCGTAACCGCCTCCTCGTTCTTCCCGAGGGCGCCGCACGGTACGAACCACCGTGCGGCGCCCTCGCATGCGTACGGCCGGGACGCGCGCCGTCCTCGCGCGTCCTCGCGCCCGTCCTCAGGCGGTCGTCGCGAGCAGCTTGCGCAGGAGGCCGGCCAGCTGTTCCGCCTCCTCGGCGCTGAGCGCCGACTCCAGGGCCGCGCGCTGCTGCGCGAGCCCGGCGCCGACGGCCTGGTCCACCAGCTCGCGGCCGCGCTCGGTCAGGGTGACCCGCAGACCGCGCCGGTCGTGCGGGTCGGGGCTGCGGGTGAGCAGCCCGGCCTTCTCCAGCTTGTCCAGCCGGCCGGTCATCCCGCCGGTGGTGATCATCAGCGTGGCCGTCAGCTCGCGCGGTGAGAGCGTGTACGGCTCCCCGGACCTGCGCAGCGTCGCGAGCACGTCGAACTCCCCGAGCGCCATGCCGTAGGGCGCGTACGCCTTGTCCACCTTGCCGCGCATGGCGGCGGCCAGCCGGTAGATCCGTCCGAAGACCGCCATGGGGAGCGTCTCCAGGTCCGGGCGGACGGCGGCCCACTGGTCGGTGATGGCGTCGACGGCGTCGTGCGCGGGCGGCTGCGGCGCGGGCTGCGGCGTGTTCATGGGGGCAGTCTTCCCCTCCCTGCCACTCGATGGCAAGAAAGCCACTTGCAAGTAAGTAGCTTAGTGCTAAGTTAATTACCGCAAAGCAAGCCGTGCCGCCCGGTCCGGCTCCGCAGCAAGGGGGAGACCGTCATGTCCCGCAAGGCCGCCGTCGTCGCACTCACCGCCCTCGCCCCGATCTCCTGGGGCTCCACCTACGTCGTCACCACCGAGTTCCTGCCGCCCGACCGGCCGCTCCTCACCGGGCTCCTGCGCGCCCTGCCCGCCGGGCTCCTGCTCCTGGCGCTCACCCGGACGCTGCCGAAGGGGGCCTGGTGGTGGAAGTCGGCGGCCCTCGGCGCCCTCAACATCGGCGCCTTCTTCCCGCTGCTCTTCCTCGCCGCCTACCGCCTGCCCGGAGGGGTCGCCGCCGTCGTCGGCTCCGTCGGCCCGCTCTTCGTGGTCGGCCTCGCCGCCCTCTTCCTGGCGGAGCGGCCGACCGTGCGGTCCCTGCTCACCGCGGTCGCGGCCGCCTTCGGTGTGAGTCTCGTCGTCCTCAAGGCCGGAGCGGCGTTCGACCTCCTCGGGGTGGGCGCCGGACTGCTCTCCTCCCTGTCGATGTCCGCGGGCGTCGTCCTCACCAAGCGCTGGGGCCGCCCCGAGGGCGTCGGGGCCCTCGCGCTCACCGGCTGGCAGCTCACCGCCGGCGGGCTGGTCATCCTGCCGGTCGCCCTCCTCCTCGAAGGCGCCCCGCCCGCCCTGACCGGTGAGAACCTCGCCGGCTACGCCTACCTCGCCCTCGGCAACACCGCCGTCTCGTACTTCCTCTGGTTCCGCGGCATCGAGCGGCTCAGCGCCTCCTCGGTCACCCTCCTCGGACCGCTCTCGCCGATCACCGCGGCCGTCATCGGCTGGGCGGCGCTCGGCCAGGCCCTCGGTCCCGTGCAGGTCCTCGGCATGGCGATCGCCTTCGGTGCCACCCTCGCGGGCCAGCTGGCCCCGCCCGCGAAGGTCCGACCCGCCACATTGTTCAGTTCACCTGAAAAGAACGGTCAGGAAGTTTCGATGGACCTGGAGGTTTCTGGCCTGCGACGGTAGGCCGCATGAGCCTCCCCACCACCCGACTCCCGACCGCCCCCGCCACCCCGACCGCCCCCGCCACCCCGACCGCCCCCTCAGCGGCCGGCGGCGCGACCCGCACCGAGAGACCGGCGCCCGCCAAGGGCGCCGGTCTCGGTCTGCTCCTCGCCCTCCTCGCCACCGTCGTCTGGTCCGGCAGCTTCGTCGCCACCCGCGACATGGCCGACTCCGTCCCGCCCGTCCAGGCCGTCTTCTGGCGCTGGATCATCGCACTCCTCGCGGTCGCCCCCTTCGCCGCCCGCCCCCTCTGGCGGCAGCGCGCGGCGATCCGACGGCACCTCGGATTCCTCGCCCTCGCCTCGCTGTTCGGCGTCGCCCTCTACAACACCCTGGTCCACCAGGCCGGACTGACCACATCCGCCACCAACATGGGCATGATCATGGCCGCCTCGCCGGTCCTCATGGCCGGGTACGCCCGCCTCGGCGGCGAACGGCTCGGCGCCCGCCGCCTCCTGGGCCTGGCCGTCGCCGTCCTCGGCGTCCTGCTGCTCGTCGGCAAGGGCTCCCTCGCGGTCGACCTCACCGCCGGAGACCTCTGGATGTTCGCGGCGGCCCTCTCCTTCGCCTCGTACAGCGCCCTCCTCAAGCGCAGGCCGCGAGGCATCGACGGGCCGGCCTTCCTCCTCACCACCTTCGCCCTCGGCGCCCTCATGCTCGCCCCCGCGTACGCCGTCTCCCTCGCCGTCCAGGGCGGCTTCCCGGCCACCGGCGCCACCGTCGGCCCCCTCCTCTACGTCGGCGTGCTCTCCTCCGCCGTCGCCTTCTTCGCCTGGAACCGGGCCGTCTCCCTGATCGGCGCCGCCCGCGCCGGAGTCGTCTACTACCTCCAGCCCGTCTGCGTCGCCCTGCTCTCGTACGCGCTCCTCGGCGAGCGGCTCGGCCTCGCGGGCGGCGCGTGCATGGCGCTGATCCTCGGCGGAGTGGCGCTGGGCTCCGCCCGGTAGGGGAAGCCGCGCCCGGTAGGTTGCGCCCCATGACCGAGTGGGACATCAAGAAGCTGCACATCCTGCGGACCCTGCGCGACCGGGGCACCGTCACCGCCACCGCGGAGACGCTCCTCATGACCCCCTCGGCCGTCTCCCAGCAGCTCACCAACCTCGCCAAGCAGCTCGGCGTCCCGCTCCTGGAGGCCCACGGGCGCCGCGTCCGGCTCACCGACGCCGCCCACCTCGTGCTGCGCCACGCCGAGGGCGTCTTCGCCCAGCTGGAGCGGGCCGACGCCGAACTCGACGCGTACCTGCGGGGCGAGGCCGGACGGGTCCGGGTCGCCGCCTTCTCCACCGCCGTCCCCGCCCTCGTCGTCCCCGCCGTCCAGCGGCTCCGCGCCGACCACCCCGGCCTGGACGTCCGCGTCCACGAGGCCGAGGCGGCCGAGGCGTACGAGCTCCTCGGCTCCGGCGCCGTCGACCTGGCGCTCTCCCTCGCCGCCCACGCGCCCACGGCCCGCGACCCCAAGTTCGGCCGCGTTCCGCTCCTCGCCGACCCCCTCGACGTCGCCCTCCCCGCCGGGCACCCGCTCGCCGACGCGCCCGGACTGCGGCTCGCCGACCTGTCCGGCGAGCCCTGGATCTTCGGCGGCTCCGGCCCCTGGTCCGAGATCACCACCGCCGCCTGCGAGGCGGCCGGCTTCGTCCCCGAGCAGGCCCACAGCGCCGCCGGCTGGACCGCGATCCTCGCCCTGGTCGGCGCCGGCATGGGCGTCGCCCTCGTGCCCCGGATGGCCGCGGCGGAGCGCCGGGGCGGCGGCGGCCCCGGCGTCGTCATGCGGGTCCTCTCCGCCGACCAGCCGCGCCGCCACGTCGTCGCGGCGGTCCGGCGCGGCGCCGAGGAGGGCCGGGGCGTGGCCCGGGTCCTCGCCGCTCTCCGCCACGCGGCCGCCGCCCGCGAAACCGTTCAGCAGAACTGAAAAGGACCGTCGAAAACATTCGATGGACCAGGGGGCTGCGGGCGCGGGACAGTCGCTCCATGACGACCTCCGCCGCGCAGACCGAGAACCACGAGCAGACCGAGAACGCCGAGCAGACCGAGAAGGCCGCGAGCCACGACCCGCACGCCAACGACGCCGCCCCCTACGCGGGCGGCGACCCGTACGCCGACTACCGCGCCGGTGACTTCCCCTTCACCGAGCTCGTCGACCTCGCCGACCGTCGTCTGGGCGCCGGAGTCGTCGCCGCCAACGACGAGTTCTTCGCCGAGCGCGAGAACCTCCTCGTCCGCGAGCGGGCCGTCTTCGACCCGGAGCACTTCGGCCACAAGGGCAAGATCATGGACGGCTGGGAGACCCGCCGCCGCCGCGGCGCCGACGCCGAGAACGTCTTCCCCGCCCCCGATGACCACGACTGGGCGATCGTCCGCCTCGGCGCCCCCGGCGTGATCCGCGGCATCGTCGTCGACACCGCCCACTTCCGCGGCAACTACCCGCAGAAGGTCAGCATCCAGGCCACCGCCGTCGAGGGCACGCCGAGCCCCGCCGAACTCCTCGACGCGACGTGGGAGGAGCTCGTCCCGCCCACCCCCGTGCGCGGCCACGCCGCCAACGGCTTCGGGATCACCGTCGAGCGCCGCTTCACCCACGTGCGCCTCTGCCAGCACCCCGACGGCGGCGTCGCCCGCCTCCGCGTCCACGGCGAGGTCGTCCCCGACCCCGAGTGGCTCGACCTCCTCGGCACCCTCGACCTGATCGCCGTCCTCAACGGCGGCTCCTACGAGGACGCCAGCGACAGGTTCTACTCCTCGCCGACCCAGATCATCCTGCCCGGCACCTCCCGCAAGATGGACGACGGCTGGGAGAACCGCCGCCGCCGGGTCCGCGGCACCAACGACTGGGTCCGCTTCCGGCTCGTCGCCCAGGGCGCCGTCCGCGCCGTCGAGATCGACACCGCCTACCTCAAGGGCAACTCGGCCGGCTGGATCGCCCTCCAGGGCCGCAACGGCGAGTCCGGCGAGTGGTTCGAGATCATCCCCAGGACCCGGCTCCAGCCCGACACCCTCCACCGCTTCAAGCTCCCCGCCCGGGCCGTCGTCACCCACGTCCGCCTCGACGCCTTCCCCGACGGCGGCGTCGCCCGGATGCGCCTCCACGGCACGCTCACGGACCAGGGCGCGGCCGACCTGCGCGCCCGCTACGCCGCCCTCGGCGGCTGAGCCGGGTCCCACCCGCTTCCGCCCGGCGGCGCGGCCGCGCGCCGACGCCCGCCCGCCGGGCGGACTCCAGACACGGCGAAGGGGCGCCCCCGTGGGGGAGGGCGCCCCTTCTCCGTACGACCGGTGCGACCGGTGCGACCGGTGCGACCGGGTGCTACTTCGCGGCCGCCGCGTCCGCCGCCCGCGCCCGCAGGGCCCGCTCGACGCCCGCGCGGGACTCGGTCACCAGGCGCCGCAGCGCCGGGACCGGGTTGTGCTCGGCGATCCAGGCGTCCGTGGCGTCCAGGGTCTCCTGCGAGACCTGGAGCGTCGGGTAGAGGCCGACCACGATCTGCTGGATCATCTCGTGGCTGCGGGTCTCCGCCACGCGCTTGATCGACGCGAAGTACTTCGCCGTGAAGGGGGCGAGCAGCTCGCGCTGGTCGGTCTGGACGAAGCCGGCGATGACGGCCTCCTGCACGGCGTTGGCCAGCTTGTCGTCCTCGACGACCGAGGCCCAGGCCTCCGCCTTCGCCGCCTCCGTCGGGCGGGCCGCCCGCGCGGTGGCCGCGTGCCGCTCGCCCGCCGCCGTCCGGTCCCGCTCCAGCTCGGCGGCGATCTCCGTCTCGTCGAAGACGCCGGTCGCGGCGAGCCGCTGCACGAACGCCCAGCGCAGCTCGGCGTCGACGGCGAGGCCCTCGATCGTCTCCCGGCCCTCCAGGAGCGCGGCGAGCAGGTCGAGCTGCTGCGGCGTCCGGGCGGTCGCGGCGAACGCCCGCGCCCACGCCAGCTGGTGGTCACTGGCCGGCTCGGCCGCCTGGAGGTGCGCCAGCGCCGCCTCCGTCCAGCGGGTCAGGCCGGTGTCGCGCCACTCCGGCGCCGCGTACAGGTCGAGGGCCGCCTTGACCTGGCCCTGCAGCGACTGCACCACGCCGATGTCGGTCTCCTTGGCGACACCCGAGAGGACGAGCTCCAGGTAGTCGCGGGTGGCCAGCTCGCCGTCGCGCGTCATGTCCCAGGCGGAGGCCCAGCACAGCGCGCGCGGCAGCGACTCGGCGAAGTCGCCGAGGTGCGCCGTCACGTTCCGCAGCGACACCTCGTCCAGACGGACCTTGGCGTACGACAGGTCGTCGTCGTTGAGGAGGACGACCGCCGGGCGGGCCTTGCCCACCAGCTGCGGCACGGAGGTCAGCGCGGCCGCCTCGATGTCCAGCTCCAGGCGGTCGGTGCGCACCATCCGGCCGGTCTCGTCGAGCTCGTAGAAGCCGATCGCGATCCGGTGCGGACGCAGCACGGCCTCCCCCTTGGCTCCCGCGGGCAGCGCCGGGGCCTCCTGGCGCACCGCGAAGGAGGTGATCGTGCCGCTGTCGTCGGTCTCGATCTCCGGGCGCAGGATGTTGATGCCCGCGGTCTCCAGCCACGCCTTCGACCAGGTCTTCAGGTCGCGTCCGGAGGTCTCCTCCAGGGCGCCGAGCAGGTCGGAGAGGCGCGTGTTGCCGAAGGCGTGGCGCTTGAAGTAGGCCTGCACGCCGGCGAAGAACTCGTCCTGGCCGACGTAGGCGACGAGCTGCTTGAGGACCGAGGCGCCCTTGGCGTACGTGATGCCGTCGAAGTTGACGAGCACGTCCTCCAGGTCGTTGATCTCGGCCATGATCGGGTGCGTGGACGGCAGCTGGTCCTGGCGGTAGGCCCAGGTCTTCTCCGCGTTGGCGAAGGTGGTCCAGGCGTTCGGCCAGCGGGTGCCGGTCACGGAGGCCTGGCAGGCGACCGAGGTGTAGGTGGCGAACGACTCGTTCAGCCACAGGTCGTTCCACCACTCCATGGTGACGAGGTCGCCGAACCACATGTGGGCGAGCTCGTGCAGGATGGTCTCGGCCCGCCGCTCGTACGCCGCGTCCGTCACCTTCGAGCGGAAGACGTACTGGTCGCGGATGGTGACCGCGCCCGCGTTCTCCATCGCGCCCGCGTTGAACTCCGGCACGAACAGCTGGTCGTACTTGGCGAACGGGTAGGCGTAGTCGAACTTCTCCTGGAACCAGTCGAAGCCCTGGCGGGTCACGTCGAAGATGTGGTCCGCGTCCAGGAACTCGGCCAGCGACGGACGGCAGTAGATGCCGAGCGGGACGGTCTGCCCGTCCTTCTCGTACGACGAGTGCACCGAGTGGTACGGGCCGACGATCAGGGCCGTGATGTACGTGGAGATCCGCGGGGTCGGCTCGAAGACCCACACGCCGTCCTTGGGCTCCGGGGTCGGCGAGTTGGAGATGACGCTCCAGCCCTCCGGCGCCTTCACCGTGAACTGGAAGGTCGCCTTCAGGTCGGGCTGCTCGAAGGAGGCGAAGACGCGGCGCGCGTCAGGCACCTCGAACTGCGTGTACAGATACGCCTGGTCGTCGACGGGGTCGACGAACCGGTGGAGGCCCTCACCGGTGTTCGTGTACGCGCAGTCGGCGACGACCCGCAGCTCGTTGCGGCCCTGCTTCAGATGGGGCAGCGCGATGCGGGAGTCGCGGAAGACGGCGGCGACGTCGAGGGCGTGGCCGTTCAGCACCGCCTCGTGCACGGCGGGGGCGACGAGATCGATGAAGCTCTCGGCGTTCGCCTCGGCGGAATCGAAGTGGACGGTGGTGACGGACCGGTAGGTCCCGCCCTCCTGCGCACCGGTGAGGTCCAGTTCGACCTCGTACGCGTCCACGGACAGCAGCTTCGCCCGCTGCTGCGCCTCTTCACGGGTCAGGTTCGTGCCAGGCACCCGGTCAACTCCTCAATTTCGTGACGTTTGGCTCATCCTTCCACGGGCCGCGTCACCTCCGCACGGCACATTTCCAGGCCCCGTCGCCGCTGATCCGCAGCAGCCCGGGGCCCGGCACTGGCGCGCTCACCCGGACCTCGCCGATCTCGTTGACGAGCAGGTCCTGCTCCTCGTCGTCGTAGAGCGGGTCCGCGGGCGGGGTGTGCTGGTGGACGGTGAAGTTCGACGCCCCCTGGTGCAGGAAGTCCAGGACCCCGGGCGGCCCCTCGTACAGCACGAGGTCGTGCGCGTGTCCCTCGATGTGGCTGTCGAAGCGGCGCGCGTGGGCCAGCGGCAGCACCCGCAGCGTCCACGGGGCGTCGGCGTCGACCCGCAGCGTCAGCGGGCGGGAGCGGGGGACCAGCGCGACCGTCCGGGCCCGTACGTCGTCCTCGTACGCCATGAGCAGGAAGTCCTCGACGCGGCCGTAGGCGTCGCAGGACTCGATGGTGGTGGAGAGCGAGTGGTACGACTCGATCTCCAGGAGCACCCAGGCGCCGGGCGGCAGACCGGGGTCGCAGCGCACGGTCTCCTTGCCGCGGCCCTGGTACGCGGCGGGCCGGAAGTCCCCGCCGTACGGATCGACCCGCGCCGGTACGGGCCGGGGGGCGCGCGGCGGGGGCGGCGCGGGCGGCGGGGGCGGCGGCGGTACGTAGCCGGGGCCGGGGATCGGCGCCGGCGGGGCCTCCACCACGATGCCGAAGTCGGTCGCGAGGCCGGCGAGCCCGGAGGCGTAGCCCTGCCCGACGGCCCGAAAGCGCCAGCCGCCGTCCCGCCGGTAGAACTCCCCGAAGACGAAGGCCGTCTCGGTGGTCGCGTCCCCGATCGCGCAGGACGCGACGGGGAGCCCGGCCGCGTCGGTGACCCGGACGTCCAGCTCCGGCACCCGGCCGAAGGCGCCCCCGTCGACGGACGCGGCCACCACCAGTCGCCCCACCTCGGGCTCCACGCGCGCCAGGTCCAGCCAGAGCCAGTCGGCGGCCGGGGTGCCGGGGGCGCCGGGCGCCGACTTGCCCAGGTGCCGCACGGCCCCCGAGCGGTGCCGTGCGTGGTTGTAGAAGACCAGGTCGTCGTCGCCCCGGACCCGCTCCCCGGGCCCCAGGAGCAGCGCGGAGACGTCCACGTCGGGGACCCCGTGCCCGGTGCGCCAGCTGACCGCGACGTGGAGGGCCTGCGGGGGCACCGGGACGTGGGCGCCCTTCGGTATCTGGGTCATGGAGGAACTGTGGCACGCGCGGGCACGCCGGAGGGGCGGCTCCCCGCAACGGGAAGCCGCCCCTCCGGACGTCGTACGGGCCGGTCGTCCCGGCCCGGCGTGGGGCCCGGTGTCAGCCCTTGAGCTCGGCCGCGACCAGCTCCGCGATCTGCACCGCGTTCAGCGCGGCGCCCTTGCGGAGGTTGTCGTTCGAGAGGAAGAGCGCGAGGCCGTTCTCCACGGTCTCGTCGACGCGGATGCGGCCCACGTACGAGGCGTCCTTGCCGGCCGCCTGGAGCGGGGTGGGGATCTCGGAGAGCTCGACGCCCTCGGCGTCCTTCAGCAGCTCGTAGGCGCGCTCGACGCTGATCGGGCGGTCGAAGCGGACGTTGACCTGGAGCGAGTGGCCGGAGAAGACCGGGACGCGCACGCAGGTGCCGGAGACCTTGAGGTCCGGGATCTCCAGGATCTTGCGGGACTCGTTGCGGAGCTTCTGCTCCTCGTCGGTCTCGAAGGAGCCGTCGTCCACGATCGAGCCGGCCAGCGGCAGCACGTTGAAGGCGATCGGGCGCTTGTAGACGCCGGGCTCCGGGTACTCCACGGCCTCGCCGTCGTGGGTCAGCTCGGTGGCGCGCTCGGCGACCGCCTTGACCTGGCCGTCCAGCTCGGCTACGCCGGCCACGCCCGAGCCGGAGACGGCCTGGTAGGTGGTGGCGATGAGCGCGGTGAGGCCGGCCTCCTGGTGGAGCGGCTTGAGGACCGGCATGGCGGCCATCGTGGTGCAGTTCGGGTTGGCGATGATCCCCTTGGGGCGGTCCTTGATCGCGTGCGGGTTGACCTCGGAGACGACGAGGGGGACCTCGGGGTCGCGGCGCCAGGCGGAGGAGTTGTCGATCACGACGGCACCCTGGGAGGCGACCTTCTCGGCGAGGGCCTTGGAGGTGGCGCCACCGGCGGAGAACAGGACGATGTCCAGGCCGGTGTAGTCGGCCGTGGAGGCGTCCTCGACGGTGATGCCGTCGACGACGGTGCCGGCGGAGCGGGCGGAGGCGAAGAGCCGCAGCTCGTCGACGGGGAAGTTCCGCTCGGCCAGGATCCTGCGCATGACTGTGCCGACCTGACCGGTGGCTCCGACGATTCCGACCTTCACGGGGACTCCTCCGTACGAATGTGCAGGCTGCTGCCGTCCATGATGCGTGTCTCCGGGCCCGCCTTGTCCAATCCATTGTCCAAGGGGCGGGACATGCGGCGAGACGGCGGAGGGGCGGGCGCCGGTTGCGGCGCCCGCCCCTCCTCACCTCGTGGTGCCGTGCGGTGCTACGGGGTGACGTTCCCGATCAGGACGCTGCCGGAGCCCGCGACGGTGCCGCGCGCGTTGACGAGCTGGACCTGGCCGAAGAACTGGCGGCCCTCGGGAGCCGCCCCGGCGACGACGACCTCGGCGGCGACCGCGGCGCTCGCACCGTTGGCCAGCGCGTAGGTCTTCGCGTCGTCGACCCGGACGCTGCCGAGCGCGGCCGAGTAGTACACGTCCTTGTAGTCGTAGGACGTGCCGCCCGCGGCCTGCACCGAGTAACCGTCGATGACGACGGTGTAGGTGCCGGCGGCCGGCTTCACCAGGGAGACGGCCTCCTCCGAGTCGCCGTCGGCGGCCTGGCCGACCTGCTTGCCGTTCAGGAGGACGGTCAGGTCGAGGTCGGCGGCCTTGTCGGAGGTGTTGCCGATCGCGATGTCGAGCCGCTCGACGCCCTCACCGATGGTGACGGTCTTCGTCTGCTGCTCGTGGTGCTGGATGGTCGGCGTCTCGGACTTCTGCGAGCCGAGCGGGCCGCCCTTCAGCTTGCCGTCGAGCGCGGCGAACCCGTTGGTGACGTTCCACTGCACGGCGGCCGGGGTGCCGATCTTCGCCTCGGCCACGGTCTGTACGGCCGGGTCGAAGGAGGCACCGAGGACGGAGACGCCCAGGGTGTACGGGTTGTCCAGGTCCGGCGACGTGCGGCGGGACTCGACCTCGATCTCCCACACGCCCGGCTGCGGGTCGGCGTACGAGCGCAGGTCGGGACGGCAGGTGTTCGCCGGGTTGTAGTGCGGGTAGCACACGTTGGACGCGGTCGACTCGAAGGCCGTGCCGTACGGGTGGATGGCGATGAACCGGGTCTGGCTCTTCTCCTTCAGCCCGCCGAGCGAGACCTCCAGGGAGGTGGCGCCCTCCGGCACGGTCACGAAGTACGACTTGTGGCTGTTGCGCTGGACGGAGCCGGACGCGGAGAAGGCGTAGCCGGGCGCGACCAGGTCGCTCGCGACGACCGAGGTGGCGAGGATCTGCTTGTCGACGCCCTCGGTGCGCTCGTCGTCGGCCTCCAGGATGACGCTGTGGACACCGGCGGTTGAGGGCCGGGCCTGGAGCCTGACGGTGACCGGCTTGTTCAGCGGCAGGTCGATCTCGTCGTCGCCGAGGATGCGGAAGGTGCCGTCGTTGTACTTGAGGTCCAGCTCGTGCTCGATGACACGGTCCGGGCCGCTCGTCCGCGTGACGGTGACGTCGTAGACCTTCTTCTGGCCGACCTTGAGGCCGCCCTCGCGGTCGTACACACCGGTGCCGGTGTGCGGGGCCGGGAAGATCACGGTGTCGACCGGGGCCTCGACCTTGTAGGCGTGGGCGGTCGCGCCGTCCTTGACGGACTCCCACGCCTCGTTGATGTCGACGAGGCCCGAGCCCTGCTCGTGGGCCGCGACACCCGGGATCCGCTGCGCGGTCGAGGTGAGGGCGGTGCGCAGGGTCAGCGGCGAGAGCTCGATGCCCCGCTGCTTGGCGGCGGAGAGCAGCAGCGCGCTCGCGCCCGCGACCTGCGGGGACGACATCGAGGTGCCGTTGAGCATGCCGTAACCGGCGGGCAGCGCGTAGCCGGCCTCGGCGACGCCGGCGCCGGCCTGCCAGGTCGGGATGGTGTTCACGGCGGAGCCGGGACCGGTGACGGTCGGGGTGAAGCCGCCGTCCTCACGCGGGCCGCGCGAGGAGAAGGGGAACATCGCGTACGACTTCTCGACGGCGGAGCCGTAGTTCGCGGCCCAGGTCGAGCGGGAGATCGCCGCGCCGACCGAGACGACCTTGTCGGCCAGGCCGGGGTCGCCGATCGTGTTGATGCCGGGGCCCGAGTTGCCGGCCGAGATGACCAGCTGGACGCCGTACTCGTCGATCAGACGGGTGTAGAGGCGGGCGCGGACGTTGTCGCCGTCGTTCAGCGCGGGCAGGCCGCCGATCGACATGTTGACGATGTCGACGCCGCGGTTCACGACGAGGTCGATCATGCCCTCGGTGAGGGCGGTGTTGGTGCAGCCGCCCGTCCAGGTGCACGCGCGCGAGGAGACGATCTTCGCGCCGGGGGCCGCGCCGTTCATGCGGCCGCCGAAGAGGCCGCGGGCGGCGGTGATGCCGGCGACGTGCGTGCCGTGCGAGGACTCGACGAGGCCGACGTTGACGAAGTCGCGCTTCTGGCCGACCCACGTGCCGCCCAGCGGGTCCATCGGGACGTCCTTGCGGATCTCCACGACGAACGGGGTGCGCTCGGCGACCTCGGTGTCCGGGTTGTCGGTACCGAAGTAGCCGATCTGGAACCCGTCCTTGTACGGCTTCATCGGCGCGTTGTCCGTGAAGTCGTTGTTCTGGTCGGTGTCGACGCGCACGGTCCCGGCGGCCGGGTCGTACAGCAGGCCGAAGACGTCGGTGGTGTCGCCGTCGCGGTTGATGTCACCGGCCGGGTCGCCGCCCGCGGTGATCGACTCCGAGAACCGGCTCCACTGGTAGGCGCCCTCGGGGGCCTTCCAGGACTGCGTGGCGGCGGTGAAGACCGGGCCCGCGACCGGGGTGATCTGGGCGCGCCAGGTGGCGTCGCCGTCGGCCAGCGGGTCGGTGGCGGTCACCCAGTCGACGATCTTGCGCTCGCCGGTGGTGGTCTTCTGCAGCGCCGGGTGGGCCAGGTCGACACCGGAGTCGATGACGCCGATGGTCACGCCGCGGCCGTCGGCCTTGGGGTGCTCCTCGACGAACTCGACGGCGCCCGTCTCGTGGGACGGGTTGTACGGGTTCCGGGCCGGCGTGGACTTCGAGGGCGCCGGGTAGGTGCGGGTGACCGTGGTGCCCTCGACGGCGCCCGCGGTGCCCGCGTCCGGCGTCGGGTCGTCCAGCTTGACCTCGGCCTGGAGGTCGACGGACTGGACGGAGGAGAGCTTGGTCGCGGCCGTGATCGCGGCCTCGGCCTTGCCGGTCGGCAGGGTCGCGCGCACGTAGCCGAGCGCGTCGTTCCGCTTGCCGACGGAGGCGCCGGGCACGGCGTCGAGCTGGCCGGCGACCTGCTCGGTCGCGCCGGGGGCGGTGGCGATGAGCACGGTGACGTTCCGCGCGCCGGTCGCCTCGGCCTCCGCGAGCCGCTGGGCGTCGGCGGTGCCGAGCTTGTCGGCGGCGTCGACGGACTTGACCGGGGGAGCGGTCGCCGGGTCATCGGCGGCCAGCACGGGGGCGGCACCGGTCGCGACGAGCGCGGCGACCAGGCCGGTGGCGGCGGCGATGCGAGCCGCTCGTCTCCGCCCGTGCGTCGAGCGTCCGGATATGACGCTCAGAGTTTCGGGGGTGGTCATTTACATCCCTGTTTGTGAAGGAGAGGGTCCGGATTTCGGTACCGGATGACCGCTCAGCCTTTCGCAAGGGGCAGGGTTTGTGGAGGGTTGACGGACGCGGAATGGCGCCGTGGCATGAACCCGCCACCCTCCCGGACGCGCCATCGAGGACGAAACCGCCCCAACGGGGCGGTCCGGCGGCGGCGCCGACGCGCCGGCCCGGAGGGCTCAGCCCTCCTTCGTACGGGCGTAGTGGCGCGAGGCCTTGGCGCGGTTGCCGCACACGGCCATCGAGCACCAGCGGCGGGTGCCGTTCCGCGAGGTGTCGAAGAAGTGCAGGACGCAGGCCTCGTGGGCGCAGGCCCGGATGCGGTCCGGGGCGGTGCGCAGCAGGTCGAGGTAGTCCCGGGCGGCGATCCAGCCCGGCCCCCGGGCGGCGTCCGTGAACTCTGCCTCCTCGCCGGGTCCTTCGGTGGTGAGGCGGGCCCGGATCCGCCCGTGGCCGAGGACCGCGTCGACGCGCGCGGTGGCGTCGGGGTCGCCCGGCCGGTCGACGAGCGCGGCGAGGGCGTCCCGGGCGGCGAGCGTGTGGCGCAGGGTGGCGGCGTCGGCCGCGAACCGCCCGTCGAGCCCGTTGGCCGCCAGCCAGACCGCGAGCCCCCCGGTGTCCGTGAGCAGGTCGTGCCGGGCGCCCTCCTGGTTCCACCGGGTGTTCAGCAGGTCGAGGGAGACGGGCTCGCCGGTGAGCGGCCGGGGGTCGGTGACGGTCATGGCGGGCACTCTCCTCGTCGATCTAACCCCTCAAGAGTACGTCAGCGGTTGACGCTCGTCATGACTAACCCCTAAAGTCAATTTAAGAGGTTAGCCCGACGGGGGCCGGCCACGCAGAGAGGGACCGCCATGTCCGCGATCGGCACGCTCACCACGCACCACGTCGGCCTCAACGTCACCGATCTGGAGCGCTCGCTCGCCTTCTACGGAGACGTGCTCGGCTTCGAGGTGCTCACCGAGGGCAAGGAGGAGGGGCGCCGCTACGCCCTGCTCGGCCAGGGCGGCCGCCTCGTCCTCGCGCTCTGGCAGCAGGCCGACGGCGGCTACGCCCCCGCCCTCGCCGGACTGCACCACCTCGCCTTCGAGGCCGAGTCCATCGACCACGTCCGCGCCGCCGAGGCCGCGCTGAGGGAGCGGGGCACCACCTTCGCGTACGAGGGCGTCGTCGCCCACAGCGAGGGCGCGGCGTCCGGCGGCATCTTCTTCCACGACCCGGACGGCACCCGCCTGGAGATCGCCGTCGCCAAGGGCGCGGAAGACGCCCCCGCCCCCTCGGAGTCCGCCCCGACCTGCGGCTTCTTCTAAGCCCGCGCCCCCACTCCCACCCCAACCCCAGGAGGTCCCCGTGACCGCGTACAATGCAGGCTCCCTCGCCGTACAGACCCGCGTCGGCGTCCGCGACCTCGCGGACCACGTGGGCCGCTCCATCGCCCCCACGATCCGCCCCGTCGCCGCCGCCTTCCTCGAACTCCAGCCGATGCTGGTCGTCGGGGCGGCGGACGGCGAGGGCCGGGTCGGCGCCCATCTGCTGACCGGCGCCCCCGGCTTCGTCCGGGCCACCGGGCCGCGCACGGTCTCCGTGGCCGCCGCCCTCCCCGAGGGCACGCCCGCCGGGGCCGCCGTCGGCACCATCGCCCTCGACCCGCGCACCCGCCGCCGCATGCGGCTCAACGGCACCGCGCACCCCGGCCCGCGCGGCTTCACCGTCGAAGCCGAGCAGGTCTTCTCCAACTGCCCCAAGTACCTCCAGAAGCGCGAGCTTTACGGCTTCGCCGACGACACCGGCTCCGGCGAGGGCCACGGCCCCGGCTCCGGGCCCGGCGCCGTCCGCCACGGCGAGGCGCTCACCCCCGAGCAGACGCGGTTCGTCCGGGCCGCCGACACCTTCTTCGTCGCGACCGCCGCGCCCGACGGCGTCGACGCCAGCCACCGCGGCGGCAACCCCGGCTTCGTGCGGGTCGACGGACCCACCGAGCTGAGCTGGCGGGACTACCCGGGCAACGCCATGTTCCTGACCCTGGGAAACCTGGAGCTGGACGGCCGCGCCGGGCTGCTCTTCCTCGACTGGGAGACCGGCGCGGGCCTCCGGCTCGGCGGCCGGGCCCGCAACGAGCTCACGCCGGACGGCGAGCGCGTCGTCCGCTTCCACGTCGAGCACACGATCGAGACGCCGATGGCCAGCCCCCTGCGCTGGTCCCCGCCGGAGTACTCCCCGGCCAACCCGGAAACCCCGTAGGCCTCCCCGCCCTTTCCGGCCTAACCTCGTCGGATGACCAAGGAGTTGAGGGTGGCGGCCTACGCCGTGTGCGTCCGGGACGGACAGATCCTGCTGGCCCGCTGGGTCGCCGACGACGGCGCCAAGCGGTGGACGCTGCCCGGCGGCGGCATGGACCACGGCGAGGAGCCGACGGCGACCGTGGTCCGCGAGGTCGAGGAGGAGACCGGATACCTCACCGAACCCACCGCCCTCCTCGGCATCGACTCCATCCGCCGCGGCTGGGTGCGCCGGCTGCGCGGACCGGGCGACTTCCAGGGCCTCCGCATCCTCTACGAGGCCCGGATCACCGGCGGCGAGCTGCGCAACGAGACCGGCGGCTCCACGGACCTGGCCGCCTGGCACCCGCTGGACTCGGTGGCCGGCCTGACCCGCGTCGAGCTGGTCGACATCGGCCTCGACCTCTGGCGGGAACGGCCCCCGGTCGGCCGCTCCCGGCTCGCCGACCCCACGAACCGCTGACCCTGCCGCCGAACGGCTGAAAACGGCTCAACCGGCGCACCCCCGCTCAACCGTCCCGGCCGCCCCGTGGTCCTCCCCGCCGACCGCAGTACACGGACCACGGAAACCAGGGGACCCGCATGTCAGCCCGTACCGCCCGCACTGCCCGTACGACCCGCACCCTCGCCCGTACCGCCGTCGCCACCGCCCTGGTGGCCGGCCTCACCGGGACCGCCCTCGCCGCCCCGGCCCTCGCGGCGGGCACCCCCGCGGCGCCCGCCGCCCCGCACCACACGGCCACCCAGCAGGCGTTGCGGGCGGCCGTCGAGGCCGGGGTGCCCGGCGCCGTCGCCCAGGCCCGTGACGGCCACCACCGCTGGACCGGCACCGCGGGCGAGCGCGGCGGCGACGACCGCTTCCGCGTCGGCTCCATCACCAAGACCTTCGCCGCCACCGTCCTCCTCCAGCTCCAGGCCGAGGGCCGCCTCGACCTCGACGACCCGGTCGCGAAGTGGCTCCCCGGCCTGGTCCGCGGCAACGGCCACGACGGCCGCGCCATCACCGTCCGCCAGCTCCTCAACCACACCAGCGGCATCTACAGCTACACCGAGGACCCCGGATTCCAGCAGAAGATCTTCGGCGCCGGCTTCCTGGAGCACCGCTACGACACCTGGGCCCCGGAGCAGCTCGTCGCCGTCGCCATGACCCACGCGCCGGACTTCGCGCCCGGCACCGGCTGGCGCTACTCCAACACCAACTTCGTCCTCGCCGGCCTGGTGATCGAGAAGGTGACCGGACGCCCCTACGGCAAGGCGGTCGAGAACCGCATCATCAAGCCCCTGAAGCTGCGCGCCACCAGCGTCCCCGGCACCCGGCCGACCCTGCCGCAGCCGAGCAGCCGGGCCTTCTCCACCCTCACCCCCGACGCCGGCGCCCCCGTCCACGACGTCACCGAGCTGAACCCCTCCCTCGCGTACGCGGCGGGCGAGATGATCTCCGACTCCGCCGACCTCCAGACCTTCTACCGCGCCCTGCTGAAGGGCCGGCTGCTCCCGAAGGCCGAGATGCGCGAACTGACCGCCGCCGTGCCGGTCTCGCCCGAACACCCCCAGTTCCGCTACGGCCTCGGGATCTCCTGGCAGAAGCTGAGCTGCGGGACCGAGGTCTGGGGCCACGGCGGCGGCATCCACGGCTCGATCTCCGAGGCGTACACGACCCGCGACGGGCGGCACTCCCTCGCCGCCAACTTCAACGCCGACTGGACGGGCGACACGCAGTCCGTCATCGAGGCCGAGTTCTGCGGCGCCGTCCCGAAGGCCACCGCCCCGAAGGCCACCGGCCGCACCGGCGCCGACCCCCACGCCGCCGACCCCAAGGGCCTCGCCGCGAAGAGCCCGGCCGTGACGGGACTCGGAGTGCGGAACCTGCTCCCGGCGGGCTGATCCGTCACCGGGGCAGGACGACGACATAGGCGGCGGGCTGCCGGTCCGACGCGGCCATCAGGGCCGTACGGACCACGGTGGCCTGCTGCTCCATCGCCTCGCGCAGCTTGCGCGGGGTGACGTGGACGACCGTGATGCCGAGCCGCTCCAGGTGCTCCCGCTTGCGGGTGTACTCGGACCACAGCGCGTCGTCGTCCTGCCGCGGGGCCCGCGTGTCCAGCTCCACGGCCACCGCCTGGTCCGGCCAGTAGGCGTCGAGGCCGCCCAGGTGGGGGCCGCCCGGCAGCCGCAGGTCCACGTTCCACAGCGGGTCCGGCAGTCCGAACTCGCGCACCATCTCGTAGAGCCGCTCCTCCGAGAGGGCCCGCCCCTCGGTGAGCAGGGCGTCCACCGCGTCCACCACGTGCGGCCGGGTCAGCAGCCGCGCCCGGCTCAACTCCCGCACCACGTGTGCCGGTTCGCAGTGCCCGCCGCGGACCGCCTCGGTGAGCAGCCGGCGTACGGCCTCCGGGTCCGAGACGCCCGACACGGCGTCGGCGACGGCGCGGGCCACGGGCGCCACCGGCAGGGCCGTGACCTCCAGCGGCTCGGGGAACTCCACGGCCCGCACCACCCGGACGAATCCGGTCGACCGCAGCCGCCGGGTGCGCGGCACCAGCACGTCGATCCGCTCCTGGGCGGTCAGTGGGGGAGCGGCGGAGAAGCCGTGCAGGGTGAGGGCGGCGAAGCCGGTGAGCATCGCGTGCGGGCCCTGCGGGGGCAGGGTCCCGTCCTTGCGGGCGTAGAGGAGCGCGGCGCCGAGCCGGTCCTCGCTGGTGGGGCGGCCGGGGCGGAGCAGGAACACACCGGGCAGCAGCTGCTGCCAGTCGCCGCCGGTCGCGCAGCGCGCGGCGACCTCGGCGGCGGTGATGCCCTGCGCCCTCAACTGGACGGCGGAGGCCAGTCGTTGGGTGCGGGCGGTGGGGGTGGCGAGGGTGCCGGGGCGGGGGGTGATGGGGGTGTCGTGGTTCATGACGGGGGTCTTCCGCTTCCGAAGGCTCCCCTAACCCCTGTTACACGCACGTCGACGAACCGGGACAACTTCGCCCTCAAGTACGCGCGTTCGACTGCCGATGAAGACGCCCCGTCCGGTTGGCCCCCGTCGGGTTGGCTCCCCGTCCGGGTGGCGGCCCGTGCGGGCCGCCACCCCGGGGAACCGACTAGTCGGCCAGCCCGTCGCAGGCCTGCGCCCGCAGCGCCCGCGCCAGGTCGTCACGGGACTCGACGACCAGGCGGCGCAGCGCGGGCGCCGCCGAGGCGTGTTCGGCGAGCCACGCGTCCGTCGCGGCCAGCGTCTCCTCCCGGTCCTGGAGCCCCGGGAACAGGCCGCGGACCACGTCCATGCCGATCTGGATCGACCGCTCGGCCCACACCCGCTCGATCGCCGCGAAGTACTTCTCCGCGTACGGGGCGATCAGCTCGCGCTGCGAGGACTGCACGAAGCCCGCGATCGTCGCGCCCACCAGCGCGTTCGACAGGGTGTCGGACTCCACGACCTGCGCCCAGGCCTGGGCCTTGACCGCCGCCGAGGGCCGGGAGGCGAGCAGCCGCACGTGGTGCCGCTTGCCCGTCGCCGTGTCGTCCCGGGCCAGCTCCTCGTCGATCCGCGCCTCGTCGGCCAGGCCGTGCGAGGCGAGCGGCGTCAGCAGCGCCCAGCGCAGCTCCTGGTCGACGTCGAGGCCGTCGATCTTCGCCGTACCGTCGAGCAGCCCGCCCAGGAGCTGGAAGTCGGCGTCCGTCGAGGCCGTCGCCGCGAAGAACCGCGCCCAGGTGAGCTGGTGCTCGCTGCCCGGCTCGGCGAGACGCAGCTCCCGCAGGCCGCCCTCGGCGAGCAGCCGCCCGCCCTCCTCGCGCCACGCGGCCGCCGCGTAGTGCCTGACGGCCGACTGCGCCCAGGCGTGCACCATCTGGAGCACGCCGATCTCGGTCTCGCGGCCCGCGTGGGCGAGGGCGACGGCGACGAAGTCCCGGGCCGGCATCAGGCCGTCGCGGGTCAGGTTCCACAGCGCCGACCAGCACAGCGCGCGGGCCAGCGGGTCGGTGATGTCGCCGAGGTGGGCGCGCAGGGTCGCCAGGGAGCCCTCGTCGAAGCGGACCTTGCAGTAGGTGAGGTCGTCGTCGTTGACGAGGACCAGGTCGGGCCGCTCGGCGCCGGTGAGGTCGGCGACGACCGTCCGGGCGCCGGTCACGTCCAGCTCGGCGCGCGCGTACCGCACGAGCTCCCCGCCGGACAGCCGGTAGAGGCCCACGGCGACCCGGTGCGGGCGCGGCCGCTCGCCCTCCTGGACGACGGCGAGCTCGGTGATCCGGCCCTCCGCGTCGTAGGTCACGGCGGGAGTGAGCGTGTTGACGCCGGAGGTCTGCAGCCAGGAGGCGGCCCAGGCTTTCATGTCCCGGCCGGAGGTCTCCTCCAGGACGGCGAGCAGGTCGGCGAGGCGCGTGTTGCCGTAGGCGTGGCGCTTGAAGTAGATCCGCGCGCCCTCCAGGAAGGCGTCCCGGCCCACGTACGCGACGAGCTGCTTCAGGACGGAGGCGCCCTTGGCGTAGGTGATGCCGTCGAAGTTCAGCTTGGCGTCCTCCAGGTCACGGATGTCGGCCGTGATCGGGTGGGTGGAGGGCAGCTGGTCGGCCCGGTAGGCCCAGGCCTTGCGGTTGTTGGCGAAGGTCACCCAGCTGTGGGTGAAACGGGTGGCCTCGGCCAGCGAGAAGGCGCCCATGAAGTCGGCGTACGACTCCTTCAGCCACAGGTCGTCCCACCAGACCATGGTGACGAGGTCGCCGAACCACATGTGGGCCATCTCGTGGAGGACGACGTTGGCCCGGCGCTCGTACGCCGCCTGCGTCACCTTGCCGCGGTAGATGTACTCCTCGGTGAAGGTGACCATGCCCGGGTTCTCCATCGCGCCGAGGTTGTACTCGGGGACGAAGGCCTGGTCGTACTTCCCGAAGGGGTACGGGTAGTCGAAGGTGTCGTGGAAGAAGTCGAGGCCCTGCTTGGTGATCAGGAAGACGTCGTCCGCGTCGAAGTGCTTCGCGAGCCCCTTGCGGCACATCGCGCCCAGCGGGATGACGAGGTCGCCGCGGGTGTAGGTGTCCGTGACGTAGTGGTACGGGCCGGCGACGACGCACGTGATGTACGTGGAGATCGGCTTCGTCTCCGCGAACCGCCACACGCCCTCGGCGTCCTGCTCGCCCGCCCCGTTCGACCAGACCGTCCAGCCCTCGGGCGCCGTCACGTCGAAGCGGTACGGCGCCTTGAGGTCCGGCTGCTCGAAATTGGCGAAGACCCGCCGGGCGTCGGCCGGCTCGTACTGCGTGTAGAGGTAGACCTCGCCGTCCTCCGGGTCGACGAAGCGGTGCATGCCCTCGCCGGTGCGGCTGTAGGCGCACCGCGCGTCGACCACGAGCACGTTGTCGTCGGCGAGGTCGTCGAGCGTGATCCGGGCGCCGTCGAACACGGCCGCCGGGTCCAGGGAGCGGCCGTTGAGGGTGACCGCGTCGACCGCGGGGGCGACCAGGTCGACGAAGGTGGACGTGCCCGTACCCGTACGGCGGAACCGGATCGTCGTCAGCGAGCGGAAGGTCCGCACCGCCTCGTCGGAGTCGCCCACCGCCGAGCGCAGGTCGAGGGAGATCTCGTACGCGTCGACGGTCAGCAGCGAGGCCCGCTCGTGGGCCTCTTCTCGGGACAGGTTCTCACCGGGCACGGTCACTCCTTCGTGGCGTGTTCGAAACAGACCCGATCCTCCCACGGGGCACCGCCGCACCGCGCACGGGAATGCCGCCGCGTGGCCGAGGCGTTCTGCTTCTTCGGCGCACGACGTCCCGATGTCCCGACCGAGGAGTGACATGTCCGAGAGCAGGACCACCGCCGAGTTCTTCTTCGACCCCCTGTGCCCGTGGGCCTGGATGACCTCCCGCTGGATGCTGGAGGTGGAGAAGGTGCGCCCGGTGGACGTGACCTGGAAGGTCATGAGCCTGGCCGTGCTGAACGAGAACCGCATCGACGAGCTCCCGGAGGAGTACCGGGAGATGCTGGAGACCAAGGCCTGGGGCCCGGTGCGGGTGGTGATCGCCGCCCAGCAGCTGCACGGCGACGAGGTCGTCGGCAAGCTCTACACGGCCCTCGGCACCCGTTTCCACAACAACGGCGAGGGCCCGACGCGCGAGGCGATCGTTGGCGCGCTGGCCGACGCCGGCCTGCCGGAGGACCTGGTCGAGTACGCCGACAAGGACACGTACGACGCCGAGCTGCGCGCCTCCCACAAGGAGGGCATAGACAAGGTCGGCCAGGACGTCGGCACCCCGGTCATCGCGGTGCCCGGCCCGGACGGGGACGAGGTCGCGTTCTTCGGCCCGGTCGTGACCCCGACCCCGCGCGGCGAGGCGGCGGCGCGGCTGTGGGACGGCACGCTGCTGGTGGCGTCGACGCCGGGCTTCTACGAGATCAAGCGGACCCGGACGGCGGCGCCGAGCTTCGAGTAGCCACCCCTCGCCCGGGACCCGCCCTGGCCCCGGCCCTCATGGCGGACGGCCCCCGCGACTCACGTCGTCGCGGGGGCCGTCCTCCTGTCCGCCCGCTCCGTGAAGGGTGAGAAGACGATCACGAGCGGGGCGCTTCGGGGGTGCCGGTCAGAACGAGATCAGCGGGACGCTCGTCCGCGCGGCCTGGTAGCGCCGGTGCACGTCCTGCCAGTTGACGACCTGCCACATCGCCTCGATGAAGTCGACCTTCTGGTTCTTGTACTGGAGGTAGAAGGCGTGCTCCCAGGCGTCGAAGACCAGGATCGGGACGGAGCCCTGGCCGACGTTGCCCTGGTGGTCGTAGACCTGCTCGACGATGAGCCGGCCGCTGATCGGCTCGTACGCGAGGACGCCCCAGCCGGAGCCCTGGGTGGTCGCGGAGGCCTTGGTCAGCTGGGCCTTGAACCCGGCGAAGGAGCCGAAGGACTCGGTGATCGCGTCCGCGAGCTCACCGACGCCGTCGGCGGCCAGCGGCTCGCCGCCGCCCCCGTCCTTCGGGCTGTTCATGTTGTTCCAGTAGATGGAGTGGAGGATGTGCCCGGAGAGGTGGAACGCCAGGTTCTTCTCCAGGCCGGTGATCGCGCCCCACTGCTCCTTGTCGCGGGCCTCCGCCAGCTGCTCCAGGGTGTCGTTCGCGCCCTTGACGTAGGCGGCGTGGTGCTTGTCGTGGTGCAGCTCGATGATCTCCGGATTGATCACCGGCTCCAGCGCCGCGTAGTCGTACGGCAGCTCCGGAAGGGTGTAGATCGCCATGTGCCCCGGCCTCTCGATCGCTTATTGCAACCTATGTGCAAGTGCAGGCTAACAGTAGATGCGGAGAAGTTGATCAGCCCGGGGACCTGGGACCGGGGCCCGACACGGCGAACCCCCGGGGCAGGACAGAGCGAAACCCCCGGACCGAGTGGTGGTCCGGGGGTTGCGGCGTACGGGGGAGGGGCTTCCCGCGGGGAGCGGCTCAGGCGGCGCGGTCCGCCGCCAGCTTCTGGCGGACGAAACCGATCGCGGCGAGGACCAGCGTCAGTCCGCCCGTCGAGTACAGCTGCACGCGCGTCCCCTCCTCACGGGCCATCAGGAAGAAGACGGCGGCCATGCCGGCCAGCGCCACCCACGTCAGCACCGGGAACGCCCACATCCGCACGACCAGCTTCTCGGGCGCCTCGCGCTCGGTGCGGCGCCGCAGCACCAGCTGGGAGGCGGCGATGAAGAACCAGACGACCAGGATGATCGCGCCGATCGTGTTCAGCAGCCAGGTGAAGGCCTTGTCCGGGGACCAGTAGCTCAGCAGCACGCAGCCGAAGCCGACCACCGAGGAGACCAGCACCGCGGGCCGCGGCACCCCGCCGTACAGCCTGCCGAGCGCCTTCGGGCCCTGGCCGCGCGAGACGAGCGAGCCCGCCATGCGGGAGGCGCCGTAGATGTTGGCGTTCATCGCGGAGAGCAGGGCGACGAGCACGACCACGTTCATGATCTGGCCGGCCGCCGGGATGCCCAGGTGGTCGAGGGTCGCGACGTACGGGCCCTTCTCGACGACCGCCTTGTCGTCCCACGGGACGAGGGTGACGATGACCGCCATGGAGCCGATGTAGAAGAGCGCGATGCGCCACATCGCCGTACGGACCGCCTTGGCGACGCCCTGCACCGGGTGCTCGGACTCGGCCGCCGCGATGGTGACGGTCTCCAGACCGCCGTAGGCGAAGACCGAGGCGAGCAGTCCGACGATCAGGCCCTCGGAGCCGTGCGGGAAGAAGCCGCCGTCCCCGGTGAGGTTGGCCGTGCCGGGCGCGTCCGTGCCGGGCAGCGCGCCGACGATCGCGAGGACGCCGATGCCCAGGAAGAGGACGATCGCGCCGACCTTCAGCGCCGCGAACCAGAACTCGAACTCGCCGAAGTTCTTCACCTCCGCCAGGTTGGTGGCGCAGAAGACCAGCATGAACAGCGCGACCCAGGCCCACTCCGGGCTGCCGGGGAACCAGCCCGTCATGATCTTCGCCGCGCCGATGGCCTCCAGACCGACGGCCACGCAGAGCAGGAACCAGAAGGCCCAGCCGGCGGTGAACCCGGCCCACGGGCCGAACGCGCGCTCCGCGTGCACGGAGAACGAGCCGGAGGCGGGGTTCGCCGCCGACATCTCGCCGAGCATGCGCATCACGAGCATGACGAGCACGCCGGAGATCGCGTACGCGAGCACGATCGAGGGCCCCGCGGCGGCGATGCCGGCGCCGGAGCCGACGAAGAGCCCGGCACCGATGACGCCACCGAGGGCGATCATGGAGAGATGACGCTGCTTGAGGCCGTGGGACAGGCCCTCGGCGGGGGCGGTCGCGCCGTCCTTGCGGTCGGCCGGCGCGGGCGCGGTGGTCCGAGACATGGGCGAACCCTGTTCAGTAGCTGAGACGGGGAGGGAGCCCACAGTCTGTGGGCCCGCACCGCTCACAGGGAACGGGTGTCCGCTATACGGTCACCGGGTTCACACAAGGTGAAGATTCAGTTCCGTTTCGTGGAGGGCGCCCGCAGCTCCCGGACCCACGCGACCAGCAGCACCGCCGCCGTCGCCGCCCCCGACCACAGCACCTGCGGCCGCGCCCCGTCGTCGTACAGCATCAGGACGAGCACCCCCGCCATCGCGGCGAGCGCCAGCCAGGTCAGCCACGGGAAGCCCCACATCCGAAGCGTCAGCGTCTCCGGCGCCTCCCGCTCGATCCGGCGCCGCAGCCGCAGCTGCGACACCGCGATCAGGGCCCACACGAAGAGCAGCACCGCGCCCACCGCGTTGAGCATGTAGAGGAAGACGGAATCCGGCCACTTCAGATTGAGCAGGACGGAGACGAAGCCGAACGCCACCGAGGCCAGCACCGCCCGCCGGGGCACCCCGCCGCCCGACACCCTCAGCAGCCCCTTCGGCGCCTCCCCGCGCTCGGCGAGCGAGAACACCATCCGGGAGGAGCCGTACAGGTTGGCGTTGAGCGCCGACAGCAGCGCCACGAACACCACCACGTTCATGATCTGCCCGGCGCCCGGCACCCCGAGCGCGTCCAGGACCGCGACGTACGGCGACTCGCCCGGCCGCATCGCCGTCCACGGCAGCAGCGTCACGATCACCAGCATCGACCCCACGTAGAAGAGCAGGATCCGCCAGACCGCGCTGCGCACCGCCCGCGCCACGTTCCGCGCCGGGTCGTCCGACTCGGCCGCCGCGATCGTCACCACCTCCAGGCCGCCGAAGGCGAACACCACCGCGAGCACCCCGGAGACCACGCCCTCCCAGCCGTTCGGCAGGAAACCGCCCTGCCCCGTCAGGTTCGCCAGGCCCACCGGGTCCGTGTCCGGCAGCCAGCCGACGATCGCGAGCGCCCCCAGGACCAGGAACAGCACGATCGCGCCGACCTTCAGCGCCGCGAACCAGAACTCGAACTCGCCGAAGTTCTTCACCGCCGCCAGGTTGGCCGCCGTGAACACCACCATGAAGACGAGGACCCAGCCCCACTGCGGGACGTCCGGCAGCCAGCCGTGCGCGATCCGCGCCGCGCCCGTCGCCTCCACGGCGAGGACGACGACGAGCAGGAACCAGTACAGCCAGCCCACCGAGAACCCCGCCCAGCGGCCGAGCGCCCGCTCCGCGTGCACCGAGAACGCCCCCGACGCCGGCATCGCCGCCGACATCTCGCCCAGCATCCGCATCACCAGCATCGCGAGCGCGCCCGCGATCAGGTACGACAGGACGATCCCCGGCCCGGCGACCGCGATGCCCGCGCCCGAACCGACGAAGAGCCCGGCACCGATCACCCCGCCCAGGCCCAGCATCGTCAGATGACGCTGCTTCAGGCCGTGCGAGAGCGGCTCGGGTTCGGTGAGCAGGGGGGACGGCGGGGCGTCGCGCATGGTGGGGGACTCGCGCTCTCGTGACTCGGGGCACTTTATGGAGACCCCACAGTCTCTCCGCTGGACCGCGCTCTGCGCAAAAGGGGCGTCTTTCGGCGAGCCGCCAGTGACAAGGGTCACGTGGCGGCACGCCCATCCGTCCCCATCCCGGCGCCCTTTGTCGGAACCTCATGAAACGCTCGGCTCCCGCTTTGTGGACCGCTGACGGTGATCGGGCGTTCACCCCTGACATAGCGTCGACACGTCCCTCCCCCCATGGCCCTGCGGGCGTGCGGGGACCCCACCCTCACCCCGCGGAGTACCCCGATGAGCACCGCCGCCGTCCCCGCCCGTACCCTCCGTCCGGGCACCGTCCTCGCCGACCTGCTCCCCGCGAGCCGCGCCCGCGACATCGCCCTGGTCGTCGGCGGCGCCGCCCTCACCGGCCTCGCCGCACAGCTCTCCGTCCCGGTCCCCGGCTCCCCGGTCCCGGTCTCCGGCCAGACCTTCGCCGCCCTGCTCGTCGGCACCGCGCTCGGCGCCCGCCGCGGCTTCCTCTCCCTCGCCCTGTACGCGGTGGCGGGCATGGCGGGCGTGCCGTGGTTCGCCGAGGGCTCCTCGGGCTTCGCGATGCCCACCTTCGGCTACATCCTCGGCATGCTCCTCGCCGCCACCGTCGTCGGTGCCCTCGCCCGCCGCGGCGCCGACCGCTCGGTCCTGCGCACCGCCGGCGCGATGGCCCTCGGCTCCGCGATCATCTACGCGGTCGGCGTGCCCTACCTGGCCCTCGCCACCGGCATGGGCTTCGGCAAGGCCGTCGCCCTCGGCCTCACCCCCTTCCTCGTCGGCGACGCCCTCAAGGCCGCCCTCGCCATGGGCGCCCTGCCCACCGCCTGGAAGCTGATCGGCCGGAAGTAGCCGTCCGGCGACGGCCCGCACGCGGAAGGGCCCGCCACTCCGGGGGAGTGGCGGGCCCTTCGTCGTACGCGCCCGTCGTCGGTGCCCGCCGTCCGCGCGGCGGGGGCGGGCCGGGGCGACTACGGCCGGATGGCCTTCGCGAACCGGTCGCGGACCACCGCGACCACGAGCACGAGCGCGGCCACGAGCAGCGAGAGCACGACCTGCTCCCGGGCGCTGCCGCCGTCGTAGATCATGTAGCCGAGGACGAAGACGATCATGCCGATCGTCGCCCAGGTCAGGTACGGGAAGAGCCACATCCGCACGACCAGCTTCTCCGGCGACTCGCGCAGGATGATCCCGCGCATGCGCAGCTGGGTCACGCAGATGACCAGCCAGACGAAGAGGGCCACCGCGCCGGAGGAGTTCAGCAGGAAGGCGAAGACGGTGTCCGGCCACTTGTAGTTGAAGAAGACCGCGACGAAGCCGAAGACGACCGAGCCGAGGATCGCGGCCGTCGGCACGCCCCGCTGGTTGACCTTCGCGAAGGCCTTCGGCGCGTCCCCGCGCTGACCGAGCGAGAAGGCCATGCGGGAGGCGGTGTAGAGGCCCGAGTTCAGGCAGGACAGGACGGCGGTCAGCACGATCACGTTCATGACCTGGCCGGCGTGCGGGATGCCGATGGAGTCGAGGGCCGCGACGTACGAGCCCTTGTCGACGATCGACTTGTCGTTCCACGGCAGCAGCGTCAGGACGACGAAGATCGAGCCCAGGTAGAAGACGCCGATCCGCCAGATCACGCTGTTGGTCGCCTTGGTGACGGCCCGCTGCGGGTCCTCGGACTCACCGGCGGCCAGGGTGACGATCTCGGAGCCCATGAAGGAGAAGACGACCATCAGGACGCCGGTGAGGATCGCGCCCGCGCCCATCGGGAAGAAGCCCCCGGTGTCGGTGAGGTGCGCGAACCCGGCCCCCGGGTTGTCCGATCCCGGCAGCACGCCGAAGACCGCGAGGAGGCCGACGGCCACGAAGGCGGCGATGGCCACGACCTTGATCCCCGCGAACCAGAACTCGAACTCGCCGTACGACGAGACCGACGCCAGGTTCGTGGCGGTGAGCACCACCATCACGATCAGCGCCCAGCCCCACTGCGGGACGGCCGGGATCCAGCTCTCCAGGATCTTGGCTCCGGCGGTCGCCTCGACGGCGAGGACGACGACCCAGAAGAACCAGTACAGCCAGCCGATGGTGAAACCGGCCCAGCGGCCGAGCGCGCGGTCGGCGTAGGCGGAGAAGGAGCCGGAGGAGGGCCGGGCGGCGGCCATCTCGCCGAGCATCCGCATCACGAAGACGACCATCGCGCCGACGAGGGCGTACGAGAGCAGGATCGCCGGGCCCGCGGCGGCGATGCCGGAACCGGAGCCGACGAAGAGGCCCGCGCCGATGACACCGCCGATGGCGATCATCGACAGGTGGCGGTTCTTGAGCCCGGCCTTCAGGCCGTCGGGGGAGTTCGGGGCGCCGGTGGTGCCGGTTCCCTCGCCGTCCTTCGTCAGGGTCGGTTGCGTGTTCATGGACGCGTCCTCATGTGTGGGGGTCGGCTCGGATCGCGAGCCGGAGACATGAAACCCGGTGACCGGGGAGTATGGAAGGGCTGATTCCGGATCGTGATTCAGGGCATAAGGTCCGGACCAGACAGGGCCGAAGGTCCCGACCCCGCTGACGGTTACCCCGGCCCTGACGTGCCACACTCGGAGCCATGCGCGTCTACATCGGTTCCGACCACGCCGGCTACGAACTCAAGAACCACCTCGTCGAGTGGCTCACCGCCCACGGCCACGAGCCCGTCGACTGCGGCCCCCACATCTACGACGCCCTCGACGACTACCCGCCGTTCTGCCTGCGGGCCGCCGAGAAGACGGCCGCGGACCCGGACAGCCTCGGCATCGTCATCGGCGGTTCCGGCAACGGCGAGCAGATCGCCGCCAACAAGGTGAAGGGGGTGCGCGCCGCCCTCGCCTGGAGCGAGCAGACCGCCGCCCTCGGCCGCGAGCACAACAACGCCAACGTCATCTCCGTCGGCGGCCGCATGCACACCCGGGAAGAGGCGACCAAGTTCGTCGAGATCTTCCTGAACACCCCGTACTCCGGCGACGAGCGCCACACGCGCCGCATCGACATGCTCACCGCGTACGAGACCACCGGCGAGCTCCCCCCGATCCCGGCGCACCACCCGCAGGAGCCCACCGCCTGATGCCCGAGGGGCACACCATCCACCGGCTGGCCGCCGACCACCTCGAACGGTTCGGCGGCCGGCCCGTGCGCGTCTCCAGCCCCCAGGGCCGGTTCGCCGCCTCGGCGGCCCTCCTGGACGGCGCCGTCCTCGACGGCGTGGACGCCCACGGCAAGCACCTGTTCCTCTCCTTCGGGGAGAGGGAGTGGGTCCACATCCACCTCGGCCTCTTCGGCAAGGTGACCTTCGGCCCCGCCCCGGCGCCCCCGCCCACCGACACGGTCCGGCTCCGGCTCGCCAACCCCGACGCGTACGTCGACCTCCGCGGCCCCACCACCTGCGCGGCCGTCACCGAGGCGGAGAAGCGCGCGATACACGACCGCCTCGGCCCCGACCCCCTCCGCGACGGCGACGACCCCGACCGGGCCTGGCGCCGCATCTCGAAGTCCCGGAGCACCATCGCGGCCCTGCTCATGGACCAGAAGGTCGTCGCGGGCGTCGGCAACGTCTACCGGGCCGAGGTCCTCTTCCGTCACGGCATCGACCCGTACCGCGCGGGCAAGGACCTCACGGCGGCGGAGTGGGACGCGATCTGGACCGACCTCGCGGCGTTGATGCGCGACGGCGTCCGCGCCAACCGCATCGACACGGTCCGCCCCGAACACACCCCCGAGGCGATGGGCCGCCCGCCGCGCGTCGACGACCACGGCGGCGAGGTCTACGCCTACCGCCGCGCGAACCTCCCGTGCCACGTCTGCGCGACCCCCATCCGCACGGCGGACCTCGCCTCCCGCAACCTCTTCTGGTGCCCCACCTGCCAGACCCGCTGACGCCCGGCGGGCCGCGCACGACCGCGACGACCGCCGGGCGCGTCGGGCGACCGCCCACGCCCCGCTAGAAACCGTGCGGCAGCCAGGGCGCGACCGGCGACCCGAAGGCCACCGACGCCTCCGCGAGCGCGCCCTCCCGCAGCTCGGTCACCCGTCCCGCCGCGGCCAGCGCCACCAGCGACGTCCCGCCCAGATACGCCGACCCCAACTCCCGTACGGACAGCGCCAGGTCCACGGGATCGGCCGTCCGCACGCAGGTCGCCCCCTTCGCGTCCCCCGTCAGCCGCCACCGCCCCTCGTTCCACGGGCAGAACGCGTCCTCGACCTCGAACACCACGTCCACCGGAGCCTGGTACGTCCGCGCCTCCAGCGCCGCGCCCACCTCCACCAGCCGGACGAACAGCGCCTCCCGCACCGTCGCCTCGCACCGCCGTACGTCCGACACCAGGTGCCACCAGGCCGCGTCCACCGGACTGCTCCCGATCCGCACCTTCGACGTCAGGTCCACCGCGCACACGAACCGCCACAGCGCCGCCTCCGCCGCCGGGTCGAGCCCCAGCAGCTGGTGCACCCGCACCACGCCCTCGGCCCCCGCGTACGACCACTCCGGCTTGACCGCGTACTGCGCGAAGCCCACCACCTCGCCGTCCCGCTCCGCGAGCACGCAGAGCCGCCGCGACGCCCCGTCGCGCTCGGCCTCCGGGTCCAGCAGCGGCAGCTTCTCCCAGCCCGGCCGCCGGGCGAGCATCCCGGGCCGCCCCGGCACCAGACGGGCGTAGACCTCCTCGCAGACCGCCGACGACTCCGTCAGGTCGGCCTGCCGCAGCGTCACCTCGTCCGTGCCCTCCGGCACCGTCGGCCGCACCCGGGTCGTGTCGATCGTCGCGTACGCCGACCACGACCCGGCGCCGTACCCGAACCGCCCGTAGATCACCGGCTCCGAGGCCGTCAGCACCGCCAGCGGCTCGCCCGCGGCCCGCACGTCGTCCAGCTGCCGCCGCATCATCGAGGTCAGGATCCCGCGCCGCCGGTGCGTCCCCGCCACGCTCACCATCGTCACCCCGGCCGCCGGCACCAGCGCGCCGCCCGGCACCGAGAGCCGGAACGAGAACGCGCCGGTCGTCCCCACGCACAGGTCCCCGTCCCAGGCGCCGATCGAACGCTCCGGCTCCGTCAGCTCCCGCCACAGCGCCCGTGACTCCGGCGGCTCCGGCACCCCGCCGAAGGCGAGCTCCAGCACGTCGAACCAGCGGTCCCAGTCGGTCGGGTCGAGAACTCGCAGCTCAGTCGTCATATGCCATCGATATCAGCGCGATGCGTCCGGGGCGACCCGATTTCACGCACCTTGTCACCGGGGTACCCCTGCGCGATCCCCGGGCGGGTGGATAAGGTCACAGCCCAATGGGACAGCGCGCGGGAGTGAACACGTACGCGGCCCGGCTGCGCAGGCGCGCCCGCCGGGCCCGCACCGCGCTGCGCAGAACCGGCGTCGACTACTTCCGCGGCGACGGCTCCGACCGGCTCGCCTTCGCCGGACTCCTCCTCGCCGTCCCGGCCATCGCCTGCGGCACGGTGCTCCAGCCCGTGTGGTGCGCGCCCGCCGCGCTCGTCCTGCCGATCGTCGCGGGCGGGGTGCTGCTGCGCCCCGCCAGCCTCCTCGGCCTGTACGCCGCGGCCGCGGGCGCGCTCATCGTCGAGTCCTTCGTCCTCGGCCCCTACACCCAGGGCCCCGCGAGGGTCACCCCCGGCACCGTCCTGACCGTCGCGGCCTGCGGCCTCTTCGGGCTGCTCATCGCCCAGTTCCGGGCCCGGGTCGGCGTGCCCTGGCGGCGCGGCGGCACCATGCTCTTCGACCTGCGCGAGCGGATCCGGGTGCAGAGCGCCCTGCCCCGCCTCCCGCAGGGCTGGCACCGCGAGATGGCGCTGCGCCCGGCCGGCGGCCAGTCCTTCTCCGGCGACTTCGTCGTCGCGGCCCGCACCCACGGCGGCCGCACCCTGGAGATCGTCCTCACCGACGTCTCCGGCAAGGGCATGGACGCGGCCTCCCGCTCCCTGCTCCTCTCCGGCGCCTTCGGCGGGCTCCTCGGCTCGCTCCCGCCGCACGGCTTCCTGCCCGCCGCCAACGGCTACCTGCTCCGGCAGGACTGGGACGAGGGCTTCGCCACCTCCATCCACCTCGTCCTCGACCTGGAGTCCGGCGACTACGAGCTGTTCTCGGCCGGGCACCTGCCCGCCCTCCAGCTCCACGCGGGCACCGGCCGGTGGGAGGAGAAGGCCGCCGACGGCCCGCTCCTCGGCGTCTACGACGGGGCCGAGTTCCACCCGGTCAAGGGCTCCCTGCGGTCCGGCGACGTCCTGATGCTCTTCACCGACGGCCTCGTCGAGGCCGCCGACCGGGACATCGCCGAGGGCATCGACCGCCTCACGGGCGAGGCAGAGCGCTGCGTCGCCGAGGGCTTCGAGGGCGTCGCCTGGCACCTGATCGAGGCCGTCGCCAAGGACGTCAACGACGACCGGGCGCTGCTCCTGATCTCCCGCCCCGCCTGAACGCCCAGGCCATCTCGGGCTCCGTCACCGGCTTCATGACCCGCCGGACGACGGGGGTGCACAGCAGCGTCATCGCGGCCAGCATCGCCAGCGTGAGCGCGACCCGTCCCACCGGCGTGCCGAGCGAAGGGTACTGGTCGAAGAACCCGGAGTACTGGCCGGTCCGGATCAGCAGGCCGTGCAGGAGGTAGCCGCAGATCGTCCCCGCGCCGAGCGCCGTGAACCAGCGCCGGCGGCCCGGCACGAGCGCGAGGAAGGCGGCGGTCAGGACCAGGGTCGCGACGAACAGGGCGCCGACCCGCACGAGCCCGGGCCCCCACCAGGGCGAGCCCATCTCCTGCGCGCTCAGCGTCCGGTAGAACCAGTCCATGTCGATCCGGTACGTCGCCCAGTAGGTGAACGGCACGGCCAGGCCGAGGACCAGGGCCGCCAGGGCCCGCACCGGCCGCCGCCGCAGGAACCGGAAGTGCTCGGGCCGCATGCGCAGGCCGATCACGAAGAACGGCAGGAACTGCAGGACCCGCTGGAGGCCCAGCGGCCCGTTCAGGTCGGGCGTCACCGAGGCGAGCCCCGCGACGACCAGCGAGACGGCCACCGGCCACCGCACCACGGACCAGAAGGGCGCGGTCACCCGCCAGATGAAGAGCGCCGGCAGGAACCACATCAGGTACGAGGGGTGGAGCAGGCTCAGCGGCCGGTCCGGCTGCGGCCCGAGGCGGATGAGCAGCGTGTACGCGGCCTCGAAGACGACGTACGGCAGGGCGACGCCGGTCAGGAGCCGCCGCAGCTGGTCGGGCCGGCCGGTGTAGCTCCGCGAGAGGTGGCCGGAGACCAGGATGAACAGCGGCATGTGGAACGCGTACACGAACATGTACAGGGCCCGGGTCGTCCGGCTCCCCTCGACCACCACCGGCAGGATGTGCCCGACGGCGACGAGCAGGATGGCCAGGTACTTCGCGTTGTCGAAGTACGGGTCACGGCCACCGGCCCGCGGTGCGGGCACCGCGGCGGGAACCGTTTCGGCCACCACCGCGTACCGGGGCGCGGGGGCGATTCCGGGTGAGGTCAGGGACGACATTGCCGTGACGCTAGCTGTGTGCCGGCTGTCTGCAAACCCGCGACTTCCCGGAAGACAAGAGCGGTCAAAACGGGGCTGATTGGTGCGTCCGCACTTCGGTCAGGGCCTACGAAACTGGGCAAAAGGCGCAGGGTTGTGCGCCTGTGCGCTTTCTCTCTCCGCCCCTCCCGTCACCCCCGCCCCGCCCCCGCGGCGTCCCACGATTCGTCACGGGCCAGCGAGGGCAAGGGGGTTGGTGGCACGATGGAGGCAGCGGGGGGTGTGTTCAGGTGCGCGCTCCCCGGCGGGCAAGGCGGGACCGACCGAGGGTGTGATCAGTTGTGGCCATTTCACTGTCTGTGGTGTTGCTGTTGGCGATCATCCTGGTGGTGCTGATCCGCGGGGGGAACCTCAAGGGCGGCCCGGCCGTCGTCGCCGTCCTCTTCGGCTTCTTCCTCGCGTCCACCGGCATGGCCGACGACATCCAGCGCTTCCTGGACTCCATCACGCAGACCGTCGGGTCCATAAAGTTCTGAACGTACGACTCGGGCCCGGTCCCTCGACGAGGAACCGGGCCCGAACCGTATGGAGAGCGGGCGACGGGAATCGAACCCGCGTAGCTAGTTTGGAAGACTAGGGCTCTACCATTGAGCTACGCCCGCACAGACGCGCGCCGGAGGCATCCGACCGCGGCACGGACAGCATCGTAGCGGGTCCGGAGCGGTCCGTGCACACCCCGAAAAAGAGGGGGCGTCGCAGGGTCTCCGTCCATGTACCCTACGTGTCGCACCGACGGGGTGTGGCGCAGCTTGGTAGCGCGTCCGCTTTGGGAGCGGAAGGCCGTGGGTTCAAATCCCGCCACCCCGACCATGTCGATCACGCCTCCTGACCGGCACTTCTTGATCGCGTTGTGGCCCCCCTCCCGCTTGCGGTTACTATGCAAGCTGCGTGCCCGTGTGTCTCTCTGACCGGGCCGATCGGCCGGAACCGCCTCGTGCGGCACCGGCAGCATCCAGGAATCAGCCACAAGGAGACCGAACCGTGAAGAGCGCCGTGGAGACCCTGAACCCGACCCGGGTTCGGCTCACTGTCGAGGTGCCCTTCGAGGAGCTCAAGGACAGCCTCGACGCGGCGTACAAGAAGATCAACCAGCAGGTCACGGTCAAGGGCTTCCGCAAGGGCAAGATCCCCGCGCGCGTCATCGACCAGCGGTTCGGCCGCGGCGCCGTGCTGGAGGAGGCCGTCAACGACGCGCTCCCGAAGTTCTACACCGAGGCCGTGAACGAGGCCGAGGTCAACCCCCTGGGCCAGCCCGAGGTCGACATCACCGAGCTGAAGGACGGCGAGGTGCTGGCCTTCACCGCCGAGGTGGACGTGCGCCCGGCCCTCGAGATCCCGGACTACTCCGGCATCGAGGTCACCGTCGACGCCGTCGAGGTCACCGACGAGGACGTCGAGAAGTCCGTGGAGCAGCTCCGCGAGCGCTTCGCCTCGACCTCCCCGGTCGAGCGCGCCGCCCAGGACGGCGACGTCGTCACCATCGACCTCGAGGCCAAGGTCGACGGCGAGGTCCTGCCCGACGGTGTCGCCGAGGGCGTCTCGTACACCATCGGCTCGGGCGAGCTGCTCGACGGCATCGACGAGGCCGTCAAGGGCCTCGAGGCCGGCGGCGAGGCCACCTTCACCTCGCAGCTGAAGGGCGGCTCCGCCGAGGGCAAGGACGCCGAGGTCACCGTCAAGGTCACCGCCGTCGCCGCCCGCGAGCTCCCCGAGCTCGACGACGAGTTCGCGCAGATGGCGTCGGAGTTCGACACCCTCGACGAGCTCAAGGCCGACAGCCGCAAGCGCCTCGAGAACATGAAGCAGTTCGACCAGGCCACCCAGGCCCAGGAGCGCGTCCTCGACGAGCTCCTCAAGCTGGTCGAGGTCCCGATGCCCGAGAAGCTCCTCGAGGACGAGATCAACACCCGCAAGCACAACCTGGAGCACCACCAGCTCGGCCAGATGGGCCTCACCCTCGACAAGTACCTGGAGATCCAGGGCAAGACCGAGGAGGAGTTCCTGGCCGAGACCAAGGAGCAGGCCGAGAAGGGCATCAAGACGCAGTTCATCCTCGATGAGCTCGTCAACAAGGAGAAGCTCGACGTCTCCCGCGAGGAGCTCACCGAGCACCTGTTCCGCCGCGCCGCCTCCTCCGGCATGAGCCCCGACCAGTTCGCCCAGGCCGTCGCCCAGGGCGGCCAGGTGCCGATGCTCGTCGGCGAGGTCGCCCGCGGCAAGGCCCTCGCGGTCGTCGTCGAGGCCGCCAAGGTCGTCGACACCAAGGGCGAGGTCGTCGACCTCTCCGACGACGAGGACGAGGAGCAGGCCGAGGCCGCCGAGGCCGCCACCGGCGAGGCCGAGGTCTCCGAGGAGAAGTAAGGCTCACCGCGAGGCCCCCGCGCCCCGCGCTGAACCCCCGCCACGGGCCCGGACGCACCACGTGTGCTGCCGGGCCCGTGGACGTACGAGGACCCCCTCGTGACCCGTTCACGCGCCCCCAACTACCTTGCGCTCCCAGCGAACAGTTGGGGAAGCGGGATGGTCTTGTCCGACCTGCGCGTTAGGGTCCATGAATACGAGGGCACTGCCCTCTGAACGAGACGCTGAGACGGCCCGGGGGCCGTCGGAGACGAGCAGGTGGATACGTGACGAATCTGAAGCCTTACGCCGCGGGTGAGCCGTCCATCGGTGGCGGCCTCGGCGACCATGTCTACAACCGGCTGCTCGGCGAGCGCATCATCTTCCTCGGCCAGCAGGTCGACGACGAGATCGCCAACAAGATCACCGCGCAGATGCTCCTCCTGGCCGCCGACCCGGACAAGGACATCTACCTCTACATCAACAGCCCCGGTGGCTCGGTGACGGCCGGCATGGCGATCTACGACACCATGCAGTACATCCCGAACGACGTCGTCACCATCGGCATGGGCATGGCGGCCTCCATGGGCCAGTTCCTGCTCACCGGCGGCACCTCCGGCAAGCGCTTCGCGCTGCCGAACACCGACGTCCTGATGCACCAGGGCTCCGCCGGCATCGGCGGCACCGCCTCGGACATCAAGATCCAGGCCGAGTACCTCCTGCGCACCAAGAAGCGCATGGCCGAGATCACCGCGCTCCACTCCGGCCAGACCGTCGAGACGATCATCCGCGACGGCGACCGCGACCGCTGGTTCACCGCGCAGGAGGCCAAGGACTACGGCCTCATCGACGACATCATCACGCACGCCGCGGGCGTTCCGGGCGGCGGCGGCACGGGAGCCTGAGCCCCGTCAACCCGCTCACGAGCCCCAGCCCACCGAACGCCACCAGGACGGTGAACACCCAGATGCAGAACAACCTCTCCCCGAGCGGCCTCTACACCGGCGCGCCGATGGACAACCGCTACGTCGTCCCCCGCTTCGTCGAGCGCACCTCGCAGGGTATCCGCGAGTACGACCCGTACGCGAAGCTCTTCGAGGAGCGCGTGATCTTCCTCGGCGTGCAGATCGACGACGCCTCCGCCAACGACGTCATGGCGCAGCTGCTGTGCCTGGAGTCGATGGACCCCGACCGCGACATCTCGATCTACATCAACAGCCCCGGCGGCTCCTTCACCGCGCTGACGGCGATCTACGACACGATGCAGTTCGTGAAGCCCGACATCCAGACGGTCTGCATGGGCCAGGCGGCCTCCGCCGCGGCCGTGCTGCTCGCCGCCGGCACCCCCGGCAAGCGGATGGCCCTGCCGAACGCCCGCGTGCTGATCCACCAGCCCTCCGGCGGCACCGGCCGCGAGCAGCTCTCCGACCTGGAGATCGCGGCCAACGAGATCCTGCGCATGCGCAGCCAGCTGGAGGAGATGCTGGCCAAGCACTCCTCGACGCCGATCGAGAAGATCCGCGACGACATCGAGCGCGACAAGATCCTGACCGCCGAGGACGCCCTCGCGTACGGCCTGGTCGACCAGATCGTCTCGACCCGCAAGAGCACGGCCGCCGCGGCAGCCTGACGCTCGACCTTCCCTCGCCGTGGTTGGCGTGGCCGAATCGCGACCATGCCAACCACGCCAAGGGGGGCCCGAACGGGGGGCCCGGCAAGGTACCGTCGAATATGAGGCACCAGGAGTCGCTGAACCATGCGGCTCCCAGGCGATAGGGGAAGCACCTCGTGGCACGCATCGGTGATGGCGGCGACCTGCTCAAGTGCTCGTTCTGCGGAAAGAGCCAGAAGCAGGTGAAGAAGCTCATCGCGGGACCCGGTGTGTACATCTGCGACGAGTGCATCGACCTCTGCAACGAGATCATCGAGGAAGAACTCGCCGAGACGAGCGAGGTGCGGTGGGAGGAACTCCCCAAGCCCCGCGAGATCTACGAGTTCCTCGAGGGGTACGTCGTCGGGCAGGAGCCCGCGAAGAAGGCCCTCTCGGTCGCGGTGTACAACCACTACAAGCGCGTCCAGGCCGGCGAGAACGGCGGCGCGCAGGGCCGTGACGACGCCATCGAACTGGCGAAGTCCAACATTCTGCTGCTCGGCCCCACGGGCTCCGGCAAGACGCTCCTCGCGCAGACGCTGGCCCGCATGCTCAACGTCCCGTTCGCCATCGCCGACGCGACGGCGCTCACGGAGGCCGGCTACGTCGGCGAGGACGTCGAGAACATCCTCCTCAAGCTGATCCAGGCCGCCGACTACGACGTCAAGAAGGCCGAGACCGGGATCATCTACATCGACGAGATCGACAAGGTCGCCCGTAAGAGCGAAAACCCGTCGATCACGCGGGACGTCTCCGGCGAGGGTGTGCAGCAGGCCCTCCTGAAGATCCTGGAGGGCACCACGGCCTCCGTACCGCCGCAGGGCGGCCGGAAGCACCCGCACCAGGAGTTCATCCAGATCGACACGACGAACGTGCTCTTCATCGTGGGCGGCGCCTTCGCCGGCCTGGAGAAGATCATCGAGTCGCGTGCGGGCGCCAAGGGCATCGGCTTCGGGGCGACCATCCGCTCCAAGCGCGAGATCGAGGCGAGCGACCAGTTCCAGGAGGTCATGCCGGAGGACCTGGTGAAGTTCGGGATGATCCCGGAGTTCATCGGCCGCCTCCCCGTGATCACCTCGGTCCACAACCTGGACCGCGAGGCGCTCCTGAAGATCCTCGTCGAGCCGCGCAACGCCCTGGTCAAGCAGTACCAGCGCCTCTTCGAACTCGACGGCGTGGAGCTGGACTTCGACCGCCCGGCCCTGGAGGCCATCGCCGACCAGGCCATCCTCCGCGGCACCGGCGCACGCGGCCTGCGCGCCATCATGGAGGAGGTCCTCCAGTCGGTCATGTACGAGGTCCCGTCCCGCAAGGACGTGGCCCGCGTGGTCATCACGGCGGACGTCGTCCGCGACAACGTGAACCCGACCCTGGTCCCGCGGATCGTGAAGAACGACGGTCGCCACGAGAAGTCGGCCTGACGACACGACGACCCGACGACACGACGAAGGGGGCGCCCCACCGATCCGGTGGGGCGCCCCCTTCGTACGGTCACGCCTTGCTGCGCGAGGCCTTGTAGTGCTGGGCGGCCAGGTCGGCGACCTGGTCCAGGGTGAAGCCGGAGCCGCCGGTCGCCATCGCCACCGGGTCGATCGCGTTGACGACGCCCAGGGTGCTGTAGTCACCCCAGATGCAGGTGGGCACCTGGAACTCCTTCGGGACTCCCGGGGTGGTCTCGGACGACGTGTTCTCGAACTTGATGTTCTGGCACTTCATCAGCGCGCCCTCGAAGCCCGCGGGCGTCTTGGTCTCCGGGCTGCCGACGGGCGTGATCTTCATGCCCTCCATCGTGGCGGCCTGGTCCTTCTCGTAGTTGGCGAAGCCGGTGTCGACCGCCTTCTCCGGGTCCGCGATCTCGCCCCACATGCCGTTCAGGCTCATGTTCTTGGCGGTCGCGCCGCTGCCCACCTTGTAGGAGGCCGCGACCATCTGGGGGCTGGAGATGCCCATGGCGGTGGCGTTGGCCTTCTGCTCCGCGTTCATCGGAGCGCTCCGGTCGCCGCCCTCCTTCTTGTACTCGCCGATCGTCGCCGCCGGGGTGATCTTGTACCCCTTGGTGTCGTCGGCCACGGCGCCGTTCCCGCCCCCGCCGCCCAGGACGAAGTACGCCCCCACGCCGAGCGCCGCCACCACCGCGACCGCGCCGACGATCCAGCCCGCCTTGGACTTCTTCGGGGCCGGAGGGTGCGGGACGTAGCCGCCGGGGCCCTGTGGGGCGCCGTACGGGGGCTGCTGGCCGTAGGGGCCGGGCTGCGGGGGCTGCTGCGGGTAGCCGTAGGGCGGCTGCTGCGGCGGGACGCCCTGCGGGGCCTGCTGGGGGTAGCCGTAGCCGGGCTGCGCGCCGTACGGACCGGGCTGCTGCGGCTGCTGGCCGTACGGTCCCGGCTGGCCGTAGGGACCCGGCTGCTGCGGCGGCTGGCCGCCGTACGGGCCCGGCTGGTTGTAGCTCATCGACAGGTTCCCCTCACAGGATGTTTATGCGTAGTCGACATCCTCGCGGAAACGTCGTCCCCCGAGTGCGGCGGGGGCCACACCGTTACCGAACCAAAGCGTTTCGGGGCAGGGCCGGGACACCCCTAAACTGGGCCCGTGACCGAGAACACTCAGCAGCAGACAGCAGCCCCCACCGAACTGCCGACCCAGTACGCGCCGGCCGAGGTAGAAGGGCCGCTGTACGAGCGCTGGGTAGAGCGCGGGTACTTCGAGGCGGACGCGAAGAGCGAGAAGCCGGCGTACACCATCGTGATCCCGCCCCCGAACGTCACGGGCTCGCTCCACCTGGGCCACGCCTTCGAGCACACGCTCATCGACGCCCTCACCCGCCGCAAGCGCATGCAGGGCTTCGAGACGCTGTGGCAGCCGGGCATGGACCACGCCGGCATCGCCACACAGAACGTCGTCGAGCGCGAGCTCGCCAAGGAGGGCAAGTCCCGCCACGACCTGGGCCGTGAGGCCTTCGTCGAGCGCGTCTGGGAGTGGAAGGCCGAGTCCGGCGGCCAGATCGCCGGTCAGATGCGGCGCCTCGGTGAGGGCCTGGCCTGGAGCCGGGACCGCTTCACCATGGACGAGGGCCTCTCCCGGGCCGTCCAGACCGTCTTCAAGAAGATGTTCGACGACGGGCTGATCTACCGCGCCGAGCGCATCATCAACTGGTGCCCGCGCTGTCTGACGGCCATCTCCGACATCGAGGTCGACTACCAGGACGACGACGGCGAGCTCGTCTCCATGAAGTACGGCGAGGGTGACGACACCATCGTCGTCGCCACGACCCGCGCCGAGACGATGCTCGGTGACACGGCCGTCGCCGTCCACCCCGACGACGAGCGCTACGCCCACCTGATCGGCAAGCAGATCAAGCTGCCGCTGACCGACCGTACGATCCCGGTCGTCGCGGACACGCACGTGGACCCGGAGTTCGGCACCGGCGCCGTCAAGGTGACCCCGGCGCACGACCCGAACGACTTCGCCATCGGCCAGCGCCACGACCTCGAGTCCATCGAGGTCCTCGACGAGCGCGGCGTCATCACCACCCACGGCCCCTTCCAGGGCCTGGACCGCTTCGAGGCCCGCTCCGCGATCGTCGCCGCCCTGCGCGCCGAGGGCCGGATCGTCGCCGAGAAGCGCCCGTACGTCCACTCCGTGGGCCACTGCTCGCGCTGCAAGACGACGCTGGAGCCCCGCCTCTCGATGCAGTGGTGGGTCAAGGTCGAGACCCTCGCCAAGGCCGCCGGTGACGCGGTCCGCGACGGTCGCGTCACCATCCACCCGGCCGACATGTCGCAGCGCTACTTCGACTGGGTCGACAACCTCAACGACTGGTGCATCTCGCGCCAGCTGTGGTGGGGCCACCGCATCCCCGTCTGGCACGGTCCGAACGGCGAGTTGGTCTGCGTCGGCCCCGACGACGAGGCGCCCACCGGTGAGGGCTGGACGCAGGACACCGACGTCCTCGACACGTGGTTCTCGTCCGGCCTGTGGCCGTTCTCCACGCTCGGCTGGCCGGAACAGACCCCGGACCTGGAGAAGTTCTACCCGAACTCCGTCCTGGTCACGGGCTACGACCTCATGTTCTTCTGGGTCGCCCGGATGATGATGTTCGGCCTGTACGCGATGGACGGCCAGCCGCCGTTCCGCACGATCGCGTTCCACGGCATGGTCCGCGACGAGTTCGGCAAGAAGATGTCGAAGTCGTTCGGAAACACGGTCAACCCGCTGGACTGGATGGACAAGTACGGCTCCGACGCCCTGCGCTTCACCCTGGCCAAGGGCGCCAACCCCGGTGTCGACGTCCCGATCGGCGAGGACTGGGTCCAGGCGTCCCGCAACTTCGCCAACAAGATCTGGAACGCCACCCGCTTCGCGATGATGAACGGCGCGACGGTCGAGGGCCCCCTGCCGGACGCCTCCTCCATGTCGGCGACCGACCGGTGGATCCTGTCCCGCCTGAACAAGGTCGTCGCCGAGGCGGACGCCTACTACGACGACTACCAGTTCGCGAAGCTCGCCGACGCGCTCTACCACTTCGCGTGGGACGAGGTCTTCGACTGGTACGTCGAGCTGTCCAAGACCACGTTCTTCGAGGGCGGCGAGCAGGCCAAGGTCTCGGCCCGCGTCCTGGGCGAGGTCCTCGACGTCACCCTGCGACTCCTCCACCCGATCGTCCCGTTCGTCACGGACACCCTGTGGACCACGCTGACGGGCCGCGAGTCGGTCGTCGTCGCCGAGTGGCCGACCGACTCCGGCTTCCGCGACGAGGCCGCGGAAAAGGAGATCGAGCTGGTCCAGCGGGTCGTCACCGAGGTCCGCCGCTTCCGCTCCGACCAGGGTCTCCAGCCCGGCCAGAAGGTACCGGCCCGCCTGGAGCTCGACGGCACCGCGCTCGCCCCGCACGAGGCCGCCATCCGCCAGCTGCTGCGCCTCCAGCCGGAGGGCGAGGGCTTCGCCGCCACCGCCTCCCTGCCGGTCGCGGGCGCCACGGTCGCGCTCGACCTGTCGGGCACGATCGACGTCGCCGCGGAGCGCAAGCGCCTCGCCAAGGACCTCGCCGCCGCCGAGAAGGAGAAGGCCCAGGCCGAGGCCAAGCTCGGCAACGAGGCCTTCCTGGCCAAGGCACCCGACAACGTCGTGGACAAGATCAAGGGCCGGCTCGCCAAGGCGGACGAGGACATCGCCCGCATCCAGGCGCAGCTGGAGCGCCTGCCGCAGGCCTGACCCGACGCACGGAGGGGCCCGGAACCGATCGGTTCCGGGCCCCTCCGTGCGTCGTACGCCGTGCGTGACGTCACACGCCCGGTGACCGCGGTCCGTGGGGCCGGGACGCGAGACCCGGGATGATGGGAGGCATGCCCCGCCTCCCCGCCGTCCCCGCGCTGCGCCGTCGCGCGGACCGGTGGGCCGGCTCCCCCCGGGCCCTGGACGTCGTCGCCGCGCTGAGCGCCTTCGCCCTGATGGTCCTGGACGTGCCGGGCCTCGCCCGCGCCGACAACTCGCTGACCGGGGTCACCGCCACCCTGGTCCTCGCCGCCGGAGCGGCCACCCTGGTGCTGCGGCGCAGGCTGCCGTGGATCCCGTACGTCGTCGCGCTCGTCCTGATGGGCTGGCTGCACGAGCTGACCATGATCCAGTTCGCGCTGTACTCGCTCGGCCGCTACCGGGGCCGGCGGCCCGCCGTCGCCGCGACCGTGCTGTACGTCGGCGTCGCCTACGCCCTCTTCCACACGCCCGGCTGGCCCCTGCGGCACGGCGCCACCCTGAGCGACTTCCTGAGCCTGGTCGTGCCGATCGGCGTCCTCGCGGCGGGCGTCGGCATCGCCGCGTACCGGCAGGACCTCGTCCGCGCCCTGGAGGCGCAGCGCCGCGAGGCCGCCGCCCGGCAGGCCGTCCAGGAGGAACGCATCCAAGTCGGCCGGGACGTCCACGACCTGGTCGGCCGGGAGCTGACCGTCCTCGCCGTGCGGGCCGAGGTCCTCGCCGTACGGGCCAGGGGCGAGGCCCACCAGAAGGACTTCGAGGAGCTGGCGGACACCGCGCGGCGCGCCCACCTCATGCTCAACGAGACGATCGTCCGCCGCGCCGACCGGGAGGACGCGGCCGCGCCGGGCGGCCTGGAGGGCCTCGCGGCCCTCGCGCGGGAGAGCGAGCGCATGGGCAGCCCGGTGGAACTGGCGGTCGCGGAGGAGGCCAAGGCGCTGTCCCCGCTGCGGCAGGCGGCCGTCCACCGGGTCGTCCAGGAGTGCCTCACGAACGCCGCCAAGCACGCGCCGGGCCTCGCCGTGCGGGTCCTGATCACCGTCGCGGGGCCCGACCTGCGCGTGGAGGTCCGCAACCCGCTGCCGAAGGCCCCGCCGGAGCGGACCCCCGTGTCGACCGGCACCGGGCTCGTCTCCATGGAGGAACGGGTCACGAGCATGGGCGGCACGCTGCGGGCCCGCCCGGAGGCGGGGGAGTACGTGGTGACGGCCCGGCTCCCGTCGGGCCTGCGCCGCCCGGGCGGGGTCTGAGGGGCGGAGCCCCGCCGGGCGCGGGCGCGGCCGGCCGGGCTCCGTCGGAGGGCCCGCGTCGCCGGTGGTGCCCGGCCGGCGGGCTGCCCGCTTGTCCCGAATGGGGTGGGTCCGTGGCCGTGTCGGCCCCCCTCCGTAGACTGGGGTCCGTGAGTGAGCCCCGCGACCCGTTCGACGCCGCCGACGACCCGTCCGACCCGTCCGATGTCTTCGACGACATCGTCGACGCCGAGACAGACCGCGACCCCGACCTGGCGGTGATCGAGGCCGGCAGCCGCACCCTGCGCGCGCAGGCCGGCCCGCCGCAGGGCGACCCCGTGCCCGGCCGGCCCGAGGACCCGGAGCTCGACCGCGCCCTGCGCGAGGTCGAGACCGAGCTGTCCACCCGCTGGGGCGAGACCAAGCTGGAGCCGTCGGTCAAGCGGATCGCGGCGCTGATGGACGTGCTGGGCGAGCCGCAGCGCGCGTACCCCTCGATCCACATCACCGGCACCAACGGCAAGACGTCGACGGCCCGCATGATCGAGGTGCTGCTCGGCGCCTTCGAACTGCGCACCGGCCGGTACACCTCGCCCCACGTGCAGACGATCACCGAGCGCATCAGCCTGGACGGCGCCCCGATCTCCGCCGAGCGGTTCGTCGAGACGTACCGGGACATCCAGCCGTACGTGGAGATGGTCGACGCGCGCGAGGAGATCCGGCTCTCCTTCTTCGAGGTCCTCACCGGAATGGCGTACGCGGCCTTCGCGGACGCCCCCGTGGACGCGGCCGTCGTCGAGGTCGGCATGGGCGGCACCTGGGACGCGACCAACGTCATCGACGCGTCCGTCGCCGTCGTCACCCCGATCGACCTCGACCACACCGACCGGCTCGGCGGCACGCCCGGCGAGATCGCCGGCGAGAAGTCCGGGATCATCAAGCAGGGCGCGACCGTGATCCTGGCGCAGCAGCCGGTCGACGCGGCCCAGGTCCTGCTGAAGAAGGCCGTCGACGCGGACGCCACCGTGGCCCGCGAGGGCATGGAGTTCGGCGTCGTCTCGCGCGAGATCGCGGTCGGCGGCCAGCTCCTCACGCTGCGCGGCCTCGGCGGCGAGTACGACGGCGTCTTCCTGCCGCTGTACGGCGCCCACCAGGCGCACAACGCGGCGGTGGCGCTCGCCGCGGTCGAGGCCTTCTTCGGCATCGGCGCCCAGCACGCCCGCACCCTGGACGTCGAGACCGTCCGCCGGGCCTTCGCCCAGGTCGCCTCGCCGGGCCGCCTGGAGGTCGTCCGCTCCTCGCCGACCGTCGTCCTGGACGCCGCGCACAACCCGCACGGCGCGCGGGCCACGGCCGAGGGCATCAGCGAGGCCTTCGGGTTCTCCCGGCTGATCGGCGTCGTCTCGACCAGCGCCGACAAGGACGCCCGCGGGCTCCTCGAGGCCTTCGAGCCGATCTTCGCGGAGGTCGTGATCACGGCGAACTCCAACCCGCGGGCCACGGACGTCGACGCGCTCGCCGCGATCGCGGTCGAGGTCTTCGGCGAGGACCGTGTCGTGGTCGAGCCGCGGCTGCCCGACGCCCTCGACGCGGCGATCACGCTCGCGGAGGAGGAGGCCGAGTTCGGCGGCGCCGGCGTCCTCGTGACCGGCTCGATCTTCACGGTCGGCGACGCCCGGCTGCTGCTGCGAAGGGGCTGAACCCGATGCGTACGCTCTGTTCCTCCACGCTCATCGGCGAGTTCTTCGTGATCGGCTTCGCCGGTCTCGTCGCCATGAAGGACGACGGCCTGGAGATGTCCACGGTGTGGACGGTCTGCGGGATCGCGATGGCCGTGTCGGTGCTGCTGTGCGGGATGATCACCCGTCCCGGTGGCGTGCAGCTCGGCTGGGCGCTCCAGGTCGGCCTGATCCTCAGCGGCTTCTTCGTCCCGACGATGTTCTTCCTCGGCGTGGTCTTCGCCGCGCTGTGGTGGGCCTCGGTGCACTACGGCCGGAAGATCGACGACATCAAGGCCCGCTGGGCCGAGTCCCAGGCGGCCCCGTAGGGCTCCGCAGGGCCTGACGCTGCGTAATCGACAGGGGGAGGGGCCCTGTAGCCTCGGACACCCGCACACACCGCTTTTCCGAAGGAGTTCCCCCGTGAGCCAGCGCACGCTCGTCCTGCTCAAGCCCGACGCCGTCCGCCGTGGCCTGATCGGCGAGATCATCGGCCGCATCGAGCGCAAGGCGGGCTGGACCATCGCGGCCCTGGAGCTGCGCGAGCTCGACCAGGACACGCTGGAGCAGCACTACGGCGAGCACAAGGGCAAGCCCTTCTACGAGCCGCTGATGGGCTTCATGGCGTCCGGCCCGGTCGTCGCGCTCGTCGTCGAGGGCGAGCGGGTCATCGAGGGCGTCCGCCAGCTGGCCGGCCCGACCGACCCGATCGCCGCCGCCCCGGGCTCCATCCGCGGCGACTACGGCACCATCGTCCGGGAGAACCTCATCCACGCGTCCGACTCCGAGGAGTCCGCCGCGCGCGAGCTGAAGATCTTCTTCCCCGGCCTCTGATCCGGATGCCGAGCTGACCCGGCGTCAGCCGAACAGCAGCCAGTTGTGGGGCGACCGAAGGAATTTCGGTCGCCCCCAGGCATATGAACGCCCATCCCGGGAACGGATCGCCGCGTCCTACCGTCACCTATACAGAGGTGGACCACCGCGCGGTATCCGCGTGAGCGGCACTACGATGGAAAACTCCACGCCGCACCACCCTCAGCCATGGGAAACAAGGGGAACTCAATGTCGTTCATCGGCCGTGACATGGCTGTCGACCTCGGGACCGCCAACACGCTGGTGTACGTCAGGGGTCGAGGCATCGTTCTGAACGAGCCGTCCGTCGTCGCGATCAACACCAACACCGGCGGCATCCTGGCGGTCGGTGCCGAGGCGAAGAAGATGATCGGGCGGACCCCCGGCAACATCGTCGCCGTGCGCCCGCTGAAGGACGGCGTCATCGCCGACTTCGAGATCACCGAGCGGATGCTCCGCTACTTCATCCTCAAGATCCACAAGCGCCGCTACCTGGCCCGCCCCCGCGTCGTCGTCTGCGTCCCCTCCGGCATCACCGGAGTGGAGCGCCGCGCCGTCATCGAGGCGTCGACGCAGGCCGGTGCCCGACAGGTGCACATCATCGAGGAGCCCATGGCGGCCGCCATCGGCTCGGGCCTCCCCGTCCACGAGGCCACCGGCAACATGGTCGTCGACATCGGTGGCGGCACCACCGAGGTCGCCGTGATCTCCCTCGGAGGAATCGTCACGGCACAGTCGATCCGGGTCGCCGGCGACGAGCTGGACAACGCGATCATCCAGCACATCAAGAAGGAGTACTCGCTCCTCCTCGGTGAGCGGACCGCCGAACAGATCAAGATCACCATCGGCTCCGCGTACGACCTCGACAAGGACGAGCACACCGAGATCCGCGGCCGCGACCTCGTCTCCGGTCTCCCCAAGACCGTGGTCATCTCGGCCGCCGAGGTCCGCAAGGCCATCGAGGAGCCGGTCAACGCGATCGTCGACGCCGTCAAGACGACGCTCGACAAGTGCCCGCCGGAGCTCAGCGGTGACGTGATGGACCGCGGCATCGTTCTCACGGGTGGCGGCGCCCTGCTGCGCGGCCTCGACGAGCGACTGCGCCGCGAGACCGGCATGCCGATCCACATCGCCGAGGACCCGCTGGACTCGGTGGCCCTCGGCTCCGGCAAGTGCGTCGAGGAGTTCGAGGCCCTCCAGCAGGTCCTGGACGCCCAGCCGCGCCGCTAGGCCACCGCACCACCCCGCAGGACCCCGGACCGTACGCACCACACCCGCACCGCCCGCAGAAACCTGCACGACGAACCACGAGGAAAGGGCACGGCCGCCGCACGTGAGGGACACACGAGAGAGCCGGCTGCTCCTGGTGCTGCTGATCGCCATCGCGTTCGCACTGATCACGGTGGACATCCGCGGCGGCCAGGAGTCGCCGGTGGACGGCGCCCGGCAGGCCGCCGCCGCGGTCTTCGGACCGGTCGAGAACGGCGTCGCGGCGGCCGTCGATCCGATCGGCAACGCCATAGGCGCCGTTCGCGACTCCGGCGAGCGCCACAACCGGATCGCCGCCCTGGAGAAGGAGAACGCCGAACTCAAGGCGGCGCTCGGCAGCGACGACCGCAACCGCAGCAGGCTGCGCGAGCTCGACACGATCCTGAAGACCGCCGGAGCCGGGCAGTACGGCATCAAGGGCGCCCAGGTCATCGCCATAGGAGCGGCCCAGGGCTTCTCCTGGACCGTCACCATCGACGTCGGCGCCCGCGACGGCATCAAGCGGGACATGACCGTCCTCAACGGCGCCGGGCTCGTCGGCCGCGTCACCACCGTCGGCCCGTCGACCTCCACGGTCCTGCTCGCCAACGACCCCGACTTCACCGTCGGCACCCGGATGGAGAAGACCGACGAACTGGGCTTCGCCACCGGGCAGGGCGACCGGCCGCTCCTCGTGCAGCTCCTCAACGGCAAGGCCAAGGTGAAGCCCGGCGACCGCCTTGTCACCTTCGGCTCGCGCGCGGACAAGCCCTTCGTGCCCGGCGTGCCGGTCGGCGAGGTCGTCCGCGTCGACCCCGCGGGCGGCGGCCTCACCCGCAACGTCTACGTCCGCCCGTACGTCGGCTTCACCAAGCTCGACATCGTCGGCGTCGTCGTCCAGGCCCCGCGCTCGGACCCGCGCGACATGGTCCTGCCGCAGAAGCCCAAGCCGGCCCCGACCGTCACCGTCACGGTCACCCCGCCGCCGCCCGCGGACGGCCAGAAGCCCGCCGACGGCCAGAAGCCCGCCGACGCGCAGCAGCAGGACGGCAACCAGAACCAGGGCCAGAACCAGAATCAGCAGGCGCAGGACGAGGGGGACGCGACACCGTGAAGTTCAACCGCATCCTCCTCTCCGCGACCCTGATCGTGGTCGCCCTCGTCGTCCAGGTCTCCGTCCTCGCCCGCCTCCAGCTCCCCGGAGCCGTCCCCGACCTCGTCCTCCTCACGGTCGTCGGACTCGCCCTCGTGTACGGGCCCGTCAGCGGCTCCCTCATCGGCTTCAGCGCCGGCCTGCTCGCCGACCTCGCGCCGCCCGCCGACCACGCCGCCGGACGCTACGCCCTCGTGCTCTGCGTCATCGGCTACCTCGTCGGCCTCGCCCGGCCCGAGAACGGCCGGCTCACCTCCGCCACCGGCCCGATGGCCGTCGTCGTCGCGGCCGCCGTCGGCTCCACCCTCCTGTACGCGGGCGTCGGCGCCCTCGTCGGCGACACCGCCGCCCGCCATGTCGGCCTCGGTTTCCTGCTGTTCACCGCGGCCCTCTACGACCTGCTCCTCGCGCCGTTCACGGTGCCGCTCATCATGGCCCTGGCCCGCCGGGCCGAGAACGACCCGGTCGCCGACGCCACCGCCGGCAGCGGCGCCGACGTCTCCTCCGGCTGGCTCTCGTCCGGCACCGGCCTCAGGATCGGCACCCAGCGCGGCGGCCTGCGCGTGAAGGCCGCACGGAGCCGCGCCTCACGCGCCGGACGCATCAAGGGAGTCAAGCGACTGTGACCGAGGGGGAACGCGCAGCATGAGCAACATCCCCGAGACCGGACGGACCCCCCGGGTCCAGATCCGGCTCGTCGTCATCCAGGTCCTCGTCTTCTCGCTGCTGCTCACCCTGGGCGGCCGCCTCTGGTACCTCCAGATCCGCAACGGCAAGGAGTACACGGACGAGGCGAAGAACAACCACGTCCAGCAGGTCGTCCAGCCCGCCGTCCGCGGCTCCATCCTGGACGCCCGCGGCGTCCCGCTCGCCGACAACGAGACCCGGCTCGTCGTCTCCGCGTCCCGCACCGAGCTCATGAAGATGAAGGACGACGGCAAGGCCGTCCTCACCCGGCTCGCCGCCGTCCTCGACATGAAGCCCCAGGACGTCATCAACAAGATCCGGCTCTGCGACTCCCAGACGCCCAAGCCCTGCTGGAACGGCTCGCCCTACCAGCCGATTCCCGTCACCGACGAGGCCACCACCCAGCAGGCCCTCCAGATCCGCGAGCGCGCCGAGGACTTCCCCGGCATCACCGCCGAACCGACCGCCGTCCGCCGCTACCCGGCCCCCGGCAAGGCCCGCACCTCGCAGGTCCTCGGCTACCTCTCGCCCGTCACCGACGAGGAGATCGAGAAGGCCAAGGACACCGACTCGCCGTTCCTCCGCTCCGACCAGGTCGGCCGCTCCGGCCTGGAGCGCACCTACGACAAGCAGCTGCGCGGCAAGGCCGGCGTCACCCGCTACGAGGTCGACAACCTCGGCCGCGTCATCGGCCAGGCCAAGAACGACCCCGCCGTCCCCGGCTCCAACGTGGTCACCTCCATCGACGCCCGCGTCCAGGCGGTCGCCGAGTGGGAGCTGCACAACGCGATGGTCGAGGCCCGCAAGGTCCACGACCGCAACACCAACGAGAACTACAAGGCGGACGCCGGCGCCGTCGTCGTGATGGAGACGAAGACCGGCCGGATCGTCGCCATGGCCTCGCTGCCCGACTACGACCCCAACGCCTGGGTCGGCGGCATCGCCGCCAAGGACTACGCGGCCCTGACCGGCAAGAACTCCAACTTCCCGCTCCTCAACCGGGCCATCCAGGGCCAGGCCGCGCCCGGCTCCATCTTCAAGGTCATCCCCACCGCCGCCGCCGTCAACGCCGGGTACGACTTCAACGGCCGCTACCCGTGCCCCTCCTCGTACTCCATCGGCAACCAGGTCTTCAAGAACTTCGAGTCCCAGGGCCACGGCAGCATCACCCTCGGCCAGGCGCTCGAAGTCTCCTGCGACACCGTCTACTACGCCCTCTCCCACCAGCAGTGGCAGAAGGACGGCGGTCTGCGGCCGAAGAAGGACGCCAAGGACTGGTTCTACAAGACGGCCCGTCAGTTCGGCCTCGGCGCCGAGACCGGCATCGACCTCCCCAACGAGGTCACGGGCCGCGTCCCCGACCGGAAGTGGAAGCAGACCTTCTGGGAGGACAACAAGGAGTACTGGTGCAAGGTCGGCAAGCGCGGCGGCACCTACGTCCAGCAGCTCTCCTACGAGAACTGCCTCGAAGGCAACCTCATGCGCGCCGGTGACTCCGTCAACTACTCCATCGGCCAGGGCGACACCCTCGTCACCCCCATCCAGATGGCCACCATCTACGCCGCCATCGCCAACGGCGGCACCCTGTGGAACCCCACCGTGGGCAAGGCGATCGTCAGCCCCGACGGCAAGAAGATCACCGAGATCAGGCCCAAGTCCCACGGCAGGCTCCCCATGGACGCCAAGACCCAGGCGTTGATAGAGGAAGCCCTCGCGGGAGTCGCCACGCGCGGCACCGCCGCCTGGCGCTTCGGCGGCTGGCCGCAGGACAAGATCCCGATGCACGCCAAGACCGGCACCGCCGAGGTCTACGGCAAGCAGACGACCTCCTGGTTCGCCACGTACACCAAGGACTACTCGATCGTCATGACGATCTCCCAGGGTGGTACGGGCTCGGGCGCCTCCGGCCCCGCCGTGCGCAACATCTACGACGCGCTCTACGGACTCGACGACGCCGGCAACCAGGACCTGAAGCGCGCCCTGCTCCCGCAGCCGCAGAAGACCCTGCCGAAGATCGAGGCCGACGGCTCCATCGACGCCCCGAAGATCGGCCCGTACGACCCCGAGGCCCAGAAGGTGGACCCGAACGCGCCGAAGGACGGCACCAAGCCCCCTCAGCCGGACGACGACCAGGAACTCGCCGGACCGCCCGCCGCCTGGCAGAGGGACTGAGCCCATGACCGCACCCCACGGCTTCTCCGTCTCCCGGTACGCACCCGAGCGCGGCGCCCTCGCCCGGCTCACCGCCCGCGACTCGGTGCTGCGCCGCCTCGACTGGCCGATGCTCCTCTCGGCGCTCGCGCTCTCCCTCGTCGGCGCGCTGCTCGTGTGGTCCGCCACCCGCAACCGCACCGAGCTGAACAACGGCGACCCGTACTACTTCCTCTTCCGGCACGTCCTCAACACCGGCATCGGCCTCGCCCTGATGATCGGCACGATCTGGCTCGGCCACCGCACCCTGCGCGGAGCCGTACCGATCCTCTACGGCGTGTCGGTCCTCCTGATCCTCGCCGTCCTCACCCCGCTCGGCGCCACCATCAACGGCGCCCACGCGTGGATCGTCATCGGCGGCGGCTTCTCGCTCCAGCCCAGCGAGTTCGTCAAGATCACGATCATCCTGGTCATGGCGATGCTGCTCGCCGCCAAGGTCGACGCCGGCGACCAGCTCCACCCCGACCACCGGACCGTCGCCAAGGCCCTGGTGCTCGCCGCCCTGCCGATGGGCATCGTCATGCTGATGCCCGACCTCGGCTCCGTCATGGTGATGGCCGTCATCGTGCTCGGCGTCCTCCTCGCCTCCGGCGCCTCCAACCGCTGGGTCCTCGGCCTCATCGGCGCGGGCGTCACCGGCGCGGTCCTCGTCACCGCGCTCGGCATGCTCGACGAGTACCAGATCAACCGCTTCGCGGCCTTCGCCAACCCCGAACTCGACCCGGCGGGCGTCGGCTACAACACCAACCAGGCCCGCATCGCGATCGGCTCCGGCGGCCTCCTCGGCGCCGGACTCTTCAAGGGCTCGCAGACCACCGGCCAGTTCGTCCCCGAACAGCAGACCGACTTCGTCTTCACGGTGGCGGGCGAGGAGCTCGGCTTCGTCGGCGCCGGGCTCATCCTCGTCCTGCTCGGCGTCGTCCTCTGGCGCGCCTGCCGGATCGCCCGCGAGACGACCGAGCTGTACGGCACGGTCGTCGCCGCCGGCATCATCGCCTGGTTCGCCTTCCAGTCCTTCGAGAACATCGGCATGACCCTCGGCATCATGCCCGTGGCCGGCCTGCCGCTGCCGTTCGTCTCGTACGGCGGTTCCTCGATGTTCGCCGTGTGGGTGGCGATCGGACTCCTCCAGTCGATCCGGGTCCAACGGCCCATAACGGCCTGAAGGCCGCTAGATTCGAGGCATGGCGGAGACGAAACGCGAGATCGAGCGGAAGTACGAAGCCACCGGGGAGACGCGGCTGCCGGACCTCACCCGCGTCCCCGGAGTGGCCACGGTCACCGACGAGGGCGTCAGCGAACTCGACGCCGTCTACTACGACACCCCGGGCCTGCGGCTCGCCGCGGACGCCCTCACCCTGCGCCGCCGCACCGGCGGCGCGGACGCCGGCTGGCACCTGAAGTTCCCAGTCGCCTCCGGAATCCGCGACGAGGTCAGAGCCCCGCTCTCGGACACGCTCCCGCGGTCCCTCGCGGGGCTCCTGCGCTCCCGCGTCCGCGACGACGACGTCGTCCCCGTCGTACGGCTCCGCTCCTCCCGCGACGTCCGGCACCTCCTCGACGGCGACGGCGGCCTCCTCGCCGAGCTCTCCGTCGACACCGTGCACGCCGAGCGCCTCACCGGCACGGGCGAGGCCGCCTGGACCGAGATCGAGGTCGAGCTCGCCGACGACGCCGACCCGGCCCTCCTCGACGCCGTCGAGAAGCGCCTCGGGAAGGCCGGCATCCGGCCCTCCACGTCCTCCTCCAAGCTGGCCAGGGCCCTCGCCGAGACCGGAGCCGAGCCGGCCGGACCCCGGCGGGCCAAGGGCGCCCGCCGCGAGGACGCCGGCCCCGAGGACGGCACCGCGGGCGCCGCCGTCCTCGCCTACGTACGCGAACAGGTCGACGCGATCGTCGCCCACGACCCCGCCGTACGCCGCGACCTGCCCGACGCCCTCCACCAGCTCCGCGTCGCCTGCCGCCGCCTGCGCAGCGCCTTCAAGAGCTACCGGCGCGTCCTCGACCGCACCGCCACCGACCCGCTCGGCGAGGAGCTGAAGTGGCTCGCCGGGGAACTCGGCGTCGCCCGCGACCAGGAGGTCCTCGACGAGCGGCTGCGCGCCCGCGTCGACGAGCTGCCCGACACCCTCGTCCTCGGCCCGGTCAGGGCCCGGCTGCGCCGCAGGGACGCAGCCCGCGGCCGGAACGCCCGGGAGCGCGCCCTCGCCGCGCTCGACTCCGACCGCTACCTCCACCTCCTCGCCCGGCTCGACGCCTACGTCGCCGCCCCCGCCCTCCGCAAGGCCGCGGGCCGCGACGCCGCGCGGGTCCTCGCCCGCGCCGTGCGCAAGGACCACGACCGGCTCGGCGCCCGGATCGAGCGCGCCCTCGCCCTCGCCCCCGGCGAGCAGCGCGACCTCGCCCTCCACGAGGCCCGCAAGGCCGCCAAACGCGCGCGGTACGCCGCCGACGCGGCCCGCCCCACCCTCGGGAAGCCCGCCGAACGGCTGGCGAAGCGGGTGAAGGCCGTCCAGTCCCTCCTCGGCGAACACCAGGACGCCGTCGTCGCCCGCAGCGCCCTGCGCGAGCTCGGACTGCAGGCCCACGGCGTCGGTGAATCGGCCTTCACCTGGGGACTTCTATACGGCCACGAGGAGGCGGCGGCCGCGGCGGCGCAGCGGGAGCTGCCGGGGGTCTGGGCCCGGGCCTCAGCCGGGGAACTCGACGCGGCTCTGACCCACTGAGCACCGGGGTACGCTTGAGAGTCGCCCCCCTGCCAGCTCACGAAGGTTCGAGATGTCTGCTGCCGAGTCTGTCTTCCCGCAGCTCGAAGCTCTGCTCCCGCACGTGCAGAAGCCGATTCAGTACGTCGGTGGAGAGCTGAACTCCACGGTCAAGCCGTGGGAGTCCGCCGACGTCCGCTGGGCGCTGATGTACCCGGACGCGTACGAGGTCGGTCTGCCCAACCAGGGCGTCATGATCCTCTACGAGGTGCTCAACGAGCGCGAGGGCGTCCTCGCCGAGCGCACCTACAGCGTGTGGCCGGACCTCGAAGAGCTGATGCGCGAGCACAAGGTGCCCCAGTTCACCGTGGACAGCCACCGCCCCGTCGGCGCGTTCGACGTCTTCGGCCTGAGCTTCTCCACCGAGCTGGGCTACACCAACATGCTCACCGCGCTCGACCTGGCGGGCATCCCGCTGGAGTCGAAGGACCGGACGGTCGACCACCCCATCGTGCTCGCCGGCGGCCACGCGGCCTTCAACCCCGAGCCGATCGCGGACTTCATCGACGCGGCCATCATCGGCGACGGCGAGCAGGCCGTCCTCGACATGACCGAGATCATCCGTGGGTGGAAGGCGGAGGGCCGCCCCGGCGGCCGCGAGGAGGTCCTCCTCCGCCTCGCCAAGACCGGCGCGGTCTACATCCCGGCGTTCTACGACGTCGAGTACCTGCCCGACGGCCGCATCGGCCGCGTCGTGCCCAACCGGTCCGGCGTGCCGTGGCGCGTCTCCAAGCACACCGTCATGGACCTCGACGAGTGGCCGTACCCCAAGCAGCCCCTCGTCCCGCTCGCCGAGACCGTCCATGAGCGGATGTCCGTCGAGATCTTCCGCGGCTGCACCCGCGGCTGCCGCTTCTGCCAGGCCGGCATGATCACGCGCCCCGTGCGGGAGCGAAGCATCACCGGCATCGGCGAGATGGTGGAGAAGGGCCTCAAGGCCACCGGCTTCGAGGAGGTCGGCCTGCTCTCGCTGTCCTCCGCGGACCACTCCGAGATCGGCGACATCGCCAAGGGCCTCGCCGACCGGTACGAGGAAGACAAGATCGGCCTCTCGCTGCCCTCGACCCGCGTGGACGCCTTCAACGTCGACCTCGCGAACGAGCTCACGCGCAACGGCCGCCGCTCCGGCCTCACCTTCGCCCCCGAGGGCGGCTCCGAGCGCATGCGCAAGGTCATCAACAAGATGGTCTCGGAGGAGGACCTGATCCGGACCGTCTCCACCGCGTACGGCAACGGCTGGCGCCAGGTGAAGCTGTACTTCATGTGCGGCCTGCCGACGGAGACCGACGAGGACGTCCTCCAGATCGCCGACATGGCGATGAACGTGATCGCCGAGGGCCGCAAGGTCTCCGGCCAGAACGACATCCGCTGCACCGTCTCCATCGGCGGCTTCGTCCCCAAGCCGCACACCCCCTTCCAGTGGGCCCCGCAGCTCTCCGCCGAGGAGACCGACGAGCGCCTGGCGAAGCTCCGCGACAAGATCCGCGGTGACAAGAAGTACGGCCGCTCCATCGGCTTCCGCTACCACGACGGCAAGCCCGGCATCGTCGAGGGCCTGCTCTCGCGCGGCGACCGCCGCATCGGCGCCGTCATCCGCGCGGTCTACGAGGACGGCGGCCGCTTCGACGGCTGGCGCGAGTACTTCTCGTACGACCGCTGGATGGCCTGCGCCGAGAAGACGCTGCCCGAGTTCGGCGTCGACGTCGCCTGGTACACCACCCGCGAGCGCACCTACGAGGAGGTCCTGCCCTGGGACCACCTGGACTCCGGTCTCGACAAGGACTGGCTCTGGGAGGACTGGCAGGACGCCCTCGACGAGACCGAGGTCGAGGACTGCCGCTGGACCCCGTGCTTCGACTGCGGCGTCTGCCCGCAGATGGACACCCACATCCAGATCGGCCCGACGGGCAAGAAGCTGCTGCCGCTGACCGTGGTCAAGTAGTTCCGTAGTCCCGTAACGCTCCGACGACGGCCCGCCCCGGGTGAACCCCGGGGCGGGCCGTCGCGTCATCTCCGGCATGAGCATCGAGAAGCCGCCGCCGCCCCGCCCCGCGCCCGAGGGCTGTCTGACGGCCTTCGTCCGGGTCCCGGTCCGGATCGTGGTGATCGTGCTCGTCGTCCCCGTCCGCCTGGCGTGGGACGCCCTCGCCACCGCCGCCCGCGTGCTCGACCGGACGGTCCTGCGCCCCGTGGGCCGCGCGCTCGCCGTCGCGGGGGAGTGGCTGGCCAGGGCCCTGTTCGTGTGGCCGTGGGTAGGACTGTGGCGGTACGTGCTCGTCCCGCTCGGACGGTACGGGATCGCGGCCCCCGCCCGCCTGCTCCACCACTGGGTCCTCACCCCGCTCGCCACCGCCTTCGTCCTCCTCGTCGAGCACCTGCTCCTCGTCCCGCTCGCCGCGCTCTTCCGGTACGTGCTCGTCCCGCTGTTCCGGTACGGGGTGGTGGCCCCGGCGCGCTGGCTGGACCGGTACGTGCTGGTCCCGTCGGGCCGTGGCCTGCGCCGGTTCTTCCGGGAGCTCGGGCGGGTGCTCGCGGTGGCGGGGGAGTGGCTGGTGAAGGGGCTGTTCGTGTGGCCCTGGGCGGGGCTGTGGCGGTACGTGCTCGTGCCGCTCGGACGGTACGGGCTCGTGCGGCCGGTCGGGTGGCTCTGGCGGCACGTCCTCGCGCCGCTCGGCCGGGAGCTCCACGACGCGCTCGTCATCGGCTGGCGGGTCGCCGGTTTCGTCTCCCGGGCCGTCGGCCGCGCCCTCAAGTGGCTCGCGGTGCACCTGATCGGACGCCCCGTCGGCTGGTTCCACCGGCACGTCACCCGGCCCGCAGGGCACTGGGTGCGCGACACCGTCTGGGCCCCGGCGCGCCGCGCCTCCGTCGAGGCCGGACGGGCCGCCCGGGAGGCGCTCGCGGCCGCCCGCGCGACCGCCCGCCAGGCCCGCGAGGACGCCTGGCGTGCCCTGGTCGGCGGAACCCGCGTGGCCGGTCCCGGGGAACCGGAGGTGGCCCGGGCGCGTACTCTGGGTAGTACAACGAACGTCACCGGCGCGGCGCCCGCCCCCGAGATCTCCCCGCAGACGCGGGGGTGATCCGGGCGGGACCCCCGGAGACCGTCCCGAGCTTCCGGGCGGAGCGCCCCCCGCGCCCGCCCCGCACCGAGGAGAAGAACCACTGGGCAAGCGACAGCCCGAAGGCCCGCCGCCCGCACCGGCGGTGCAGCGCATCCGACTGCGCTACACCAAGCGCGGCCGCCTCCGGTTCACCAGCCACCGTGACTTCCAGCGCGCCTTCGAGCGCGCCCTGCGCCGCGCCGACGTACCCATGGCGTACTCGGCCGGCTTCACCCCGCACCCCAAGGTGTCGTACGCCAACGCCGCCCCCACGGGTACGGGCTCCGAGGCCGAGTACCTGGAGATCGCCCTCACCGAGGCGCGTGACCCGGAGACCCTGAGGGTCCTGCTCGACGAGTCCCTCCCGGACGGCCTCGACATCACCGACGCCGTCGAGGCCCGGACCTCCGGCCTCGCCGACCGGCTCACCGCCTCCGTGTGGGAGCTGCGGCTCGACGGCGTCACCGTCGAGGACGCCGAGAAGGCCGTCGCGGCCTTCAACGCGGCCGAGACCGTGGAGGTGCAGCGGAAGACCAAGAACGGCATCCGCACCTTCGACGCCCGCTCCGCCGTCGCCGAACTCGTCGCAGCGCGTCCACAGGCCGATCCCGAGGGTGATAGGCCGCTGGACAATGCCTGTGCGATACTGCGGCTGGTTGTTCGGCACGTGACACCTGCCGTGCGACCCGACGACGTCCTGTCCGGTCTCCGAGCTGTGGCCGACCTGGCGCCGCCGGTCCCCGCAGCGGTGACCAGGCTGGCGCAGGGGCTCTTCGACGAGGAGTCCGGCACGGTGACCGACCCGCTCGCGCCCGACCGCGAGGCAGTCACGGCCGCTTCACCCACGGCCGCCGCGACCGCCTCAGCGACGGCGCCGGGTGCGGGTACCGCGTAGGGAGCAGTCGTCGTAGCGCAGCCCTCGTACTCGGGAGCCACCTGGGTCGGGCAGCGCACTGACCAGGAGACTTTCGCCAGGCCGCACGCATCGGGCGTGCGGAACCGGCGAGCCAGACATACAGCTCCCGTGCGGCGCCCGCGCCCCGGACGGCGGCACCGCGCCACTGGCGCGATCGTGCAGCCGGACCGGACCAAGGCGCGGCGCCCGGGAGCGTGACGGGAGAACCGCCCGCATGCTCGAAGAGAACAACGACAACAACGCCCCCGGTGACAAGCTGCCGCCGCGCCGCAGGCGCCGCGCCGCTTCCCGCCCCGCAGGCCCGCCGGTGACCGGCGGGGCCGCCGAGGCCACCGACACCCCCGTCCCCGCGGCCGCACCGGCTGTCGAGGCCGTTCCCGCCGTGGAGGAGGCCGCCGAGGCCCCCGCGCCGCGTACCCGTCGCCGTGCGACGCGCAAGGCGACGGCTCCGGTGACGTCGACCGCTCCGGTGGAGGAGCCGGTCGCCGAGGCCGTGGAGGCCGCTCCCGTCGTGGAGGCCGTTCCCGCCGTGGAGGAGGCCGCCGAGGCTCCCGCGCCGCGTACCCGCCGTCGTGCGACGCGCAAGGCGACGGCTCCGGTGACGTCGACCGCTCCGGTGGAGGAGCCGGTCGCCGAGGCCGCTCCGGTGACGGAGGATGCTCCCGAGGCCGCCGAGGCTCCCGCGCCGCGTACCCGTCGCCGTGCGACCCGCAAGGCGACGGCTCCGGTGACGTCGACCGCTCCGGTGGACGAGCCGGTCGTGGACGCCGCTCCGGCCGTCGAGGCCGCTCCGGTGACGGAGGATGCTCCCGAGGCCGCCGAGGCTCCCGCGCCGCGCACCCGCCGTCGCGCGACCCGCAAGGCGACCGCTCCGGTGACGTCCACCGCCCCCGCCGAGACCGCCGCCACCGGTGAGTCCCTGCCGCAGGACACCGTCGCGCAGATCGCCGCCGACGAGGACCAGGTCACCGCCGCCGAGACCGCAGCCACCCGTGGCCGCGGCCGCCGCCGCGCCACCTCCCCGCAGTTCACCGCCGAGCCGGGCGGGGCCGAGGAGACCTCCCGCCCCCGCCGCGCCGCGCGCCCCGCCGTCGCCGTCTTCCAGGCGCCGGTCTTCACCGAGCCCATGTTCCAGACCCCGGAGACCGCGGCCGCCATCGCCGCAGCCGAGGCCGCGGAGCAGGACGCGGAGGAGCTCGACGAGGAGGTCGAGGCCGAGGAGGCCGAGGCCGTCGTCGAGACGCCCGTCGAGGCTCCCGCCGAGACCGGCTCCCGCCGTCGTCGCCGTCGCCGCGGCGAGCCCGTCGCCGTCGAGCCCGTCCCGGCCACCGTCGCCGACGAGCCCGAGGTCGAGACCGTCGCCGACGAGGCCGAGGAGGCGGAGGCCGAGGTCGAGGCCGACGAGAACGACGAGTACGAGGACCGCCCGTCCCGCCGTCGCCGCCGCGGGGGCCGCCGCCGTCGCCGCGGCGAGCTCGCCGAGGCCGAGGAGGCCGAGGAGGGCGACGAGCTCCACGCCGAGGAGGCCGAGGAGGCCGAGGACGGCGAGGAGCACGACGACGCAGAGGCGTTCGGGGGCGGCTCCAGCAGCTCGCGCCGGCGCCGGCGCCGGCGCCGCCGCAGCGGTGACGCCTCCGTGGAGACGGAGGGCGCCGACGACGACGGAGTCCGTACGGTCGTCAAGGTCCGCGAGCCGCGCCCGGCCCGCGAGAAGGCCGAGCCGTCCGACGAGGTCCAGTCCATCAAGGGCTCGACCCGCCTGGAGGCCAAGAAGCAGCGCCGTCGCGAGGGCCGCGAGCAGGGCCGCCGCCGCGTGCCGATCATCACCGAGGCCGAGTTCCTCGCCCGCCGCGAGGCCGTCGAGCGCGTGATGGTCGTCCGCCAGAACGGCGAGCGCACCCAGATCGGCGTCCTGGAAGACAACGTGCTCGTCGAGCACTACGTCAACAAGGAGCAGGCCACCTCGTACGTCGGCAACGTCTACCTGGGCAAGGTCCAGAACGTGCTGCCGTCGATGGAGGCCGCCTTCGTCGACATCGGCAAGGGCCGCAACGCCGTCCTGTACGCCGGTGAGGTCAACTTCGAGGCGCTCGGCATGGCCAACGGGCCGCGCCGCATCGAGACCGCCCTCAAGTCCGGCCAGTCCGTCCTCGTCCAGGTGACGAAGGACCCGATCGGCCACAAGGGCGCCCGCCTCACCAGCCAGGTCTCCCTGCCGGGCCGCTACCTCGTGTACGTCCCCGAGGGCTCGATGACCGGCATCAGCCGCAAGCTCCCGGACACCGAGCGCGCCCGCCTGAAGACCATCCTCAAGAAGATCGTCCCCGAGGACGCCGGCGTCATCGTGCGCACCGCCGCCGAGGGCGCGAGCGAGGACGAGCTGCGCCGCGACGTCGAGCGACTGCAGGCGCAGTGGGAGGACATCCAGAAGAAGGCGAAGAGCGGCAACGCCCCGACGCTGCTCTACGGCGAGCCGGACATGACCGTCCGGGTCGTCCGCGACATCTTCAACGAGGACTTCTCCAAGGTCATCGTCAGCGGCGACGACGCGTGGGAGACCATCCACGGGTACGTCGGCCACGTCGCGCCCGACCTGGTCGACCGGCTGTCGAAGTGGACCAGCGAGGTCGACGTCTTCGCCACGTACCGGATCGACGAGCAGCTCATGAAGGCGCTCGACCGCAAGGTCTGGCTGCCCTCCGGCGGCTCGCTGGTGATCGACAAGACCGAGGCGATGATCGTCGTCGACGTCAACACCGGCAAGTTCACCGGCCAGGGCGGCAACCTCGAGGAGACCGTCACCAGGAACAACCTGGAGGCGGCCGAGGAGATCGTGCGCCAGCTGCGGCTGCGCGACCTCGGCGGCATCGTCGTCATCGACTTCATCGACATGGTCCTGGAGTCCAACCGCGACCTGGTGCTGCGCCGCCTCCTGGAGTGCCTGGGCCGGGACCGGACCAAGCACCAGGTGGCCGAGGTCACCTCGCTCGGCCTGGTGCAGATGACCCGCAAGCGGGTCGGCCAGGGCCTCCTGGAGTCCTTCTCCGAGACCTGCGTCCACTGCAACGGCCGCGGCGTCATCGTGCACATGGAGCAGCCCACCACCTCCGGTGGCGGTGGCGGCGGCAAGCGCTCGAAGAAGCGCGGCCGCGGCGGCGCCGAGCACGTCCACGAGCACGCCGAGCACCACGAGGCCGTGGAGGCCGTGGAGTCCGACGCCGCTGCGGAGGCCGAGGACCAGGTCGAGACCGAGGCCGAGGTCGCGGCCGAGCTGGCCGCCCCGGTGGCCCTGCCCGAGCCGATCGCCCCGGACGAGGAGCTGTACGGCTCCGTCGCCGAGGCCGAGGCGGCCGCCACGCGCGGCCGCGGCCGTCGCCGTGCCACCCGCCGGGTGACCGCGCCGGTCGCCTCGACCCCGGTCGCCCCGGCGCCGGTCGTCGAGACCCCGGCCGAGGCCGTCGCCGTCGAGCCGGAGCGGGAGCCGGAGCCGGTGTCCGCGCCGGCCCCGGTCGTCGAGCAGCCGGTCGTCGAGGAGGCAGCCGCGCCCGCGCCCCGCGGTCGTCGCCGGGCCACCCGTCGGGTGACCTCGCCGGTCGCGTCGACCCCTGCGGTGGAGGCCGAGACGGTCACCCCCGCGCCGGCCCCGGTCGTCGAGACCGAGACCCCGGCCGAGGCAGCCGTCGTCGAGCCGGAGCCGGTCGCCGCCGCCGAGCCCGCCGTCGAGGAGGCCCCCGTGGCCGTCGCGCCCCGGGCACGCCGCCGGGTGGTCCGCAAGGCCACCGCGCCGGCCGGTTCGCCCTCGGGCGCCGAGGAGGCCGCCGTCGTCGTGGTCGCCACGGCGGCCCCGGTCGAGACGGCCGAGGTGACCGGGGCGGTCGAGCCGGAGGCCGTCGAGGAGGCCGAGGCCGCCCCGGCCCCGGCCAAGAAGACGGCCCGCAAGGCGCCGGCGAAGAAGGCCACGGCCAAGAAGGCCGCCACCAAGAAGACGGCGGCGAAGAAGACCACCGCCAAGAAGACGACCGCCAAGAAGGCGGCGGAGAAGACCACGGCTCCGGCCCAGGACTGATCCGGTGGTGCGGGCCGCCCCCTCGTGGGGCGGCCCGCACCCGCCCGGGCGAATTTGACCCTCTGCGGCAGCCGCCCGTAACCTAGACCGTCGGCGTGTCGGATGACGCGCCGCGCCTCTGAGCACCTCCCTCCCGCCTGGCGGGAGAGGCCGCTCGTCCGAATCCGGACCGTCGCGGGCCCTCGGCCCGTGCGGGCGGCTGGCGTCAGAGGTTCCATTGCGAGTGAGAGAGAGATCCGCGTGTACGCCATCGTGCGCAGCGGTGGTCGCCAGCACAAGGTTGCTGTCGGCGACATCGTTGAGGTTGACAAGATTTCCACTGCCAAGGTTGGCGACACGGTCGAGCTCTCGACCCTGCTCGTTGTCGACGGCGAGGCCGTGACCAGCGACCCGTGGGTCCTGGCCGGCATCAAGGTCACGGCCGAGGTCGTGGACCACCACAAGGGCGCCAAGATCGACATCCTGCGCTACAAGAACAAGACCGGCTACCGCCGTCGCCAGGGTCACCGTCAGCAGTACACGGCGATCAAGGTCACCGCGATCCCGACGGCCGCGAAGTAAAGAGGGACTGAGCAATGGCACACAAGAAGGGCGCATCGTCCACCCGGAACGGTCGCGACTCCAACGCCCAGCGGCTCGGCGTGAAGCGCTTCGGCGGTCAGGTCGTCAACGCGGGTGAGATCCTGGTCCGCCAGCGTGGCACCCACTTCCACCCGGGCGCGGGCGTCGGCCGTGGCGGCGACGACACGCTGTTCGCCCTGCAGGCCGGTTCGGTGCAGTTCGGCACCCACCGTGGCCGCAAGGTCGTGAACATCGTTCCGGTCGCCTGATCGGATCTTTGCGGAGGCGGACCTCACTTCCCGTAAGGGAAGAGGGTCCGCCTTTCGCGTGTTACTAGATAGACATTTCTGTACGTACGGCACTTCTGGAGGCACAGAACCATGACCACCTTCGTGGACCGCGTCGAGCTGCATGTCGCCGCGGGTAACGGAGGCCACGGCTGCGCCTCCGTCCATCGCGAGAAGTTCAAGCCGCTCGGCGGCCCCGACGGCGGCAACGGCGGCCGTGGCGGCGACGTGATCCTGGTCGTCGACCAGTCCGTCACCACGCTGCTCGAGTACCACCACTCGCCGCACCGCAAGGCCACCAACGGCAAGCCCGGCGAGGGCGGCAACCGCGCGGGCAAGGACGGCCAGGACCTGGTCCTGACCGTGCCCGACGGCACCGTCGTCCTCGACAAGCAGGGCAACGTCCTCGCGGACCTCGTCGGCCACGGCACGACGTACGTCGCGGCGCAGGGCGGCCGGGGCGGCCTCGGCAACGCGGCGCTCTCCTCGGCGCGCCGCAAGGCCCCCGGCTTCGCGCTGCTCGGTGAGCCCGGTGACCTCCAGGACGTCGTCCTGGAGCTGAAGACCGTCGCCGACGTGGCGCTCGTCGGCTACCCGAGCGCCGGCAAGTCCTCGCTCATCTCCGTGCTCTCCGCCGCGAAGCCGAAGATCGCCGACTACCCCTTCACCACCCTCGTCCCCAACCTGGGCGTCGTCACCGCCGGTTCGACCGTCTATACGATCGCCGACGTGCCGGGCCTGATCCCGGGCGCGAGCCAGGGCCGGGGCCTGGGCCTGGAGTTCCTCCGCCACGTGGAGCGCTGCTCCGTCCTCGTCCACGTCCTGGACACGGCGACGCTGGAGTCCGAGCGCGACCCGGTCTCCGACCTCGACGTCATCGAGGAGGAGCTGAAGCAGTACGGCGGCCTGGAGGACCGGCCCCGGATCGTCGTCCTCAACAAGATCGACATCCCGGACGGCCAGGACCTCGCGGACATGATCCGCCCGGACCTGGAGGAGCGCGGCTACCAGGTGTTCGAGGTCTCCGCCGTGGCCCGTACGGGTCTGAAGGAGCTGTCCTTCGCCCTCGCCGGCATCGTCGCCGAGGCCCGCGCGGCCAAGCCGAAGGAGGAGGCGACCCGGATCGTCATCCGCCCGAAGGCCGTCGACGACGCGGGCTTCACCGTCACGTACGACGAGCAGGAGGACGTGTACCGCGTGCGCGGCGAGAAGCCGGAGCGCTGGGTCCGCCAGACCGACTTCAACAACGACGAGGCCGTGGGCTACCTGGCCGACCGCCTCAACCGCCTCGGCGTCGAGGACGAACTGATGAAGGCGGGCGCCCGCGCGGGCGACGGCGTCGCCATCGGCAGCGAGGAGAACGCGGTCGTCTTCGACTGGGAGCCCTCGATGACCGCCGGCGCCGAAATGCTCGGCCGCCGCGGCGAGGACCACCGCATGGAGGCCCCGCGGCCGGCGGCGCAGCGTCGCCGCGACCGTCAGGCGGAGCGTGACGAGTCGGACCGGGAGTTCAACGAGTTCGATCCGTTCTAGGCGGGTCCGGCCGCGCGCCGGGCCTCGTCCTCCGGTCGGCGGACGGAGTCCGGCGCAGCCGGATCCCGGCCGCGCGCCGGGCCGGACCGAGCCCCCCGTCGCCCCCCACGGGGGTGGTGGGGGGCTCCCGTAGGATCCTGGTGTGAGTAGCGCTTTCCCGTCCCGGACCGCGGACAAGTTGAGTGTCGTCGTCATCGCCTACAACGACGAGGCGCTCGTCGGCCAGGCGATCAGGTCCGCGCTCGACCAGGGGCCCGTCGTGGCCGAGGTCGTGGTGGTCGACGACTGTTCTGGGGACGGGACCGTGCGCGTGCTCGACGAGCTGGCCGCGCGGCACCCCAAGGTGCGGGTCCTGCGCCGCGCCGAGAACAGCGGGGGCTGCGGCACCCCCCGCAACGACGGCATCCGGGCCGCCACCGCCCCGTACGTCATGTTCCTCGACAGCGACGACGTCCTCCCGGCCGGCGCCGCCGAGGCGCTCGTCGCCGCCGCCGAGCGGCACCGCACCCCCGTCGCCGTCGGCGTCTGCGTCCGGCGGGAGCTCCCCGAGGGCCGGGACGTGCGCTGGCAGCCGGCCCTCTACCGCGAGCCCGCCGTCCTGGAGACCGTGGACGAGCTGCGGCCGCTGCTCCACGACACCCTCTGCGTCAACAAGGTCTACGCCCGCGCGTTCCTCGACGAGCACGGCATCCGCTTCCCCGACGGCCGCTTCGTCTACGAGGACTTCCTCTTCACCGCCCGCGTGTACGCCGCCGCGCCCCGCGTCGCGGTGATCCCCGACACCGTGTACGTCTGGCACGTGCGGCGGGCCGCCGCACGGCTGTCGATCTCCCTGGACCGCGACGGCGTCGCCAACTGGCGCTCCCGCGTCGACGCCCACCGCGCCGCCGTGGAGACCTTCGCCGAGGCCGGCCGGCCCGAGCTGGCCGCTGCCTGCCGCACCAAGTTCCTCGAACACGACCTGCGCATGTACGCGCGGGACCTGCGGCAGCGGGACGCCGCCCACCGCGCCGACTGGTGGGCGCTCACCCGGGACCACCTGGCCGGTTTCGAGGAGGCGGAGATCGCCGCCGCCGTCACCCCGGCCCGCTGGGCCGCCCGGTTCCTGCGCGCCGCGAAGGAGCCGCGCGACCTGGCCCGGCTCTCCCGGCTGACCGCGAACCCGGCCCGGCTCCTGCCCCCCTACGCGGGCACCCCGGCCGCCGCCGTCTGGGCCGAGGACCTGCCGGAGGCCGAGCTCGACGGCATGGACCGCCTGCCCCTGGACGAGCTGCCGCTGATCGTGGACGGTTCCCTGCGCGCGACCGGGAGCGGCGAGCTGACCTTCACCGTCCGGGACCTGTACGGGCGCCTGGCCGAGGCCCTGCCCCGTACCGCCGAACTGGCCTTCACCCCCCGCGGCGCCGCCGAACCCGCCCGCACCGAACGGACCGCACTCGCCCCCGCAGACGGCGCGCAGGGCGCGCAGGGCCCCGAGGGCGGCTGGACCGGCCGGGTCCCGTTCCCGCTCACCGCGCTCGCCAGGACCGCCCGCAGGAGTGGTCGTCGGGGCACCCAGCTGTGGGACGTCGGGATCACCGTGACGTGCGCGAACGGCGAGTCCTTCACCACCGCGCTGCGGCTCCCGGACGGTTCGCAGCGGCGCTCGGTCCTCCCGAGCAGCCGGTACGGTGTACTCCTGGTGCAGCAGTACGTCACGGCCAACGGCTCGCTGGCGGTACGGATCGCACCGGGAGCCCGGGACGGTCTCCGGGCGGTCAGGGCCCGGCTCCGTCGGCTCTCCCGCAGTTCTCAGTGAAAGGGTTTGGGGCGCTATGACTTTTCTGATCACCGGAGGCGCCGGGTACATCGGCTCGCACGTGGTCCGCGCCATGACGCAGGCGGGCGAGCGGGTCGTCGTCCTCGACGACCTGTCCACGGGCTACGAGTCGCGGGTGCCGGAGGGCGTGCCGCTGGTGGTCGGTTCGACGCTCGACCGTGAGGTCCTGGACAAGACGATCGCCGAGCACGGCGTGACCGGTGTCGTCCACCTCGCCGCGAAGAAGCAGGTCGGCGAGTCCGTCGAGCTGCCGCTGCACTACTACCGCGAGAACATCATCGGTCTCACGGTCCTCCTGGAGGCCGTCGCCGCCGCCGGTGTGCGCAACTTCCTCTTCTCCTCCTCGGCCGCCGTCTACGGCATGCCGGACGTCGACCTCGTCACCGAGGAGACCCCGTGCGCGCCGCTGAGCCCGTACGGCGAGACCAAGCTCGCCGGTGAGTGGCTGGTCCGCGCCGCCGGCCACGCCCACGGCATCTCCACCGCCTGCCTGCGCTACTTCAACGTGGCCGGCGCGGCGACCCCCGAACTCGCCGACACCGGCGTCTTCAACCTGGTCCCGATGGTCTTCGAGCGCCTCGACGCCGGCGAGTCCCCGCGCGTCTTCGGCGACGACTACGACACGCCGGACGGCACCTGCATCCGCGACTACATCCACGTCGAGGACCTGGCCGACGCCCACCTCGTGGCGGCGCGCAAGCTCGCGGAGTGGGCCCAGGCGGGCGAGCCGCGCGACCTGACCGTCAACATCGGCCGCGGCGAGGGCGTCTCCGTCACCGAGATGGTCGCGCTGATCAACGAGATCACCGGTCACACCACCGAGCCGCTCGTCACCCCGCGCCGCGCCGGTGACCCCGCGCGGGTCGTCGCCTCCGCCGACCGCATCGCCGCCGAGCTGGGCTGGAAGGCCCGCCACGACGTCCGCGACATGATCAGCTCGGCCTGGGAGGGCTGGGTCGCGCGCCGCGGGGCCGCCATCGTCTGACCCTCGAACGGAAACGAAGGGGAAGGGCCGGGGAGTCGACACTCCCCGGCCCTTCCCCTTCGCGGTCTTCGCCGTCTTCGCGCTCTCTCGGATCCTCGCGGTAGCGTCAGCGCTCCAGGAAGGCGAACAGCGCCTCCCAGCGGTCCGTGATCTCGTCGGCCGAGTACCGCTTCACGTTCTCGAACGCCGCGTCACCCATCCGGTCGCGCAGCTCCTTGTCGGAGATCAGCGCGCTGATGTGGCCGCCCAGCTCCATCGCGTTGCCGAGCCGCGCGAGCAGCCCGTCCTCGCCGTCCCGGATGATCTCCCGCACGCCCGGCGCGCAGTCGAACGCGGCACACGGCACGCCCGCCGCCATCGCCTCCAGGAGGGTGATGGGGAAGCCCTCGGCGCGGGACGCCTGCGCGAAGACCGAGGCGCCGGACAGGGCCCCGAGCACGTCGTTGGTGCGGCCCATCCACTCCACGGACCCGTCGAGGCCCAGCTCGGTGGTGCGCAGCCGCAGCGCCTCCTCCTCGTCACCGGCACCGTAGATCCGCAGCTTCCAGTCGGGGTGACGGGAGGCGATCTCGGCCCAGCTGTCGAGCAGCATGTCGACGCCCTTCTCGTGCGAGAGGCGTCCGATGGAGACGACGACCTTCTCGCTGCGCGGCGCCGGGGCGTCGGGCATGAACGGCAGCGCGTTCGGCATGTGGCCGACGTTGTCCATGCCGGCGCGGATCCACTGGTCCGCGTCGCCCGGAGTGAGGACGAGGAGCCGGTCGACGTCCTTGTAGTAGCGCTTCACGCGGGCGAGCCGGGAGGACGCGGCGCTGGCCGCGTACGACTCGTGGCTCATGCCGATCACCACGTGGCCCTTGGTGTCGGCGAGGGAGACCCACTCCATCGCCCACACCTGCGTCACGATCACGATCGCGCCGGGCCGGGCGGCGGCGAAGAGCGCCGTCATCCGGTCGGCGCGCTCCCGCATGCCCGCGGCGCGGGCGGCGTGGCGCCGCCGCTCCGCCGCGTTGAGCTTGCCCTTGAGCCCGCGCAGCGGCTTCACCTGCGGCGGGTGCGCGTCGTACAGCGTGGTGGTGGCGTACGGCAGCGGGTCCGGGAACTCGTGCTGCCGCCCCGCGGGGGCGGGCGTGATGCCGATGACGTGGACCTTGTGGCCGCGGTCGGTGAACGCGCGGGCCATCTGGTGCGTCCAGGTGGTCACACCGCCCATCTCGTCCACGCTGTTGGAGACGATGAAGATGTCGCGGCCGCCGGACACGGTGGTCTGGTTGGTCACTTCCCGCTCCTGGTGAAGAACTTGGCGACGATCTGACGGGCCGCGTCGCCCCGGTCGTACTCGCTGAACTCTGCGTTGAACCGCTGGCGGGCCGCCGCGTACTTGGTGTCGGCCTCGTCCTTGAAGTTGGCGATCACTCCGAAGAGCTCCTCCTCCGTGGCCACGACCGGGCCCGGCGCGCGCTCCTTCAGGTCGAAGTAGGTGCCGCGGTTCTCCTTGGCGTACTCGTCGTAGTCGTACGTGAAGAAGATCATCGGGCGGTCGAGCAGCCCGTAGTCGAACATCACGGACGAGTAGTCGGTGATCAGCCCGTCCGCGAGCGCGAGGATCGGGGTGATGTCGTGGTGCTTGGAGACGTCGACGACCCGTCCGCGCACCGACGGCGGCAGCGTCACGCTGTTCAGGTAGTGGGTCCTGATCAGCAGCGTGTGGGTGTCGCCGAAGCGCTCGGCGAACTCCTCGATGTCGAAGGGCGGCTCGAAGGCGCGCACCTTGCCGCCGGGCGCGGCCCGGAAGGTCGGCGCGTACAGCAGCACCTTCTTCTCCGGGTCGATGCCCAGCTCGGCCGCGAGCGGGCCACGCTCGCGGGTGCCGGTCTCGGCCTCCTTGCGGCGTGCCTCGGCCAGTTCGTCGTTGCGCGGGTAGCCGACGGGCAGCAGCACCTCGTCGCGCAGGCGGAAGCCCTTCGCGAGGGTGCGCCGGTCGTGCTCGCCGCGGATCAGGAAGTGGTCGAAGCGGTCCAGGGCCTGCTGGAAGGAGGCCTGGGCGGCGAGGCCGCGCGCCTTGGTGTTGGGCTCGTCGAAGCCCATCCGCTTGAGGGCCGTGCCGTGCCAGGTCTGGATGTACGTGGTGCCGGGGCGCTTGGTGAGGCGCAGCGGGAAGCCCTGGTTGTCGATCCAGAACTCGGCCTGGGCGAGCGCCCGCAGGTACTGCCAGCTCCAGCGCTTCACCAGGGTGGCGTCCTCGGGGAAGCCGATCGGCTTCGCGCCCGCGTAGGACCACACGGCCTCGAAGTCGACGCCCTGACGGCGCATCTCCTCGTAGATCGCCTTGGGGCTGTCGCTGTACTGCTTGCCGAGGTGGCTCTCGAAGACCACGAGCCCCTTGCGGATCGGCAGCTTGCTGTAGAACTCGTGGTAGACGCGCAGCTTGGTCTCGCCCGACTGCAGGTCCTTCTTCGCCTTGAGGAGGCGGCGCAGGCTCGTCTTCGCCAGCTGGGCGGTGCGGCCGTGCATGGCGCCCTCGATCACCGAGCTGGCGTGGACGGCGGCCTTGCCCTCCGCCGAGAGCACGTAGGACAGGTTGCCCTTCTTCGTGATCTCGGGGACGAAGCGGTCGGAGACCAGCGTCGTGAGGCGCGGGCGGACCTTCAGGGAGCGGGCGTTGTCGAGGGAGGTGCCGCCGACGGAGACGCGGGTGCGGAGCCGTTCGCCGTCGACCGTGAGGATGAGGCGGACGTCCCAGACGGCGTCGATGATGCCGAGCGGGCGGACGGTGCGGGCGACGTCGGCGGTGCCCTCCCACTCGATCCACTCGCCGGCGTGCCGGACCTGGGTCACGGGGATGTGCGCGGTCTTCCCGCCGACGCTGCGGCGGGCGGAGAACTCCAGGACGGCGCTGATCTCGGCGTCCGGGCTGATCCGGCCCAGCGGGTTGACCACGCGGCCGGCGAGCTTCACGACGCCGTCGGTGCTCTCGTACGAGGTCAGCTTGTTGCCGAGGGCGAGCGCCGTGAGCGGACGGGTGTGGAAGCCGCGCTCGGTGACGTCCAGGATCTGGCGTCCCTGCTCGGTGTCCAGGTGCCGGTCGCACCAGTAGATCTTCTCGTCCACCTCGGCGAGCGGGGAGGTGAGGCGGCCCGGGTTGGTGAGCGCCTCGGTGGCCCGCAGCAGGTTCTCCCAGTCCTCCTTGCTCAGGAGGTAGGCGCAGATGGCGTGCAGCGGCTGCACTTCCTCGTACGCCTGCGGGTCGATCTCGGCGAGGTAGCCGTTGGCCAGCTCGGCGAACTCGCGCCGGTAGTCCTCGTCGAGCAGCGCCAGGTCGCGGAAGTGGAGGACCAGGTCGTGCTTGAGGAACTTGATGTCCTTGCGGTACTTGAGCTCGTCGTAGCCCTTGCTCTCCAGCAGGGCGTCCACACGACGGTGGATCTCCATGCGGTGCACGAAGTTGGCGATCTCGTGGCGCCGGTTGCTGATCGACTTCGCGGCGGCGCTCTCCTGCACGTTCCAGTAGTAGACCGTGTTCGGGATCAGCGTGATCCGGCGCGCGGCGACGTACGCCTGGGCCGAGAAGAGCAGGTCCTCGTAGTGGATGCCGACCGGGAACTCGAGCCCCGACTCCAGGAGGAACTCGCGCCGGTAGCACTTGTTCGTCGACAGGGTGTCGAAGGTCAGGAGGTCCGACAGCTCGGTGATCGACTCGATCGTGCGGGTCGTCGAGTAGAGCCAGGGGTACCAGGCGGTCTTCTTCTGGTAGCGGCTGTCCAGGTGCACGCGGACGCAGAGGCCGGAGACGATGTCGGAGCCGGTGCTCTCGGCGGCTTCCAGCATGTTGCGGCAGGCGTTGCGCTCGAGCACGTCGTCGCTGTCGAGGAACATGACGTAGTCGCCGGCGCACTGCTGGATGCCGTGGTTGCGGGGCGCGCCGCAGCCACCGCTGTTCTGCGGCAGCTGGAAGGCCCTGACCCGGTCCGGGTGTGCGGCGGCGAGCGCCTGGGCGACCTCGAAGGTGCTGTCCTTGCTGCAGTCGTCGACGATCACCACTTCGACGCCGTGCAGGGTCTGATCCAGTACCGACTGAACGGCCGTCGGGAGACGCTCTGCGTCGTTGTAGGCGATGACGACCACGGAGACGTCAGGCACTTGCACCTCGATCCACTTGTCTTTCCTCCAGACACACCCAAGCTACCTGGTGTTCTCCACCGGGTTCGCCGCGCCTTCCGGCGGTGCGGCACGTGCCGTGTCCCGATCGTGATGGAACGAGCGGGGCTCGCGGGGGCAACCATCCTCACGCGCCGGGAGTCGCCCGTACGGGCGCTGCCGGTTCGGCGGCGCCCGCGCGGGGGCACATGTGCCGAGAACCTACCCCAAACCCCTGCACGCCCGGCCCGCCGACGTGAGGGGGAACACACCCTTCGGCGGGGTTCCGGGGGTACGAGGCCGGGGGGCGGCGCCGAGGCGGTGGCGGTGGGGTGGCGGTGGCCGGATGCCGGTGGTCCCGCCGACGGCCCGGAGCCGGGGGGCTGGGTCGAGGGCAGGGCCGGGGCGGGGCCGTGGGCTCGGTGGCCCGGTGGCGTCAGGGGCGGCGGACGCGGTCCACTCCGTAGTACCGGGCCGCGCACTGGGCCGCCCAGTCCTTCGCGTACACCCCGGTGAAGAAGGGTTCTGCGAGGTGCCCGATGTAGAGGGGGCGGTACGCCACCTCCGTGGCCCCGCGCGCCACCTCCGCGCGGATCCGGGCGTCCTGCGCGTCCCAGGCGATGCTGCGGGCCACCGTCTGCGTGGTCGTCGTCCGCGCGGCGGGCACCAGGGCCGTCCCGCTCGCCAGGGCCAGCCCGCCCGCGACCGCGCTCGCGACGACGATCGCGGGGGGCCGCGCGGCGAGGGCGCGGCCGAGGACGAGGCCGAGCCAGGCGCCGTAGCCGCAGAGCGCCAGCAGGAACGGGACGAGGAAGCTGGTCCAGGTGCGGGCGTACGTCCAGCCGCTCGCGCCGTACCCGCTGTGCAGCCCGTACGCGGCGGCGAGACTTGCCAGCGCGATCAGTGGCACCGGCAGCGCCACGAGCAGGAGGAAAAGCCACCGCGGGGGCGTCGCGGTCGTGGGCGTCGCGGTCGTGGGCGCCGGTGCCGGGCGCGTCCTCCTGGGCGTGGACGTCCTGGCCGTCGTGGTCGTCGCCGCCGTGAGGCCGAGGCCGAGGCCGAGCAGGACGCCGACGGCGAGGGCGCCGGCGTACGCCCACTGGCCGAGGATCGTCTCCCAGATGCGCAGCCAGTCCTGGACCGTCGCCCGGAGCGCGTCCGCGGACAAGGGCTCCCTCGGCTGCACGGAGCGGCGCCAGCGCGCGCCGGGGGAGGTCCAGAGCAGGACGAGGCCGACGAGCAGGCCGAGGCACCAGGCGGTGCACCAGGTCGTCGCGTACCGGTCGCGGGTCCAGCCGAGCCGGGGCAGGCAGAGCACGGCCAGCACCGCGCCGGTGAGGCCGGCCGTCGCGACGAACGGCTCGCTGAGCATGCCGGCCGCGGCGCCGAGCGCCACGGCGGCGCCGACGGCGGCGGCCCGCGCCCAGCGGCGGCGGCTGCGCGCGGCCCGCACGGCGCAGAGCACCGCCCAGACGCCGAGGAGGCTCGGCACCGTGTGGGAGAGGGTGGCGGGGGCCCAGAGGAGTGCCTGGTAGGGGCGGGTCCCCGCGAAGAACAGGAGCGCTTCGAGCAGGGCCACGGCCGCGACCGTCGTCACCACGGGGGCCGTCAGGCGCAGCGCGCGCAGCGCCTCGCGGGCGAGGAGGAACAGCCCGGCGCCGAGGCTCACGACGAGGAACGCGGGCAGCAGCTTCGGGCCCGTCATGCCGTCGGTGTAGACGAGGCCGGTCAGGAAGGCGTTGGTGACGCGGCCGTTCTGGGTCCGGTAGAAGTCCGCGGTGATGCCGAGGAGCCCCAGGTCCCGGGTCTTCCAGAGGGCGCACCAGTCGTCGGAGGTCGGGCGGACGTAGAGCCCGAGGAAGGCGCCGACCGCGAGGAGCGCCCCGGCGCCCGCGGCGACGAGGAGGGCCAGGCCTGCGGCGACGCGGTGGACCGCCCCGGAGCGGGACGCGGCCCGTCTCCTCCTGTTCCCGTCCGTCTCCTTCCCCGTTCCCTTCTCGCTCTCCGCGTCCGGCTCCGATTCCGGCTCTGTGCCCGGCTCCGCGTCCGGCTCCGATTCCGGCTCGGAGTCCGCGTCCGAGTCCGTCTCCTGGGTCGTGCTGCTCACCGGTCGTCGCTCCAAGTGGCTGAGATCGCCTCTATGGGTGAAAAATGGTTCAAAATGTCCCGTATATCAATATCTTCCGCGCATGCTTTGCTGCGTGGACGACATGCCGACCGCGAGCGGTCACTCGTGCGACGCACGCCGGTCACCCCCGCGCCGTACCGTGGCCGCGCTGCTCGACGGAGAGTTCGGTGGCGGTCCCTCAGGACGTACTCTCGCTCGGCCCTCTGGAGTGACCGTTCACATGACCAGGCTTTCCGTCGTCGTCCCCTGCTACAACGAGGAGGACGTCATCGAGCGGTTCGACACCCGCATGCGCGACGTCCTCGACGGACTCCCGGTCGGCTACGAGATCTGTTACGTCGACGACGGCAGCTCCGACGGAACCCTCGGCAAACTGCGCGCGATCGCCGCCCGGCACCCGCACCGCACCCAGTACGCCTCCTTCAGCCGCAACTTCGGCAAGGAGGCCGCCATGCTCGCCGGCCTGCGCAAGGCCAGCGGCGACGCCGTGGTCATCATGGACGCCGACCTCCAGCACCCGCCCGAACTGCTCGCGCGCATGCTCGACCTCCACCACCAGGGCTACGACCAGGTGATGGCGCGGCGCACCCGCGAGGGCGACAAGAAGCTCCGGTCGGCGCTCAGCCGCGTGTACTACCGTGCCGTCAACCGCTGGGTCGACGTCGAACTCACCGACGGCGTGGGGGACTTCAGGCTGCTCTCCCGGCCCGCCGTCGACGCGCTCCTCTCCCTGCCGGAGTACAACCGCTTCTCCAAGGGCCTCTTCTCCTGGATCGGCTTCGACACCGTCACCTTCGACTACCGCAACGCCGCGCGCGAGGGCGGCGAGACGAAGTGGAAGTTCGGCTCCCTGCTCAACTACGGCATGGACGGGCTGATCTCCTTCAACAACCGGCCCCTGCGCATCGCGCTCTGGCTCGGCCTGATGCTCAGCGGACTCGCCGCCCTGTACGCGGTCTGGATCACCGTGGCCGCCCTCTTCCAGGGCGTCACCGCGCCCGGTTACGTCACCCTGGTCGCGATCGTGGTCGGACTCGGCGGCGTACAGATGGTGATGCTGGGGCTGATCGGCGAGTACATCGGCCGCATCTACTACGAGACGAAGCGCCGGCCGCACTTCCTGGTGAAGGAGACCCACCGCTCCTTCGGCCGCGGCGCCGCCGAACAGGCCGCGGCCGAACGCATCCGCGTCGCCGCCAACGAACGGGACCGCTGATGGGCTCCACCGGGCGGCGGGCACGGCTCGCCGAGATAGTCCGCTTCGCGCTCGTCGGAGGCGTCAACACCGGCACGTTCTTCGGGTGCTACCTGCTCCTCCACCCCTGGATGCCGTACTTCGCCGCGTACACCCTCGCCTTCCTCCTCAGCATGGTCGGTTCCTTCTTCCTCAACACCTACTTCACCTACCGCACCCGCCCGACCTGGAAGAAGTTCGCGCTCTTCCCACTCACCAACGTCACCAACTACCTCGTGCAGAGCGTCGGTCTGTACGCCCTCGTCACCTGGGCCGGAACGGACGACAGGATCGCGCCACTCGTCGCCGCCGTCGTCGCCATCCCCTTCACCTACCTGATCTCCCAGCGCATCCTGGTGCCCCGCCGGTCCGAGGACGAGCCCGGCGACGAGCCCGGGGCGTCCGGTCCAGGGAACGGAACGGACGAGCGGGAGCCCTCGCGGCTCGCGTAGATTGCGTCGCAGCCGCGGCGGGCGACGCGCGCCGCGGGGAACAGGCCGAGTGAGGACGACGCAGGTGGCGACGGAGATGACGACGGTGCAGACGGATCCGGCGAGGCAGTACGTGACGGAGGCCCGCAGGATCGTCGTCAAGGTCGGCTCCTCCTCGCTCACCACCGCCTCCGGGGGCCTCGACGCCGACCGCGTCGACGCCCTCGTCGACGTCCTCGCCAAGGTCCGCAGCGGCGGCGAGAAGGAGATCGTCCTCGTCTCGTCCGGCGCCATCGCCGCAGGCCTCGCCCCCCTCGGCCTCACCCGCCGCCCCAAGGACCTCGCGCGCCAGCAGGCCGCCGCCAGCGTCGGCCAGGGGCTCCTCGTCGCCCGCTACACCGCCTCCTTCGCCCGCTACGGCGTCCGCGTCGGCCAGGTCCTGCTCACCACGGACGACACCAGCCGCCGCGCCCACTACCGCAACGCCTACCGGACCCTCGACCAGCTCCTCGCCATGGGCGCGCTGCCCGTCGTCAACGAGAACGACACCGTCGCCACCGACGAGATCCGCTTCGGCGACAACGACCGGCTCGCCGCCCTCGTCGCCCACCTCGTCCGCGCCGACCTGCTCGTCCTGCTCTCCGACGTCGACGGGCTGTACGACGGTGACCCGTCCAAGCCCGGCACGTCGCGCATCGCCGAGGTCCGCGGCCCGCAGGACATCGCGCACGTCGAGATCGGCTCCGCGGGGAAGGCGGGCGTCGGCACCGGCGGCATGGTCACCAAGGTCGAGGCGGCCCGGATCGCCGCCGCCGCCGGCGTCCCCGTCGTCCTCACCTCCGCGAGCCGCGCCGCCGACGCCCTCGCGGGCCGCGACACCGGCACGTACTTCCACCGCACCGGCCGCCGCTCCGCCGACCGGCTCCTCTGGCTCGCCCACGCCTCCACCCCGCAGGGCTCCCTCACCCTCGACGACGGAGCCGTACGGGCCGTCGTCGACGGCAAGAAGTCGCTGCTCGCCGCCGGGATCGCGGCCGTCGAGGGCGACTTCGTGGCCGGCGACCCCGTCGAACTGCGCGACACCACGGGGCGGCCCGTCGCCCGCGGGATCGTCAACTTCGACGCCAAGGAGCTCCCCCGGATGCTCGGCCGCTCCACGCACGAGCTCGCCAAGGCCCTCGGCCCCGAGTACGAGCGGGAGGTCGTCCACCGCGACGACCTCGTCGTCATCGGCTGAAAGACGCCGCGGAAGCCCTTGCGAAACCCCCGCCGAAACGGCTGAAACTCCTGCCATCCGGAAGGGACGTTCACCAAAACCGCCCCACGTACCGCCTCGGACTGGTCAACTTTGTCTCGGGGGTAAGAGCAAGGCGGGGTACAGCACCACACGCATCACACAGGAGGCCGCCGGTGAGACGAGCGCGCCCAGGGGCACTGCCCCGCGGGACTGCCGAACGCGCCCTGACCAGTGTCGAGGCCGGAGCCGACTTCGACGAGGCACGGGACAGGGCCACGGACGGGAAGACGGACCGGAAGACGGACCGGAAGAGCGACACACCCGAGGCACGCGCCGCCGAGAAGCGGCCCGTGTCGAAGCTCTGGCACATCACCCTCAGCGTCTCGGGCGTGGAGTCACCGCTGAAGGAGGTGCGGCGCGGACTCGAACAGCTGGCACACGACCACCCCTTCCTGCTGACCAGCCGCTACGCCAACGACCACGCCGAGATCCGCTACTGGGAGGAGGCCCGCGACCTGCACGACGCCGCGGCCGTCGCCCTGCGGCTGTGGGGCGAGCACCGGCAGACCGCGAAGCTGCCGCCCTGGGAGATCGTCGGCCTCGAGGTCATCGACCGCGAGACCTACCACCAGCGGATCGCGGAGGGCTACGGCCCACCGCCGGCCGCCCCGGTCGGCGTGCACCCCTACTGACTCGGCCCGCCGCCCCCGGGGCCGTCGTCCGGGCCCTCGGGGACGCCCCGGGCCGCCGCGCGCCGCTCGGGGGGCGTCCCGGAGGTGTCCGGGGAGTGTCCGCGGACGCGTCTCGGAGTGCGGGATACGTGAGGGATGTCCGCAGGGCTGCCAGTACCCTGCGGACATGACCTCGCTCACGCCCCTCGACAACCTCTCCCCGGTCACCCGGGCCGCCTACCGGGCCCGTGGCGCCGCCGCCCAGATCGCGCCACTCCCGCGCGCCACCAAGGACGACGCCCTCCTGGCGATCGCGGACGCCCTCGAAGTGCGGACCGCGGAGATCGTCGAGGCCAACGCCGAGGACATCGCCAAGGCCCGCGAGGCGGGCACCAGCGAGGCCATCATCGACCGCCTCACCCTCACCCCGGAGCGCGTCCGGGCCATCGCCGCCGACGTCCGGGACGTGGCCGCGCTGCCCGACCCCGTCGGCGAGGTCGTCCGCGGCTCGACCCTCCCCAACGGCATCGACCTCCGCCAGGTCCGCGTCCCGCTCGGCGTGGTCGGCATCATCTACGAGGCCCGGCCCAACGTCACCGTCGACGCCGCCGCCCTCTGCCTCAAGTCCGGCAACGCGGTCCTGCTGCGCGGCTCCTCCTCGGCGTACGCCTCCAACACCGCCCTCGTGAAGGTGCTCCGCGACGCCATCGGCGGCGCCGGACTCCCGGCCGACGCCATCCAGCTCGTCCCCGGCGAGTCCCGCGACTCCGTGCGCGAGCTCATGCGCGCCCGCGGCCTCGTCGACGTCCTCATCCCGCGCGGCGGCGCCTCCCTCATCCGCACGGTCGTCGAGGAGTCCACCGTCCCCGTCATCGAGACCGGGACCGGCAACTGCCACGTCTACGTCGACGCCCAGGCCGACCTCGACACGGCCGTCGACATCCTGATCAACTCCAAGGCGCAGCGGGTCAGCGTCTGCAACGCCGCCGAGACCCTCCTCGTCCACGAGGACATCGCCGAGGCGTTCCTTCCCCGCGCACTGGCCGCCCTCGCCGAGGCCGGGGTCACCGTCCACGCCGACGAGCGGGTCCTCGCCCACGCCGAGGGCTCCAAGGCCACCGTCGTCCCGGCCACGACCGAGGACTGGGAGACCGAGTACCTCTCGTACGACATCGCCGCCGCCGTCGTCGACTCCCTCGACAAGGCCGTCGAGCACATCCGCACGTGGTCCTCCGGCCACACCGAGGCCATCGTCACCACCTCGCAGGCCGCGGCCCGCCGCTTCACCCAGCTGGTCGACTCGACCACCGTCGCCGTGAACGCGTCCACCCGGTTCACGGACGGCGGACAGTTCGGCTTCGGCGCGGAGATCGGCATCTCCACCCAGAAGCTCCACGCCCGCGGCCCCATGGGCCTTCCGGAGCTCACCTCGACCAAGTACATCGTCACCGGTGACGGTCACATCCGGTAATCGCCTCCTTATCGGTTGGGCGGGGAGGGTTCGCACTCTCCCTGCCCAAAACCCCCTCCCGGGTCTACTCTGAATCCGTGCCGGACGACGTGGGGGGCACGCCGTTCCCGGACGGCGCAGACCCCGAGGACTCTGTCGACCGCGGAGGCGCAGACGAGGACTACGCCGCCGTGGTCTTCGACGAGGACTTCGTGCGGGCCGCCCCCGTCCACGAACCGACCGCCGTCGAGCGTCTCCTCGCCGCGGCCCAGGCCCGCGCCGAGGCGGAATCCGCCCGCGCCCGCGCCGGCGGCGGCTCCGTCGACGACGACCCTTACGAGGACGGCTACGACCCCGCGGGCCTCACCTACGAGCCCGACGACATCGGCGACGACGACAGCCCCTACGGCCGCCACGGAGGCGCCCTGCGCCCCTACCGGGGCCGCGCCCGCTGGCACCGGCCCGTCGCCTGGATCCTCGCCCTCCTCATGGGCATCGGCATGGTCGCCCTCGCCTTCGCCGCCGTCTACCGCGGCGCCGCCGCGAACCGTCAGGACCAGGTCCCGCCGCCCGCCACCACCGGCGTCGACAAGCCGACCCCGAACCCGGCGCCGCCCGCCGCCGACGGCCCGTCCGTACGGGTCCCCGTCGGCCACGAGCCGCCGCCGTCGACGGCCACCGCGACCCCGTCCGCGGCCCCCGCACCGGCGCCCCCGCCCGCGACCGCCCTGCCCGGCACACCCTGACGGCCGAATTCTTCGGAACTTGTCGTGTACCTGGGCGTTTACGGCGCCCCCCGCCGACCTACCCTGAAGGTATGGCAGGGCGTGGCGACCCGCCTGAGGGGACCCCCGAGGGGCTCCCCGGCGGTGAGGACGAGTACCGATCCGTCGTCTTCGACGAGTCGTTCGTCCGCGCTGCCCGGCTCCAGGAGTTCTCCGCCCAGGAACGGATGGGCGAGTACGCCCAGGCCGTCCGCAGCCGCTCCCCCCGGGAGTCCGGCCGCACCGGCTCCCGCCAGGCGGCCCTGCTGGTCCTGCTGATCCTCCTCGCCTTCGGCACCGCCATCTACCTGGGCGTGCGCAACCCGTACCAGCCCCCCGTCGACCAGCGGGCCGAGCCGCTGCGCACCACCGTGATCCCCCTCGCCCCGCGCACCGCCGTCCCGGGCGGCCCGCCGGACCGGCTCTTCGCCCGCAGCCCCGCCGCCGAGTACCGCTCGGGAGCCGCCGGCATCACCCTGCCCGTCGCCGCCCGCACGATGCACTTCTCGGAGAGCCAGGTCGTCGCCGCCCTCGGCATCGCCAAGGACTACCTCGTGGCCTCCTCCCTGGAGCCCGAGGTCCTCGCCGGGACGACCGTCCGGCCCGCGCGCCTGCTGATCGACCCCGACCAGCAGGCCCAGTTCGACCGGGCCGTCGAGACACCCGCCGACGACGGCCGCCACGCCCTCGCGGGCTGGCTCGTCCGCTTCGACCCCCGGCAGGTCGTCCTCGCCGACCCCGCCGCCCGGGTGCGGGGCACCCTGCGCTTCGAGGAGACGTCCGTCGAAACCCTGGACGTCGTGGCGGACCACACCTTCACGTACGCCCTGCGTCCCGTGAACGGCGGGACGGCCCCGCCGTCCGAGGCGTCCCTCTTCACCGTCCACCGCCAGGTCCACTTCCGCTTCGACCGCGAGGACCTGCGGATGCACCGGGCCGAGCTGCTGACCAGCACCGTCGAGGCGGGCCCGCAGGCGTGCGGCGCGGACGCCACCGGCTCCCTGAAGCCGCTCCTCGCGGGCGCGCGGGCCGAGGAGGGGGGCGGGCCGGCGATCACCGACCCGTACGCCACGCAGCGGCCCGCCGCCCCGTCCCTGTGCGGGGCGCTCGCGCCGGGCGCTCAGCCCTCTCTCTGACCGTCCCCGTCCCGCTCGCCGCCGTTCTCCGCGGCCCGGTCGCCGCCGGCCGGCTTGCCGCTCTGGCCACTCTGGCCGCTCTGGCCGCCGAACCGGTTCCTGAGCCGACCGCCGAGGTCGCCCGCCAGGTCGCCCGCGCCGCCCGCGATGTCCCCGACCAGCTTGATCAGCGGGTCCTTGCTGGTACGCACCGTCTCGGCGTAGTGCCCCGCCGACTCCCGGAAGGAGTCGGTGACCGAGGTGTCCTTGTCCTCCGAGCGCTTCGGGTAGTGCCCGTCCATGATCCGCTGGAAGTCACGGCTCTCGGACCACTTCCGCAGCTCCGCCGCCCGCACGGCGGTGAAGGGGTGCGAGCGCGGCAGCACGTTGAGGATCTTCAGGACCGAGTCCCGCAGGTCCCCCGCCTTCTCGTACTCGTCCGCCTGGGCGAGGAACGCGTCCACGTTCATCTCGTGCAGGTGGTTGCCGCCGGCGATCTTCATCAGACCCCGCATCGAGGCCTGCACGTCCTGCCCGACCAGCAGGCCCGCCCGGTCCGCGGAGAGCTCCGACTTGCGGAACCACTCCCGCAGCGCCGTCACGATCGCCATGACCGCGACGTTCCCCAGCGGGAGCCAGGCGATCCTGAGCGCCAGGTTGGTGAGGAACAGCAGGACCGTGCGGTAGACGGCGTGCCCCGAGAGGGCGTGGCCGACCTCGTGGCCGACGACCGCGCGCATCTCCTCCTCGTCGAGGAGCTCCACCAGACCGGTGGTGAGGACGATGATCGGCTCGTCCAGGCCGATGCACATCGCGTTGGGCTTCGGGTCCTGCGTCACGTACATCGCCGGGACCTTCTCCAGGTCCAGGACGTAACAGGCGTCCCGCAGCATGTCGTTGAGGTGGCTGAACTGCGCGTCGCTCACCCGGACGGAGTCCGAGAGGTAGAGGAGCCGCAGGCTGCGCTCGGGCAGCAGCCCGCTGAGCGCCTTGAAGGCCGTGTCGAAGCCGCTGAGCTTCCGCAGAGCCACCAGCGCCGAGCGGTCGGCCGGGTGCTCGTAGGCCCGCGAGGAGATGCCGGGGAACCGCTTGCGCTGCCTGCTCGGCACGTTTCCCTCGTGGTTCTCGGTCATGGATGCCCCCTGTTCGTACGAGTCGGTGCTCGTCCCCCTGACTGGACCCACCCTAGGCGCTGGCGCCACCGCGTGCCGGAGCCTGTGGACAACCCGGGCGTTGTGGACGACGGAGGAGGGAAGACGCCAACGCCTGAGTCGGCGTGAGACTGCCAGGACCGCCCGCATACGATGTGCGCGAAGTCTCCGCTCCCATCCCCGATCGATAGGTCCTGCCGAAGATGAGCCTCCACACCACCGCCGCCAACCTGGTCACGCTCGCCTCCGAGGGCGCCGAGCACGGCGGCAACCACAACAGCCTCAACCCGTACATCACGGGCGGCGGCGCCTTCATCGCGCTCATGCTCCTGCTCTGGATCACCACCCGCTTCAACCGCGACCGCTGAGCCGACCGCGACCGACCGCCGAGCCGGGAGTCCGCTGATCCGGGAGTCCGCCGATCCGGCGTTCGCCGCCGTGCCAGTAGGCTCTGCACGCATGGGAGAGCAGGAAGTGCCTACTGGCAGCCGCGGCAAGCGCCGACTCGGCGTGATGGGCGGGACGTTCGACCCGATCCACCACGGACACCTGGTGGCGGCCAGCGAGGTCGCCGCCCTGTTCCACCTCGACGAGGTGGTGTTCGTACCGACCGGGGAGCCGTGGCAGAAGAGCCACAAGGCCGTGTCGCCGGCCGAGGACCGCTATCTGATGACGGTCATCGCCACGGCGTCCAACCCGCAGTTCTCGGTCAGCCGCATCGACATCGACCGGGGCGGCGCGACGTACACCATCGACACCCTGCGGGACCTGCGCTCCCTGAACAGCGACTCCGACCTCTTCTTCATCACCGGGGCCGACGCGCTGTCGCAGATCCTCACCTGGCGCGACGCCGAGGAGCTCTTCTCGCTCGCGCACTTCATCGGGGTCACCCGACCGGGCCACGACCTGACCGACGACGGGCTGCCCGAGGGCGGCGTCTCGCTCGTCGAGGTCCCCGCGCTCGCCATCTCCTCCACGGACTGCCGGGCACGCGTCGCGCAGGGCGATCCCGTCTGGTATCTGGTCCCGGACGGCGTGGTGCGCTACATCGACAAGCGTCAGCTGTACCGCGGCGAGTGAGTCGGAAGGGGCACCGGTGAACGACCAGCAGAACCCGTACGACCCGTACCATCCGCAGCCGCAGATCATCGGCTACGACGCGTACGGGCAGCCGGTGTACCAGCAGCAGGTCCCGCAGCAGGCGCAGCAGCCGTACGACCCGTACGACCCGTACGCCCAGCAGCACCACCAGCCTCAGCAGCCTCAGCAGGAGTACCCGCAGCCCCCGCAGCCCCAGCAGTACGTCTACGACCCGTACGCCCGGCCGGACGCGCAGCCGGCCCAGCAGCCGTACGACCCGTACGCGGGTCAGCAGCAGGAGTACGCGTACCCCTCGTACGACACCGGACAGCAGTGGGCCGCCCCGCAGCCCACGGCCCCGCCCCAGGCCGCCTCCGCGGCCGCCCCGGTCGCCGCTCCCGCGCCGCCCGAGGCGCAGTCCGAGCCGCCGTCCACCGCGCCGGTCCCCGGGCAGCGGTCCGCGCCCGAGCACGAGGAGCGGGCCTACCGCACCGAGCAGTTCTCGTTCATCGAGGAGCCCGACGAGGACTCCGAGGACGTCATCGACTGGCTGAAGTTCACCGAGAGCCGCTCCGAGCGGCGCGAGGAGGCCAGGCGGCGCGGCCGCAACCGGGTCGTCGCGCTCGTCGTCGTCCTCGTCCTGGCCGCCGTGGGCGGCGTCGGCTACCTCTGGTCCGCCGGTCTGCTCCCCGGCTCCGCCGACCCCGACCAGCCGCGGAACACCGCCACCGGCCCGCAGAAGCGGGACACGATCGTCGTCCACCTCCACGACACCCGGGGCGGCGGCACCGCCACCGCGCTCCTCGTCGACAACACCACCACCAAGCAGGGCACCACCGTCCTGCTCCCGAACTCGGTCGTGGTCGCCGACGACGAGGGCTCCGCCACCACCCTCGGCAAGTCGGTCGAGGCCGACGGCTCCAGCGGCACCCGCGAGGCGATCGGCAACCTCCTCGGCGCGAGGATCACCGGCACCTGGCGGCTCGACACGCCGTACCTGGAGAACCTCGTCGAGTACCTCGGCGGCATCGAGATCGACACCGACACCGTCGTGCCCGCCCGGAAGAAGGGCGCCGAGCCGCTCGTCAGGAAGGGCACCAAGCAGAGCCTGAACGGCGCCGCGGCCGTCGCCTACGCCACCTACCAGGCCCCGGGCGAGGCGGAGGCCCACCGGCTCCAGCGCTTCGGCCAGGTCATGTACGGCGTGCTGCGCAAGATGCCCAGCGACGCCCGGTCCGCCACCACGGCCGTCGAGTACCTCGTCCAGATCCTCGACCCCTCGCTGCCCGAGAAGGACCTCGGCGCCTCCCTCGCCAAGCTCGCCGAGCACGCCAAGATCGGCGCCCACAAGACGGCGCTGCTCCCGGTGGCCGCGGACGGCACGCTGACCGCGGGCGCGAGCGACAGCGTGGTCAAGGACATCCTCGGCGGCAAGGTCACCGCGCCCGAGGCGGGCGGCGTGCCGAAGGTGTCGGTCAAGGACGGCTCCGGCAGGAACGCCACCGAGGCCGCCCGGGTCGTCCTGATCAACGGCGGCTACGCCTTCGTCGGCGGCAGCACGACCGGGACCGAGGAGACCTCGCAGGTCCTCTACGCGGACGACGCGCAGAAGGCGACCGCCGCCGAGGTGGCCAAGACGCTGGGGCTGCCGCCCACGGCGGTCCGCAAGGGCAAGCCCACGGGCACCGCCGCGGTCACCGTCGTCCTCGGTCAGGACTACAGGATTCCGGGCGCTTCGTAATCGTTTGCGGGTCCGTCGGCGGTCCGTGAGACCCTGGAGGGGTACTGGACCGCCGACGAAAGCCTGCATGTGACCGCCACGGATCGCTCCATCGAGCTCGTCAACGCCGCCGCCCAGGCGGCTGCCGACCGGCTCGCTCACGACATCATCGCGTACGACGTCAGCGACGTGCTGTCGATCACCGACGCCTTCCTGCTCGCCTCCGCGCCCAACGACCGCCAGGTCAAGTCGATCGTCGACGAGATCGAGGAGCGGCTGCTCAAGGAGCTCGGCGCCAAGCCGGTCCGCCGCGAGGGCGACCGCGACGCGCGCTGGATCCTCCTGGACTACGTCGACATCGTCGTCCACGTCCAGCACAGCGAGGAGCGGGTCTTCTACGCCCTCGAGCGGCTGTGGAAGGACTGCCCCGAGCTGCCCCTGCCCGAGGACGCGCTGAAGACCCGCGGCAAGGCGGCCGAGCACGCCGCCCTCACGGGTGCCGACGGAACGGACGGTGAGCTGAGCTGAGCAGCACCAGGAGCGGCAGGGGCCGCCGCATCGTCCTCTGGCGTCACGGCCAGACGTCCTGGAACCTGGAGCGCCGGTTCCAGGGCTCCACGGACATCGAGCTGACCGAGACCGGCGTCGCCCAGGCGCGCCGGGCCGCCCGGCTGCTCGCCGCCCTGAAGCCGGACGCCATCGTCGCCTCCGACCTCAAGCGGGCGGCGGCCACCGCCGCCGAGCTCGCCGCTCTCACCGGCCACACCGTCGCCCACGACTCCGCGCTGCGCGAGACGTACGCGGGGGAGTGGCAGGGTCTGACCCACGACGAGATCGTCGCGCGGTACGGCGAGCAGTACGCGGCCTGGAAGCGTGGCGAGCCGGTGCGCCGGGGCGGCGGCGAGCTGGAGACCGAGGTCGCCGACCGGGCCGCCCCGGTGGTCCTGGAGCACGCCGACAAGCTGCCCGAGGACGGCACCCTCGTCGTGGTCAGCCACGGCGGCACGATCCGCACCACCATCGGCCGGCTCCTGGACCTGGAGGCCCGCCACTGGGAGGGCCTGGGCGGGCTCTCCAACTGCTGCTGGTCGGTCCTCGGCGAGGGCGCGCGCGGCTGGCGCCTCCTGGAGCACAACGCCGGCACCCTGCCCGAGCCGGTCCTCGGCGACGACGACTGAGACCGACCGGGAGCGGCCCGCCGGACCCGGATTTCACTTTCCGGCAGGTCACAGGCTAAAGTTCTTCTTGTTCGCAGCGCAGAGCGCGAAGAACACGAGGGGCTATAGCTCAGTTGGTAGAGCGCCTGCATGGCATGCAGGAGGTCAGGAGTTCAATTCTCCTTAGCTCCACAGTCACCGGATCCCGTCCCCGCAAGGGGGCGGGATTCGTCGTTTCCCGGCCGTGGCCCCCGCAGCGTCTCGATCGCCCGCCTGCTCGCCTCGTCGTTCGGCGTGTAGGTCACGATCCGGCACTCCGGCATCCCGTTGACCGACAGCGAGACCGAGGTCATCCGCACCTCGCCCACCAGCTCGTGCCGGAACGTCTTCACCCGGGTCCCGGGCGGGGTCACGTCGCCGCTGCGCCAGAGCCGCGCGAAGTACGGGCTCGCCTCCGACAGCAGCCGCACGAACGACTCCCAGGCCGGCTCGCCCACATGGCGCCCGTACGAGCCCCGCAGCTGGGCCACCATCAGCGGCAGCTCCACCTCCCGGTTCACCACCGGGCACTTGGGCTTCGGCGTCGTGAACAGCGCCCACAGCACGTTCCGCACGCCGAACGGGTTGCGTCCGACCTCCTCGCTGTCCTCCAGGAACAGCCGCTCGTACGTGGAGTTGGTCGCCAGGACGTCGTACCGCGCGTTGTAGAGCACCGCCGGGAGGGGCGCCAGCGCGTCCAGGATGCCCTGGAGCTCCGGGCTGACCGCCTGCACCGGCTCGGCGGCCAGGTCCGGCTCGCACGGCACCTCCGCGAGGTGGTACAGGTGCTCGCGCTCGGGCCGGTCGAGGCGGAGCGTGCGGGCCACGGCGTCGAGCACCTGCGCGGAGGCGTTGATCGGCCGCCCCTGCTCCAGCCACGTGTACCAGGTCACGCCGACGCCCGAGAGCTGGGCGACCTCCTCGCGGCGCAGCCCCGGGGTGCGGCGCCGCAGGCCCGGGGGCATGCCCACGTCCTCCGGGGTCACCCGGGCCCTGCGGCTGCGCAGGAACGCGGCCAGTTCCGGCCGGCGGCGCGCTGGAGTCGGTACTGCCAAAGTCGTCACACCCCCATGGTCGAGTCCCCGTGCCGCCGCTGCCAGGTGGTGTCAGTACCAGCATCGGCGGGCTCTCGTTACCCGTATCCGCTCGAGGTCATGCTGGGCGCATGACCTCGACCGCAACACGTCCCGTACTCAGTAAAGACCGCGGCACCGACAATCGTCCCGGGCTGCTGCTGGGCGTGGTGCTCGCCGCCCAGTTCATGGCGCTGCTCGACGTCTTCATCGTCAACGTCGCCGCCCCGACGATCCGCGCCGAACTCTCCGCCTCCGGAGCCGGACTCCAGCTCGTCGTCGCCGGATACACCATCGCCTACGCGGTGTTGCTGATCACGGGCGCGCGCCTCGGCGAGCTGCTCGGCCACCGGCGCGCCTACCTCGCGGGCCTCGCCGTCTTCACCGCCGCCTCGCTCGCGTGCGGACTCGTCGCGGACACGGGCCAGTTGATCGCCTTCCGGATCGCCCAGGGCGCGGGAGCGGCCCTGATGATCCCCCAGGTGCTGAGCCTCATCCAGCGCACCTTCACCGGCGAGGGCCGGGTCCGGGCGCTCGGCGCGTACTCCGCGGTCCTCGCCACCGGAGCCGCCGCGGGACAGGTGGTGGGCGGTGTCCTCGTCAGCGCCGACCTCTTCGGTACGGGCTGGCGGCCGGTCTTCCTGGTCAACGTGCCGCTCGGGATCGCCCTGCTGGTCCTCGGCGCCCGGGTCCTGCCCCGTGACACCCGCACCGCGCCCGAGCGGGGCCGCAGCCAGGACCTGCCGGGCCTCCTGCTCCTCGCCGCCGCCGTCACGCTGCTGACCGTGCCCCTGGTCCTCGGCCAGGAGCAGGACTGGCCGCTGTGGTCCCTGCTCTCGACGGGCGGCTCCCTGGTGCTGCTCGCGGCCTTCGGCGCGTACGAGTCGGGGCTCGCCCGGCGCGGTGGCGCGCCGCTGATCGCCCCTCGGGTGCTGCGCATCCCCGGCATGGGACGGGCCGTGTTCCGGATCGTCGTGGCGATGGCCGTCAACGCCGGGTTCCTCTTCACCCTCACCCTCCACCTCCAGGGCGGCCTCGGGCACAGCGCCCTGCGCGCGGGGCTCACCTTCGGTCCCGCCGCCGTCGCGTTCGGCGTCGTGGGCCTCACCTGGCGACGGTGGCCGGAGCGGCTGAGGGGCGCCCTGATCCCCGGCGGGTTCCTGCTCGCGGGCCTCGCCTCCCTCGCACTCGGCCTCGTCCTGAAGGACGGCGGCGCGGGCGGCTGGGCACTGTATCCGGCGCTCGTCGCGATGGGCACGGGGCTCGCCCTGGCCTTCAGCCCCGCCCTGACCGGCGCCCTGGCCGCCGTACGGCCCGAGGACGCGGCCGACGCCAGCGGTCTGCTCGCCACCGTCACCCAGCTCGGGCAGCTCGTCGGCGTCGCCACCTTCGGCACCCTCTTCCTGGCCGGGGCCGCCGGACCGGGGGCGGGGAACTCCGCCGACGCGCTGTGGGCCACCGCCCTCGCGCTCGCCGCCGCCTCGTTCGTCGCGGCCGGGGCGGGGCAGCTGCGCCGAGCGCGCTGAACCCCTTGCGGGGCCATGGCAGAATCGGACGGCCGGAGGGGGACCGGGTTCCGACGGGAGGGTGGCCTTTGGGTGCGCACAGGCGGAAGTGCGACTGGTGCGGCAGCGGTACGCCCATCGTGCGGGACATGGACCCCGTCAACCCGGAGTTCCAGTACTGGTGCGAGGAGTGCGCGCGGGCGCTGATCATAAAAGGCGACCCGATCGAGACGTACCGCGAGCTGGAGGGCGAGCCGATCTACGGCCGGCTCCTCGACGAGCACTGCACCCTCAAGCGGTTCTACTCCTTCGCCACGGCCTGAGGCGCCGTCGCCGGGCGGCGGCGCAACGTCAGCGCGTATCCCACGAGCAGCGCCGTCGCCGTCAGCGGGTAGACCGCCGAGAGCAGCATCTGGCCCGCGTTCTGGTCGAGTTCGGGGCGGCCCGGGTCGTGCGGCACCCACCACAGCGCGAACGACGCGAAGGCGAGCGCAACCGCACCCGTCACCGGCCACGCGCGCGTGGAGCGGTCCGCGAGCAGGATCAGCAGCGGCACGCACCAGACCCAGTGGTGGGACCAGGAGATGGGGCTGACCATCAGCGCCGTGAACGCGCAGACGACCACGGCCACCGCCCGGTCGCCGCGCAGCCCCGCCCGTACGGCGAGGACCATCGACACCCCGCCGAAGACGGCGGCGGCCAGCAGCCACCAGACGCCCGGCGAGTCCGTGTGCATCAGCCGGGCGAGGACGCCGCTGAGCGACTGGTTCGCGGTCTCCTCCGCGAAGCCGACCCGGCCCGTCTCGAACAGCGTCTGCGTCCAGAACCGCTTCGAGTCGGCCGGCAGGACGAGCGCCACCGTCAGCGTCGTCCCGAGGAAGACGCCGGTCGCCGTCACCGCCGTGCGCAGCCACGGGTTCCGGCCCGGGCCCAGCCCGCGGTCCCGGCGCCACTGCAGCAGACCGACGGCGAGCAGCAGGACCACGAACAGGCCCGGGGTGAGTTTCACCGCCGTCGCGAGCCCGATGCCCACGCCGGCCCAGCGGCTGCCCTCGCGGCGCGTCAGGTCCCAGAGCACCGCCACCGCGACGAGCAGGTTGATCTGCCCGTACCGCAGCGTCGTCCACACGGGCTCGCACCAGACCACGACCGCGGCGACCCACAGTGTCGTGCGCCACAGGTCCGTCCGCCGGTCCGCGCGGGACAGCGCCGGGCGGACCAGCTGGAGCGAGAGCTGGACCAGGGCCACCACCAGGAGCAGGTTCCCGGCCGTGGACAGCGTCCGCATCACCGGGACGCTCACCAGGGTCAGCGGCAGGAACAGCACGGCCGCGAAGGGCGGGTACGTCATGGCGAGGTTCGCCGACGTGGCGCGCATCGCGTACAGGTCGCCGCCCGCGCGGAGCGTCTCCCCCTCGGCCCGGTAGACCATCACGTCCAGCATGTTCACGTGGGCGAGGCGCTGGGCCACCCAGAACGCGGCGAAGGAGAGCAGGCATATCGCCGCGGCGGTGGCCAGGGGCCACGGCCGGGCGCGGGTCTTGGAGAGCACGGAGACGGACACAGTCGGCGACCCTACCCGCCGCCCCGGAGGCCCCCTCGGAAACCGATTTGGAGATCTGCCGGGGAGCCGGTTAATGTTCTGTCTGTCGCCGCGAGGGAAACCGAAACGGAGACGGAAACAGCAAGGGGCTATAGCTCAGTTGGTAGAGCGCCTGCATGGCATGCAGGAGGTCAGGAGTTCAATTCTCCTTAGCTCCACAAAAGAGAAGCGGGTCACCCGGATCGGGTGGCCCGCTTCTTCGCGTGCCGCAGCGTGGACATCGATGCGGCCGCCGCGGGCCCTGCGGTACCCTGGCGCCATGCGTGCCGTACGCCTCCTGCTTATCGAGCCGCGCTGACCAGTCCCGACGGATGACGACATTCCGTCGGAGTCGGCGCGGCGTCCCCTCCTGTGCGAGGGGATTTTTCATTTCGTGGCAGTTCGTGGCAGTGGGCAGAGACGATCGATGGAGCTTCAAGGACCATGACCGAGATCAATACGGCCGCCGAGACGGCGGCTCCGCATCGCTACACGGCGGCCATGGCCGCCGACATCGAGGCACGCTGGCAGGACTTCTGGGACGCCGAGGGCACCTACGAGGCGCCGAACCCGACCGGTGACCTGGCAGGTGACGCCGAGGTCGCCGCCCGGCCCAAGAAGTTCATCATGGACATGTTCCCGTACCCCTCGGGTGCGGGCCTGCACGTCGGCCACCCGCTCGGCTACATCGCCACGGACGTCTTCGCCCGCCACGCGCGCATGACCGGCCACAACGTGCTGCACACCCTGGGCTTCGACGCCTTCGGCCTGCCCGCCGAGCAGTACGCCGTGCAGACCGGCACGCACCCGCGCGTGTCCACCGAGGCCAACATGGAGAACATGAAGGTCCAGCTGCGCCGGCTGGGCCTGGGCCACGACAAGCGCCGGTCGTTCGCCACGATCGACCCGGAGTACTACAAGTGGACCCAGTGGATCTTCCTGCAGATCTTCAACTCCTGGTACGACGACGAGGCCGGCAAGGCGCGCCCGATCGCCGAGCTGGTCGAGCAGTTCGAGAACGGCACCCGTGAGGTTCCCGGCACGCGTGAGGTTCCCGGCACGCGCGCGTGGAGCGAGCTGAACGCCGCCGAGCGCGCCGACGTCCTGGGCGAGTACCGCCTGGCCTACGCCTCCGACGCGCCCGTCAACTGGTGCCCCGGCCTGGGCACGGTCCTGGCCAACGAGGAGGTCACCGCCGACGGCCGCTCCGAGCGCGGCAACTTCCCCGTCTTCAAGGCCAAGCTGCGCCAGTGGAACATGCGCATCACCGCCTACGCGGACCGCCTGCTCGACGACCTGGACGGCCTGGACTGGCCCGAGGCCATCAAGCTGCAGCAGCGGAACTGGATCGGCCGCTCCGAGGGCGCCCGCGTCGACTTCCAGGTCGGCGACGCCGGTGCGATCACCGTCTTCACGACCCGCCAGGACACCCTGTTCGGCGCCACGTACATGGTCCTGGCGCCCGAGCACGACCTGGTCGAGAAGATCGTCCCGGCCGCCTGGCCCGAGGGCACCCACGACGTGTGGACCGGCGGCCACGCCACCCCCGCCGAGGCCGTCGACGCCTACCGCAAGCAGGCCGCCTCCAAGTCCGACGTCGAGCGCCAGGCCGAGGCGAAGGACAAGACCGGCGTCTTCACCGGCGCGTACGCGACCAACCCGGTCAGCGGCGAGCAGGTGCCCGTCTTCATCGCCGACTACGTCCTGATGGGCTACGGCACCGGCGCGATCATGGCCGTCCCGGCGCACGACACCCGCGACTTCGCCTTCGCGCGCGCCTTCGAGCTGCCCATGCGCTGCGTCGTCGAGCCCTCGGACGACCGGGGCACCGACCCGTCGACGTGGGACGACGCCTTCGCCTCGTACGAGGCCAAGCTGATCAACTCCTCGAACGACGAGGTCGACCTGGACGGCCTGGGCGTCGTCGACGCCAAGGCGCGGATCACCGCCTGGCTGGCCGAGCGCGGCATCGGCGAGGGCACCGTCAACTTCCGTCTGCGCGACTGGCTGTTCAGCCGCCAGCGGTACTGGGGCGAGCCCTTCCCGATCGTCTACGACGAGGACGGCGTCGCGCACTCGCTGCCCGAGTCGATGCTGCCGCTGGAGCTGCCCGAGGTCGAGGACTACTCGCCGCGCACCTTCGACCCGGACGACGCCGACACCCAGCCGGAGACGCCCCTGTCCCGCAACGAGGACTGGGTCAACGTCACCCTGGACCTGGGCGACGGGCCGAAGAAGTACCGCCGCGAGACCAACACGATGCCCAACTGGGCGGGCTCCTGCTGGTACGAGCTGCGCTACCTGGACCCGCACAACGACGAGAAGCTGGTCGACCCGGCCGTCGAGCAGTACTGGATGGGCCCGCGCGAGGGCATGCCGACCGGCGGCGTCGACCTGTACGTCGGCGGCGCCGAGCACGCGGTCCTGCACCTGCTGTACGCCCGCTTCTGGTCGAAGATCCTTTTCGACCTGGGCCACATCTCCTCCGCCGAGCCCTTCCACAAGCTGTACAACCAGGGCATGATCCAGGCCTTCGTCTACCGCGACGCGCGCGGCATCGCGGTGCCGGCGGCCGAGGTCGAGGAGCGGGACGGCGCCTTCTACTACGAGGGCGAGAAGGTCAGCCGCGTCCTGGGCAAGATGGGCAAGTCCCTGAAGAACGCCGTCACGCCGGACGAGATCTGCGCCGAGTACGGCGCCGACACCCTGCGCCTGTACGAGATGGCGATGGGCCCGCTGGACGTCTCCCGTCCGTGGGACACCCGCGCCGTCGTCGGCCAGTACCGGCTGCTGCAGCGCCTGTGGCGCAACATCGTCGACGAGTCGACCGGCGAGGTCACCGTCGTCGACACGGCGCCCGACGAGGACACCCTGCGGGCCCTGCACAAGGCGATCGACGGTGTCTCCCAGGACATGGTCGCGATGCGCTTCAACACCGCCATCGCCAAGATCACCGAGCTGAACAACCACCTGACCAAGTCCGGTGGCGCGCTCTCCCGCGCGGTCGCCGAGCAGCTGGTGCTGCTGGTCGCCCCGCTGGCGCCGCACATCGCCGAGGAGCTGTGGCGCCGCCTGGGCCACGCCGAGTCGGTCGTCCACCAGGCCTTCCCGGTCGCCGACCCGGCCTACGTCGTCGACGAGACCGTGACCTGCGTCGTGCAGATCAAGGGCAAGGTCAAGGCCCGCCTGGAGGTCTCGCCGTCGATCAGTGACGCCGACCTGGAGGCGCTGGCACTGGCGGACCCGCACGTGGTCGCGGCGCTGGGCGGCGCGGAGATCCGCAAGGTGATCGTCCGCGCGCCGAAGCTGGTCAACATCGTGGCCGGCTGATCGCCGACGGGTGGCTGATCGCCGACGGGCGGGTGACCGGGTGACCGGGTGACCGGATGACCGGTCGGATGGACCCAGGGGTTTTCCCCTACGGGCAGGTTGGGGGTTCCGATGGAACCACCGGCCTGCCCGTTCCGTTTACCGTGGAGGAACCACAGCAGTGGGGAACTCGTCGGACGCCGGAGGGGCGCACATGGAAGCCGCGATTATCACGATCCTGGCGCTGCTCTTCTTGACGTTCGTGGGGCTCGGGATCTTCGTCACGGTGAAGGTCGCCAAGGCCGCCAAGCGAGGCGTCGACCGCACCCTCGACCAGGCCAGGCGCACGGTCGAGGACACCACCCTGCGGGCCAAGAGCTTCGGCCAGGCGGGGGTCGCGGGCGAGCTGGCCCGACTGCGGCTCAACCTGCGCACCTCGATGCGGGCCACGCAGGAAGCGCTCCGGGCGGGCGCGGTCGAGGACGCCTCGCTGAGGGAGTCGCTCGACCTCTTCCACCGGCTCAGCGCGCACGGTCTCGAACTGGACGCCGACCTCAAGCGGCTGGAGCGGGAGCCGGACCGGGCCTACGTCGCCGGGCAGCTGCCGGACCTGACCGCGCGGACGGAGCAGATCACCGGCTCGGCCGACGCGCTGCGCCGCGCCGCCCGGGACCGCGCGCGGAAGTTCGCCGAGGACGACCTGTCGACCCTCAGCGCCCAGATCGACGTCGAGGCGGGCGCGCTGAGGCACTGGGACACGCCGTCGGGCACCTCGGACCCCACCGCCCCGGACGCCTGGGGCGAGCCGGCCGCCGCGCCCGCGCAGGAGACGTACGGGGGGACGTACGGCGGTGGGGCGGCGGGCCGTGCTGGACAGACGGAATCGGGCACGGCGGCGGGGCGGCCGGCGGAGCAGCCGTCGATCACCGCGCCCGACCCGCGCCTGAGTTCCTACCCGTGGGAGAAGGCACCGCGGCCGGAGAGCACCACCTGACGCGGGTGACGGCTCCGATTGCCAGGGGCACGGACCGGCGCCGGTCAGGGGGCCGGGCTGCCACGTGGTGGCCTCGGCGGGTAACCTCCCGCTCATGTCCCGGCATGTCGCGATCGTCACCGATTCCACGGCCTACCTGCCACCCCAGACGATGGAGCGGCACGCCATCACCGCGGTTCCGCTGACCGTCGTCATCGGCGACCGCGCCTACGAGGAGGGCACGGAGATCTCGGCCAGGTCCCTCGCCGAGGCCCTGCAGAAGCGGCGCTCCGTCACCACCTCGCGGCCCAGTCCGGAGGTCTTCGCCGCGGCGTACCGCGAGGCGGCCGAGGCCGGCGCCGACGGCATCGTCTCCCTCCACCTCTCCGCCGAGGTGTCCGGCACCTATGACGCCGCCGTTCTGGCGGCGAAGGACGCTCCCGTGCCCGTACGGGTCGTGGACACCCGCATGATGGGCATGGCGCTGGGCTTCTGCGCCGTGGCCGCGGCGGAGGCCGTGGAGGCGGGCGGCTCGCTCGACGACGCCGTCGCGGCGGCGGAGAAGCGGATCGCGGGCACCTCCGCCTACTTCTACGTCGACACGCTGGAGTATCTGCGCAGGGGCGGGCGCATCGGGGCCGCGCAGGCCCTGCTGGGTTCCGCCCTCGCGGTCAAGCCGCTCCTCGAACTCGACGGGGGCCGGATCGTGCTGCGCGAGAAGGTGCGGACCGCGTCGAAGGCCATCGCGCGCCTGGAGGAGATCGCCGTCGAGCAGGCCGGTGCCGGCGCCGTCGACATCGCCGTTCACCACCTCTCCGCCCCCGAGCGGGCCGCCGCTCTGGCGGACCGGTTGAAGGAGCGGCTGACGGGCGTCGAGGAGCTCCGGGTCAGCGAGGTGGGCGCGGTCATCGGCGCCCACACGGGCCCTGGGTTGCTCGCGGTCGTCGTCTCGCCGCGCTGAGGTGGTCACTCCCTCGAACGAGTGAGGGAGTTTTCCACAACCGGGCCGTTGTCCACGGATCACGAAGGGGACCGGCACGGCGGGGCGGTGATCCTTACCGTCACGAGCATGACTCTTCACACACGCACGACGGCATCCACGGAAGACGCGGCGTCGACGGCTGACGTGGCGTCGACGGTTTCGGCAGCGGCATCGGCGGCGGCTGCCTCGGCAGCATCGGTGCCATCAACGGCGCTCGGCACGGCAAGCGGGTACGCCGCTCCGAGGAGCGGGCCGGGCAGGGCGCCGGGTTCCGACGGGCGGAGCCGCCCCGGCGGGCGCGGCTCGCCTCCGGGCCGCGCCCGGCGGCGTACGAGGGTGCGGCGGGTGGTCGTCGGGGCGCCGCACGGCGAGGGCGCGGCGCGGGCCCGGGGTGACGCGCTGTTCCCGGCCGCGGCGGGGCCGGAGGCGTCGGGGGCCTCGGCCGCGGCGGAGTCCGGTGCCGATTCGGTGGACGGCGGGGCGGTCGAGGGCGGGCCGGGGGTACGGGAGCGGCTGGCGTCCGTGCTCCGTGAGCGGACTCCCGTGTGGGTGCAGACGCGGTGCGGGCTCGAACCGAGGACGCTGGCCGCGCTGTCCGTCGTCCTCGTCGTGGCGGCCGGGGCGGCGGGTGGTTACTTCTGGTCGGGGCGGCCGGAGACGGTGCGCGCTCCCGAGGTGGTCCGTGCGGCGCCGGTCGAGACCGTGCCCGTGGCGGCCGCGCCGACCCCGAGCGGTGCGGCCAACGGGGGCGGCGGGGCGCGGCAGGTGCCGGCGCGGGCCACGGGTGCGTCCGAGGTCGTCGTCGACGTGGGCGGCAAGGTGCGCAGCCCCGGGGTGCTGACCCTGCCGGCGGGGTCCCGCGTCGCGGACGCCGTGCGGGCGGCGGGAGGCGCGAAGCCGGAAGCCGATCTCACCGGGCTCAACCGGGCGCGCGTGCTCATGGACGGTGAGCAGGTCCTCGTGGGGGTGCCGGGCCCGCCGGGTGGTGGCGCGGGGACGGGTGCAGCTCCCGGTGCCGGGCCGCCCGGACCCCCCGTGCCGCTCAGCCTGAACGCCGCCACGGTGGAGCAGCTCGACGCGCTCCCCGGCGTCGGACCGGTCCTCGCCCGGCACATCGTCGACCACCGCACCGAGCACGGCGGCTTCCGCACGGTCGCCGAGCTGCGGGAGGTCAACGGCATCGGCGAGCGCCGGTTCGCCGATCTGGAACCGCTGGTCAGGCCGTGAACGGCGGCGGGAGCCCGCCGGGGGAGCGGGAGCCGCGCGAAGGTCCGGCCGATCTGCGGCTCGTGCCCCTGGCCCTGGCGGCCTGGGCGGCCGCCGCGTGGGCGCTGGGCGCCACCGGGGGGTCGACGGTGGCCGTGGTCGCGGTCTGCCTGACGGGCGCGGGAGTGCTGCTGGCGACCCGGGTGACGGGTCGGCCCGCCGGGGCGGCACCCGTCTGCACGCCGGGGTGGCGGTTGCGGGCCACGGCGGCCGCCGGAGTGCTGCTGTGCGCGGCCGCGGGAGCGGCGTCGGCGGGACTGCACGCGGCGGATCTGGTGCGCGGACCCGTCCCGGCCCTGGCAGAGGAGTACGGCCGTGCCGAGGTGGAGGTGACGGTCACGTCCGATCCTCGGCTGACCCGGCCGAAGGTGCGGGGCAACGCGATGGCGCCCGTCTCGGTGGTCGTGGACGGTGAGGTGACGAGGGTGGACAGGGCGGACGGTTCGGTTCTGCGGACCCGGGCCCCGGTGCTGGTGATCGTGCCGCCGGGGGAGGGGCGGGACGACTGGCTGGGACTGCTTCCGTCGACCCGGGTGAGGCTGGTCGCCCGATTCGCGAGGCCCCTCGATCCCGCCGATCCGTTCGCGGCGGTGGTGAAGGTCGTCCGGGCGGGTCCTCCCGAGGTCGTCGCCCCGCCGACCGCCGCGCAGCGCACGGCGGGGGAGCTGCGGGCCGGTCTGCGGAGGGTCAGCGAGGGACTCCCCGCCGATGCCCGTGCCCTGCTGCCCGGGCTGGTCGTCGGCGACACGTCCAGGATCGGCACGGACCTGCGCGACGCCTTCGTGGCGACGGACCTGACCCATCTCCTGGCCGTGTCCGGGTCCAACCTGGCGGTCGTCCTGCTGCTGCTGATCGGACGGCCGGGGACGGCAGGCCAGGTGGAACGGGGCGGTCTGGCGCCGCGGTTGGGGCTGTCGCTGAGGATCACCGCCCTGGCCGGAGGCGGGCTGACCCTCGCCTTCGTGCTCGTCTGCCGACCGGATCCGAGCGTGCTGCGCGCCGCCGCCTGCGGCCTGGTGGCCCTCCTCGCGATCGGTACGGGCCGACGGCGGTCGCTGATCCCGGCGCTGGCGGCCGCCGTGCTCCTCCTGGTGCTCTACGACCCTTGGCTGGCGAGGAGTTACGGGTTCCTGCTCTCGGTGCTGGCCACCGGGTCGCTGCTGACGCTCGCACCGCGATGGAGCGCGGCCCTGCGGCGGCGCGGGGTGCCCGGGCGGCTCGCGGAGGCGTTGGCCGCGACCCTGGCGGCCCAGGCGGTCTGCGCGCCGGTCGTCGTGGTCTTCGCCGCGCGGGTGAGCCTGGTGGCGATCCCTGCGAACCTGTTCGCCGAACTCGCCGTCGCCCCGGCCACGGTGCTCGGCTTCGCCGCGCTCGCGGTGGCCCCGGCCTGGGAGCCCGCGGCGGTGGGACTGGCCTGGGCGGCGGGGTGGCCCGCCGGCTGGATCGCGCGGGTGGCGAGGACCGGGGCGGAGTTCCCCGGAGCGGAACTCGCCTGGCCCGGCGGCTGGTGGGGCGGCCTCGCCCTCGCGTTGCTCACCGCCCTGATGGTGCTCGGGGTGCGGCGGCTGCCGTACCGGGCCTGGCTCGCGTCGTTCGCCGCCGTCCTGCTCCTCCTCGTGGTGGTCAGACCGGCGCCGCTGGCCCGCTGGGCGACGGGGTGGCCACCGCCGGGCTGGGTGTTCGCGATGTGCCAGGTGGGGCAGGGGGACGCGACCGTGCTCGCGGCGGGCCGGGACGAGGCGGTCGTGGTCGACGCCGGGCCCGACCCCGCGCCCGTCGATCGCTGCCTGCGCGAACTGGGCGTCCGCCGGGTGCCTTTGGTGGTGCTGACGCACTTCCACGCGGACCATGTGGCGGGTCTGCCGGGGGTGTTGCGGGGGAGAGCGGTGGGGGCGATCCAGACCACGGGGCTGGAAGAGCCGCCGGGGCAGGCGGCGTTCGTCCGGCGGACGGCGGCGGCCGCGGGGGTGCCCCTGATCCGGGCGGAGGCCGGGGAGCGGCGGAGGGTCGGCGCCCTGGAATGGCGGGTGCTCTGGCCGGCGGCCGGGGCTCCGGCGGCGGAGACGGGGCCGAACGACGCTAGCGTCACCCTCCTCGTACGGACTCCCGGGGGAGCGCGGCTGTTGCTGCTCGGCGATCTGGAACCGCCGGCGCAGCGGGCCCTGCTGGTCGCCTCGGCATTGGAGGTGGCACGGGTGGACGTGCTCAAGGTCGCCCACCATGGGTCCGCGCACCAGGACCCCGGGCTGATGCGGGCGGCCCGGCCCCGGCTCGCGCTGGTGTCGACGGGCAGCGACAACCCGTACGGGCATCCGTCCCCACGGACGGTGGCGGCGCTGCGGGCGGGCGGGGCGCGAGTGCTGCGGACCGACCGGGACGGGGCGGTGGCCGTGGTGGGGGCGGGGCGGGACCTCGTCGCCGTGACGAGGGGGGAATGAACGGAGCGCGCTGGGCCGGCGACCTATGTAAAGGAATGCTTGTAAAGGAGTCTTTCTATAGATAGCTTGAGAACATGCCGGAGAGCACACCCCAGCCCGAGGGCGAGCAGCCCCGCAGCATCCAGTTGACCGACCCCCGCGCCCTGCGGGCCTACGCCCACCCCCTGCGCATGACGCTGGTGGGACTGCTGCGGCGCAGCGGGCCCTTCACCGCCACTCGGGCCGCCGAGCTGACGGGCGAGTCCGTCGCCAGCTGCTCGTACCACCTGCGGATACTCGCCAAGTACGGACTGGTCGAGGAGGCCCCGGGCGGCCGGGGCCGCGAGAAGCCCTGGCGGGCCACCGCCCGCTACACCGAGTGGCCCGGCTACAGCGAGGACCCCTCGGTGGCCGAGGCGACCGACGCGCTGAACGTGGCCGTCGCCGAGCGCTACTTCGGGCGGTTCGCCCAGGCCCTGGAGAACCGGGGCGGGGTGTCGAAGGAGTGGCGGGAGGCCGAGCAGTTCGGCGACTCCCTGCTCTACCTCACCCCCGCGGAACTCGCCGACCTCGGTCAGCGGATCGTCGACCTGCTCCTGCCCTACGAGGAGCGCGAGACCGACCCGAGCCTGCGGCCCGCCGGCGCCGAGCCCGTCAGCATCATGCGGATCGCCTACCTGGACCCCGGCCCCGACGAGGACCGGCACGCCGCCGAACCCCGGCACGCCGTCGAACCCCGGCACACCACCGAGCCTCGGCAGACCGACGACACCACGGAGGAGTGAGACACATGGCCCTGACGGACCGCATACCGGCGCTGCTACGCGAGCCGGTCTTCCGCCGCTACTGGACGGGACAGACCGTCTCCCTCCTCGGCGACCAGATCTCGCTCATCGCGATCCCGCTCGCCGCCATCATGGTCCTCGGGGCCGACGCCGCGGCCATGGGCTGGCTCAAGACCGTCGAACTGCTCCCCGCCCTGCTGCTGAACCTGCCACTCGGCGCGTGGGCCGACCGGCAGGCCCGGCGCAGGCACGTCATGATCGCGGCGGACCTGGGGCGTGCCGCGCTGCTCCTGACGCTGCCCCTCGCCTACGCGCTCGACGCGCTCACCCTGGGGCAGCTGTACGCGGTCGCCTTCGGCGTCGGCGCGCTCACCGTGCTGTTCGACGTCTGCAACGCCACGATCTTCGTGGCCCTCGTCCCGGCCGACCGATATGTGCAGGCCAACTCGTTGGTCAACGGCGCGCGTTCGATGGCCTGGCTCGGCGGGCCCGGTGTCGGCGGTGTGCTCGTGCAGGTCCTCACCGCGCCGCTGGCCCTCGTCGCGGACGCCCTCACCTACCTGCTGTCGGCGGGATACCTGGCCCGGATCCGGCCGGTGGAGCCCGCGCCCGCTCCGGTGGTCAAGGGGCACTTCACGGAAGGGCTCCGCTGGGTGCTCAGGGACCGTTCGATGCGGGCGCTGTTCGCCTCCTCCGGCACGATCCAGTTCTTCAACTACATGTTCCACACCCTCTTCGTGCTCTACGTGACCACCGAACTCGGCCTGAGCGCGGGCCTGCTCGGGGCCGTGCTGGCCGCCGGAGCCGTCGGCGGTCTCATCGGGGCCGTGGTCAGCGGCGCGGTCGTCCGGAGGATCGGCATCGGTGGTTCGCTCATCACCGGTTTCCTCGGCTTCACCCTGCCCCTGCTCCTCGTGCCCTTGGCCGACGGGCCGCTGCCGCTGGTCGTGGCGCTGCTCTTCCTCGCGGAGTTCCTGTCCTGCGTGGGCGTGATGATCGTGGACATCGCCGCCGGGGCGTACCAGATGGCGGCGATACCCGACGCCATCCGGGCCCGGGTCATGGGCGCGTACCGCACCCTCAACCACGGCTTCCGCCCGCTCGGCGCCCTCGTCGGCGGAGTGCTCGGCACCGCCATCGGGCTGCGCCCGACGCTCTGGACAGCGACCGTCGGAGCCGTCTTCGCCGTCCTCTGGCTGCTGCCCTCCCCGCTCGCGCGGATGCGCGAACTGCCCACGAGCGAAGGGGAACGCGTCATAGTCGGATGATCTCCGGGGCGGGCCGGGGCAGACTGCCACCATGACGACTCAGCCGACCGGCACCACCCCCGCCGGCACCACCGCGTTCTCCGCCGACGACATCGACGCCTACCTGCGGCGCATCGGCGCGGAGCGGCCCGCGCGGGCGGACGCGGCCGCCCTGTGCGCGCTGCACCTGCGCCACCTCAGGAGCGTGCCCTTCGAGAACCTCTCGATCCACCTCCGCGAGCCCATCGTGCTCGACGAGAAGGCGCTGGTCGACAAGGTGGTCGGCGCCCGGCGCGGTGGCTTCTGCTACGAACTGAACACCGCCTTCGCGGTGCTGCTGCGGGGGCTCGGCTACCGGGTCTCGCTGCTCCAGGGCCGAGTCTTCGGCGAGGAGGGGCGGCCGGGCATCCCGTACGACCACATGGCGCTGCTCGTGGAAACGGCGGACGGGGCCAGGTGGCTGGCCGACGTCGGCTTCGGCGAGCACAGCCACCACCCCCTGGCCTTCGACGAGCGCGGCGAGCAGGCGGACCCGGCGGGCGTCTTCCTGATCAGGGAGACCGGTGACGGTACGGGCGACCTGGACGTCCTGCGCGACGGCAAGCCGCAGTACCGCCTCGAAGTCCGCCCGCGCGAGCTCGCCGACTTCGCCGCAGGCGCCTGGTACCACCAGACCTCGCCCGACTCGCACTTCCCGCGCTCGCTCATCTGCTCGCTGCTCACGGAGGAGGGCCGGGTGACCCTCAGCGGCATGAAGATGATCAGCCGGGTCCACGGCGAGCGGCTGGAGCGCGACCTCGACGCGGACGAGGAGGTACGGGCCGCGTACCGGGACCTGTTCGGGATCACGCTGGACGAGCTGCCCGTCGTACGTGGACCCCTCAATTCGGACCCTCGGTAACACTTGGCCACACTTGACGACACTCGGCCTGTTTGCCTCGAACGCCCCAGCAGTGATCGAATGCGACTTCGTTGCATGGTGAACGAGTCGCACGGGGGTGCGTGAGGAATGTTCGGTCGTCTGTTCGCGAAGCGTGGGGCGGGTGCCGCACGGAGCGGCCCGTACGCCGACGTCGCCGTACCCGCCTCGGCGGGAGTGCTGAGCTGCCGGGTGCTCGACCCCGTGCACGAACCGGTACGGCAGGCCGAGTTCGTCCTCAGCGACGCCGCAGGCCGCAGGGTGCTGGGCGGCGAGAGCGACCCCTACGGGCGGGTGCTGGCCACCGTCCCGGCGGGCGAGTACCGGCTCGCCGTCACCTCCGAGGGGTACACCCCCCACCGCACCAGCGCCGTCGTCACCGAGGGCGAACACCACGGCCTCGGCGACGTCCTCCTCCAGATCGCCCCGCAGCCGCAGCTCCCCGAACCCGGCGAGTGGCAGATCGACCCCCACCACTCGCAGATCGGCTTCGTCGCCCGGCACATCGGACTCGCCCGGATCCACGGACGGTTCAACAGCTTCGCGGGCGCCATCCGTGTCGCCGACCGGATGGAGGACTCGGCCATGCACGTCGTCATCGACGCCGCCTCCATCGACACCGGGGTGCAGATGCGCGACGACCACCTGCGCTCCGCCGACTTCCTGGAGGTCGGGGCCTACCCCACCATCGAGTTCTTCAGCGAGCGCTTCGTCCACCGGGGCGGCAGCCGTTGGGCCGTCACCGGCGCCCTCACCCTCCACGGAGTGAGCCGCACGGTGACCCTCGACACCCAGTACCTCGGCCTCGGCAACGGCCTGGAGGACGAGACCCGCGCCGCCTGCCGGGCCTCCACCGAACTGCACCGCGAGGACTTCACGCTCACCTGGCAGACACTGCTCGCGCGAGGCATCGCGGCGGTCGGGTCCAGCATCACCATCGACCTGGACATCCAGATCGTGCCGAAGGTGCCGCAGACGCCGTAGATGCCGCACGCGCCCGGGGGACGGCCGCACGCGCCCGGGGACGGTCCGGGGCTGAGGCCTACGGGGCCTCGAGCCACCCCTCGTACTCGGCGGCCAGCGCGTCGAGCTCCGCCGGGTCGAGCCGGTCGTCCGGGTCCTCGACCACCACCAGCCACTGCGCGTCCTCGGCGTCGTCCTCGCCGGCCAGCGCGTCGCGCACCAGCTGGGGCTCCTCGGCCACGCCGAACCGGTCGGGGAGCTCCTCGGCGACCTCCTCGGCCGCGTCACGGTCGGGCAGTACCAGTACGTGTCGTCCACTCACGCCGCCATTGTCGCGTCCCGCCCGTCCTGGCCCGCTCCCCGGTCCGGGCCCCGGCCGGGGAGCCTGGCCCGGGCCCCGTCGGCCGGGCGCACGGCGCTGTCGGTGGCCCGTGGGATGCTGGACCGCGATGGCCACCAGAAAGACTTCCCCCGACGACCTCCTCGGCCCCGTGACGCTCGCCGTGGGGCAGGAGGACCTGCTCCTCGACCGCGCCGTCCAGGAGGTGGTGGCGGCCGCCCGCGCGGCCGACGCCGACACCGACGTGCGCGACCTCACGCCCGACCAGCTGCAGCCCGGCAGTCTCGCCGAGCTCACCAGCCCCTCGCTCTTCGCCGAGCGCAAGGTCCTCGTCGTGCGGAACGCCCAGGACCTCTCCGCCGACACGATCAAGGACGTCAAGGCGTACCTCGACGCGCCCATCGAGGAGATCACGCTCGTCCTGCTCCACGCCGGAGGCGCCAAGGGCAAGGGGCTGCTCGACGCCGCCCGCAAGGCGGGGGCCCGGGAGGTGGCCTGCCCGAAGACCACGAAGCCGGCGGAACGGCTGACCTTCGTACGACAGGAGTTCCGGGCCCTCGGGCGCTCCGCGACGCCCGAGGCGTGCCAGGCGCTCGTCGACGCGATCGGCAGCGACCTGCGGGAGCTGGCGTCCGCCGTCGCGCAGCTCACCGCCGACGTCGAGACGACGATCGACGAGGCCGTCGTGGGGCGCTACTACACCGGCCGGGCCGAGGCCTCGTCCTTCAACGTCGCCGACCGCGCCGTCGAGGGGCGTGCGGCGGAGGCGCTCGAGGCGCTGCGCTGGTCGCTCTCCACGGGCGTGGCCCCCGTGCTCATCACCAGCGCCCTCGCGCAGGGCGTGCGGGCGATCGGCAAGCTGTCGTCCGCCCGGGGCGGGCGGCCGGCGGACCTGGCGCGGGAGCTGGGGATGCCGCCGTGGAAGATCGACCGGGTGCGGCAGCAGATGCGGGGGTGGACGCCGGACGGGGTGTCCGTCGCCCTGCGGGCGATCGCGGAGGCGGACGCGGGGGTGAAGGGCGGGGGGGACGACCCCGAGTACGCGCTGGAGAAGGCGGTGGTGGCGGTGGCGCGTGCGGCGAGGGCGCGGCGCGGCTGACCTGGCCGGGGCATTTCCCCCCACCCCGCCCCTTCCCGAAACCCTGCCGGGGGCTGGTGGGGGGTGGGGGGTGCTGTCCGGGGGCTGCCGCCCCCGGGGCCCCGGTCTGCGGGCGGCTGCTTCGCGCCGCCCGGCTCGTCGACGGCTGTGAGTGGCTGCTTCGCGCCGCCGTGGGCCTGCGCCCCCGGCCGCCGGCCTATGGACGGCGGTTGCTTCGCGCCGTGGGGCCTGTGCCTTCGGCCGCCGGCCTGTGGGCGGCGGTCGCTTCGCGCCGTCGGGCCTGTGCCATCGGCTGTGGGCCGGGGTGGTGGTTTCGGGGGCGGTGCTTTTCCCCCACCCCGCCCCTTCCCGAAACCCCGCCGGGGGCTGGTGGGGTGGGGGTTGTTCTCCGGGGGCTGCGCCCCCGGGCCCCCGGTCTGGGCGCGGCTGCTACGCGCCGCCAGGCCTGCGTCTCTTCCCGGGCGCGGCTGCTTCGCGCCGTCACGGCCCGCGTCCCCGCCGGGTGCGCGGCTGCTTCGCGTCCCCCACGGCCCCCGTTTCCGGCTGGGTGCCGCGCTGCTTCGGGGCGCCGCGCTCCCGCGTCCCCGGCAGGCGCGGCTGCTTCGCGTCCCCCACGGCCCCCGTTTCCGGCTGGGTGCCGCGCTGCTTCGGGGCGCCGCGCTCCCGCGTCCCCGACAGGCGCGGCTGCTTCGCGCCGCCACGGCCCGCGTCCCCGCCGGGTGCGCGGCTGCTTTGCGCCGCCAGGCCTGCGTCTCTGCCCGGGCGCGGCTGCTTCGCGCCGTCACGGCCCGCGTCCCCGCCCGGTGCGCGGCTGCTTCGCGTCGCCCGCCATGGGCGGCGGCGGTGCGCCCGTCCCCGGTCCTGCGTACTTCGGCATCCGAGCGGGCCGGCCCGGCCCCGGCGGGGGGCTCCGGGGAGCGCATGGTCCACAGGCGACGGTACGGCGAAGGCCCCGGCGTCCCTGGGGAAGGGGCGGCGGGGCCTTCGGCGTCGTGATGTGGTTCCGCACACGCGTGGCGAACGCGTCTCGCGTGCGGGGCCGGGTGGTCGGGCGGGAGCGGTAGAGAGGGTCCGCTGGGTCCCGTACGCGACCGGTGAAGCGCTAGATCAGAGCTCAGCCCTGGAGGGAAGCGACCTTGATCGCCAGCGCCGACTTCTTGTTGGCGGCGGCGTTCTTGTGGATGACACCCTTCGAGACAGCCTTGTCGAGCTGACGCGAGGCGGCACGGGTGGCCACGGTGGCCTTCTCGAGGTCGCCGGCGGCGACAGCCTCACGGGCCTTGCGGATCGCGGTCTTGAGCGACGACTTGACGGCCTTGTTGCGCAGGCGCGCCTTCTCGTTGGTCTTGTTCCGCTTGATCTGGGACTTGATGTTCGCCACTGAGAGAGCCTTTACAGGTTCGATGTTCCTTCAGGATGTGTCACGCAGCTGAGAGGGCACACGAGACACAGCTGTCCACGGTATCAGGCGCCCTCCGGCCCGCCCAAACCGGGCGCCGGGCGGCGGGCATGGGACCATGGAGCCTACGTATCCGTTCTGAACATCGCCCGAGACGAGAACCCTGCGTGCCCGCGACTCCTACCAACGTGCCCGAGCCGAGCCGTACCGACCCGGCTCTGATCCGCAACTTCTGCATCATCGCGCACATCGACCACGGCAAGTCGACCCTTGCCGACCGGATGCTCCAGCTGACCGGAGTGGTCGACCAGCGGCAGATGCGCGCCCAGTACCTCGACCGGATGGACATCGAGCGCGAGCGCGGCATCACGATCAAGTCCCAGGCGGTCCGGCTGCCCTGGGCGCCGACCGAGGGCCCCGATCAGGGCAGGACGCACATCCTGAACATGATCGACACCCCCGGGCACGTCGACTTCACCTACGAGGTCTCGCGGTCCCTCGCGGCCTGTGAGGGCACCATCCTCCTCGTCGACGCGGCGCAGGGCATCGAGGCGCAGACCCTCGCCAACCTCTACCTGGCGATGGAGAACGACCTCACGATCGTTCCGGTCCTCAACAAGATCGACCTCCCGGCCGCCCAGCCGGAGAAGTTCTCCGAGGAGCTGGCGAACCTCATCGGCTGCCAGCCGGAGGACGTCCTCAAGGTCTCCGCGAAGACCGGCATGGGCGTCGAGGCGCTGCTCGACCGCGTGGTCCGGGAGGTCCCGGCCCCCGTGGGCGTGGCCGACGCCCCCGCCCGCGCGATGATCTTCGACTCGGTGTACGACTCGTACCGGGGCGTGGTCACGTACGTCCGTGTGATCGACGGGCAGCTCAACAAGCGCGAGCGCATCAGGATGATGTCGACCGGCGCCACCCACGAGCTGCTGGAGATCGGCACCAACTCTCCCGAGATGCTGGCGGCCGACGGCCTCGGCGTCGGCGAGGTGGGCTACCTGATCACCGGCGTGAAGGACGTCCGCCAGTCCAAGGTCGGTGACACGATCACCAGCCAGAGCAAGGGCGCGACCGAGGCACTCGGCGGATACAAGGACCCGAAGCCGATGGTCTTCTCGGGCCTGTATCCGCTGGACGGCTCGGACTACCCCGAGCTGCGCGACGCCCTCGACAAGCTGCAGCTCAACGACGCCGCGCTCGTCTACGAGCCGGAGACCTCCGCCGCCCTCGGCTTCGGTTTCCGCGTGGGCTTCCTCGGCCTGCTCCACCTGGACGTGATCCGCGAGCGCCTGGAGCGCGAGTTCGGGCTCGACCTCATCGCCACCGCCCCGAACGTGGTCTACCGCGTCGTGATGGAGGACGGCAGCGAGCACACGGTCACCAACCCGAGCGAGTTCCCCGAGGGCAAGATCAGCGACGTGTACGAGCCGGTCGTACGCGCCACGATCCTCGCCCCGAGCGAGTTCATCGGCGCGATCATGGAGCTCTGCCAGACCCGCCGCGGCACGCTGATCGGCATGGACTACCTCTCCGAGGACCGGGTGGAGATCCGCTACACCCTCCCCCTCGCGGAGATCGTCTTCGACTTCTTCGACCAGCTGAAGTCGAAGACGCGCGGCTACGCCTCCCTGGACTACGAGCCCACCGGCGAGCAGGCCTCCAGCCTGGTCAAGGTCGACATCCTGCTGCACGGCGACAAGGTCGACGCCTTCTCGGCGATCACCCACAAGGACGCCGCCTACGCGTACGGCGTGCGGCTCGTCGCCAAGCTGCGCGAGCTCATCCCGCGGCAGGCCTTCGAGGTGCCGATCCAGGCCGCGATCGGTTCCCGGGTCATCGCGCGCGAGACCATCCGCGCCATCCGCAAGGACGTCCTCGCCAAGTGCTACGGCGGTGACATCTCCCGCAAGCGGAAGCTGCTCGAGAAGCAGAAGGAGGGCAAGAAGCGCATGAAGATGGTCGGATCCGTCGAGGTGCCGCAAGAGGCCTTCATCGCTGTCCTCTCGAGCGACGAGTCCGGCGGCAAGAAGAAGTAGCGAGAAGACGTCAAGAAGAAGCAAGAAGAAGCAGGAAGAAGTAGGGCGGCGAGAAGCGGGAGGAACCCGGCCGGGACGGGTACCTCCTCAGGCGCTGACTCGCGCGGACGTGTGCACTGATTCGTGCACGGACGTGTGCATGGGACGGGCCCACGTGCGCAGCGCACGTGGGCCCGTTCGTTATCCGCAGCCCCTTACGTGGCGGCTTTCCGGCCTCTACTCTGAACCCGGCTCGAAGGTTACTCGCCAGTTAGTTACGCACCACCCGTAGGCACCGCCGCCGCCCGGAGGACGTCGTGAGCGACACACAGACCCTGATCGAGAACCGGCCGCCCTCCGTGGCGACCCTCTTCCTTGAGCGCGTCGAGCGGACCCCCGATGCCGAGGCCTACCGCTATCCGGTGGCCACCGCGGGCGAGGGTCCCGACGACTGGAAGTCGCTCAGCTGGGGCCAGGCCGCGCAGCGGGTGTACGCCATCGCCGCCGGCCTCGTCGACCTCGGCGTGCAGGCCGAGGAGCGCGTCGCCCTCGCCTCCTCCACCCGGGTCGAGTGGATCCTCGCCGACCTCGGCGTGATGTGCGCGGGCGCCGCCACCACCACCGTCTACCCGCAGACCAACGCCGACGAGTCCGCCTTCATCCTCTCCGACTCCGAGTCGAAGGTGCTGATCGCGGAGAACGCCGCCCAGCTCGCCAAGGCCGTCGAGCGCCGCGCCGACCTGCCCGGCCTCCACCACGTCGTCGTCATCGACGCCGAGGGCGTCGACACCTCCGACGAGTGGGTCCTCAGCCTCGCCGACCTGGAGGCGCGCGGCGCCGCGTACCTGGAGAAGCACCCCGAGGCCGTGAAGGAGCGGGTCGCGGCCATCTCCTCCGACCAGCTCGCCACCCTCATCTACACCTCCGGCACCACCGGCCGCCCCAAGGGCGTCCGCCTGCCGCACGACAACTGGTCGTACATGGCCAAGGCGATCGCCGCCACCGGCCTCGTCACGAAGGACGACGTCCAGTACCTCTGGCTGCCGCTCGCGCACGTCTTCGGCAAGGTGCTGACCTCCGGCCAGATCGAGGTCGGCCACGTCACCGCCGTCGACGGCCGCGTCGACAAGATCATCGAGAACCTGCCGGTCGTCCAGCCCAGCTACATGGCGGCCGTGCCCCGCATCTTCGAGAAGGTCTACAACGGGGTCGCCGCCAAGGCGCGGGCCGGCGGCGGCGCCAAGTACAAGATCTTCCAGTGGGCCAGCGGCGTCGCCCGCGAGTACGCCAAGGTCACCCAGGACAACTTCCGCCGCACCGGCACCGCCTCCGCGCCCTTCGGCCTCACCGCCAAGCACAAGGTCGCCGACGCCCTCGTCTACGCCAAGATCCGCGACGCCTTCGGCGGCAACCTGCGCGCCTGCGTCTCCGGCTCCGCCGCCCTCGCCCCCGAGATCGGCTACTTCTTCTCCGGCGCCGGCATCCACATCCTGGAGGGCTACGGCCTCACCGAGTCCTCCGCCGCCTCCTTCGTCAACCCCGGCGAGGCCTACCGCACCGGCACCGTCGGCAAGCCGCTCCCCGGCACCGAGGTCCGCATCGCCGACGACGGCGAGATCCTGCTGCGCGGTCCCGGCATCATGGAGGGCTACCACGGCCTGCCGGAGAAGACCGCCGAGGTCCTGGAGTCCGACGGCTGGTTCCACACCGGGGACATCGGCGAACTCTCCGCCGACGGCTACCTCCGGATCACCGACCGCAAGAAGGACCTCATCAAGACCTCCGGCGGCAAGTACATCGCCCCGGCCGAGGTCGAGGGCCAGTTCAAGGCCGTCTGCCCGTTCGTCTCCAACATCCTCGTCCACGGCGCCGACCGGAACTTCTGCACCGCGCTCATCGCCCTCGACGAGCCCGCCATCCTCGGCTGGGCCGCCGACCACGGCCTCGCGGGCAAGCCGTACGCCGAGGTCGTCGCCGCGCCCCAGACGCAGAAGCTGATCCAGGGGTACGTCGACCGCCTCAACGAGGGCCTCCAGCGCTGGCAGACGATCAAGAAGTTCCGGCTCCTGCCGCGCGACCTCGACATCGAGCACGGCGAGCTCACCCCGTCCCTGAAGCTCAAGCGACCCGTGGTCGAGCGGACCTACAAGGACCTCATCGACGAGATGTACGCCGGGTCGCGCGAGGCCTGAGCCGACGGCCGCGAGGCTGCCCGCGCCCACGGCCGCGAGGCCAGGGCCCACGGCGGCCGCGGAGCCACCGCGGGCAGTACGGGACAATGGGCTCATGCCTTCCGTACTGCCCGATGGTGAGCCCATGCCCGAGGACGGGGCGCTGCCCGCGCACGCCCTGCGAGGGGCGGGGGAGCGACCGCTCGGGTTCTATCTGCACGTGCCGTACTGCGCCACGCGGTGCGGCTACTGCGACTTCAACACGTACACCGCGAGCGAGCTGCGCGGTGCGGGCGGCGTGCTCGCCTCCCGCGACAACTACGCCGGACAGGTCGTCGAGGAGATCCGGCTCGCCCGGAAGGTCCTCGGCGACGACCCCAGGCCGGTGCGGACCGTGTTCGTCGGCGGCGGGACGCCGACGCTGCTCGCCGCGGGCGACCTCGTACGGATGCTGGGGGCGATCCGTGACGAGTTCGGGCTCGCCGACGACGCCGAGGTCACCACCGAGGCCAACCCGGAGTCCGTCGACCCCGCCTACCTCGCCGAGCTGCGGGCCGGCGGCTTCAACCGGATCTCCTTCGGGATGCAGAGCGCCCGGCAGCACGTCCTCAAGGTCCTCGACCGCACCCACACCCCCGGACGCCCCGAGGCGTGCGTCGCCGAGGCGCGCGCGGCGGGCTTCGAGCACGTCAACCTCGACCTGATCTACGGCACCCCCGGCGAGTCCGACGACGACTGGCGGGCCTCCCTGGACGCGGCCATCGGCGCCGGACCCGACCACGTCAGCGCCTACGCCCTGATCGTCGAGGAGGGCACGCAGCTGGCACGCCGCATCCGGCGCGGCGAGGTGCCGATGACCGACGACGACGTGCACGCCGACCGGTACCTGATCGCCGAGGAGGCCTTCGAGGCGGCGGGCTTCTCCTGGTACGAGGTCTCCAACTGGGCCACCTCGGAGGCCGGGCGCTGCCTCCACAACGAGCTGTACTGGCGCGGCGCCGACTGGTGGGGCGCCGGCCCCGGCGCCCACTCGCACGTGGGCGGCGTCCGGTGGTGGAACGTGAAGCACCCGGGCGCGTACGCCGCCGCGCTCGGCGCCGGGAAGTCACCGGGCGCCGGCCGGGAGGTCCTCTCGGACGAGGACCGGCGCGTGGAGCGCATCCTGCTGGAGCTGCGGCTGCGCGAGGGCGTCGAGCTGTCGCTGCTGCGGCCGGCGGGGCTCGCGGCGGCCGCACGGGCGCGTGCGGACGGGCTTCTCGACGCCGGGCCGTACGAAGCCGGGCGCGCGGTGCTGACCCTGCGGGGACGGCTGCTCGCCGACGCCGTGGTGCGGGACCTGGTGGACTAGGGCGCTTCTTCCGGATCGGGCCGGGCTCGCGACACCGGGCGTCGGGAGCCCGGCGAGATCCGGAAGAGACGGCCTAGCCGGGCCCGGCCGTGACGAAGTCGATCAGTTCCTCCACCCGGGCGAGGAGCGCCGGTTCCAGGTCCTTGTAGGAGTGGACCCGGTCCAGGATCGCCTGCCAGACGGCGCCCGTGTTCTCGTGCGGCCAGCCGAGCGCCCGGCACACGCCCGTCTTCCAGTCCTGGCCGTGCGGGACCTTCGGCCAGGCCGGGATGCCCAGGGAGGACGGCTTCACGGCCTCCCAGACGTCGATGTAGGGGTGGCCGACCACCAGGACGTCCGGGCCCGTCACCCGCGCGGCCAGGCGGGACTCCTTCGAGCCCGGCACCAGGTGGTCCACCAGGACCCCCAGCCGGGCGTCCGGTGCCGGGGCGAACTCCGCGACGATCGACGGGAGGTCGTCCACGCCCTCCAGGTACTCCACGACCACGCCCTCGATCCGCAGGTCGTCGCCCCACACCCGCTCGACGAGCTCGGCGTCGTGGCGGCCCTCCACGTAGATGCGGCCCGCACGGGCCACCCGCGCCCGCGCGCCCGGGACCGCGATCGAGCCGGAGGCCGTACGGGCGGGGCGGGCCGGGCCGCCGGGGGCGGGGCGGACGAGCGTGACGACCCGCCCCTCCAGGAGGAAGCCGCGCGGGTCCATCGGGAAGACCCGGTGCTTGCCGAACCGGTCCTCCAGGGTCACCGTGCCCGCCTCGCAGCGGACGACCGCCCCGCAGAAGCCCGTCGCGACCTCCTCCACCACCAGGTCGAGGTCGGCCGGGACCTCGGGTACGGGCGCGGAACGCTTCCAAGGGGGCGTCAGATCCGGGTTGTAGCTGCGCATTCGGGCGACGTTAGGCCACGGAGAAGCGCCGTGCCAGTTCATCGCGCTGGCGTCGTACGAACGCGGCGTCGACCACCGCCCCGTGCCCGGGCACGTACACCGCGTCCTCGCCGCCCAGCGCGAGGAGCCGGTCCAGCGCGTCCGGCCAGCGGGACGGGATCGCGTCCGGGCCCGCCTGCGGCTCGCCCGACTCCTCCACCAGGTCCCCGCAGAACACGACCTCGCGCTCGCCCGGCACCAGGAGCACCAGGTCGTGGCCGGTGTGGCCGGGGCCCACGTTCGCCAGGAGCACCTGCCGGCCGCCCAGGTCGAGCGTCCACTCGCCGGTGACCGTGTGGCCCGGGGACACCAGGGCCGCGACGGCCTCCTCGGCGGCCCGCGCGTCCACCCCCTGCCGTACCGCGTCCGCAAGGAGCCCCTCGCGCTCGCCCGCCCGGCGCAGCAGCCCGTCCACGCCGACCGCGCCGAAGACCTCCGCTCCCGCGAACGCCGCGGTGCCGAGGACGTGGTCGAAGTGCGGATGGCTCAGTGCGATGTGCGTCACTCTCCGGCCGCCGGTCAGCCCCTCGATCTGCTCCCGCAGCCCGGCGCCCTCGGCGAGGGTCGAGCCGGTGTCGTAGAGCAGTACGGCCCGTTCTCCCAGGACCAGTCCGGCCGTCGCGTCCCAGCCGGGGAGCCGTCGCCTGCCCACCCCGTCCGAGAGCCCTTCCCATCCCCACGCTGCCCAGTCGATCTCCATGGGGCGACGCTAGCGGGTCCGCCTCCTTGCCAGGAGCGACGGGCCCGGCCGTACACTGGCCGGGGGATTCCTGGCACTCGGACGGGTCGAGTGCCAAAAGCGGAGCAACCGGGAACGACGACAGCTGGAGGTGTGCGCCATGCTCAGCGAACGCAGACTCGAGGTGCTGCGCGCCATCGTCCAGGACTACGTCGGCACGGAGGAGCCCGTCGGCTCCAAGGCGCTCACGGAACGCCACAAGCTCGGCGTGTCGCCCGCCACCGTGCGCAACGACATGGCCGTCCTGGAGGACGAGGGATACATCGCCCAGCCGCACACCAGCGCGGGCCGCATCCCCACCGACAAGGGCTACCGCCTCTTCGTGGACCGGCTGGCCGGCGTCAAGCCGCTGTCCACCCCGGAGCGGCGGGCCATCCACAACTTCCTGGACGGCGCGGTCGACCTCGACGACGTCGTCGGCCGGACGGTCCGGCTGCTCGCCCAGCTGACCCGGCAGGTCGCCGTCGTCCAGTACCCCTCGCTGACCCGGTCGACCGTCCGGCACGTCGAGCTGCTCTCGCTGGCCCCGGCCCGCCTGATGCTCGTCCTCATCACGGACACCGGCCGGGTCGAGCAGCGGGTCATCGACTGCCCGGCGCCCTTCGGCGAGACCTCCCTCGCCGACCTGCGGGCCCGGCTCAACAGCCGGGTCGTCGGCCGTCGCTTCGCCGACGTGCCGCAGCTGGTGCAGGACCTCCCCGAGTCCTTCGAGGAGCCCGAGGACCGCGCCACGGTCTCCACCGTGCTCGCGACCCTCCTCGAAAGCCTCGTGGAGGAACACGAGGAGCGGCTGATGATCGGCGGCACCGCCAATCTCACCCGCTTCGGACACGACTTCCCCCTGACGATCAGGCCCGTCCTGGAGGCCCTCGAGGAGCAGGTCGTGCTCCTCAAGCTCCTCGGCGAGGCCAAGGAATCGGGCATGACCGTACGCATCGGGCACGAGAACGCCCACGAGGGACTGAACTCCACGTCCGTCGTCTCGGTCGGCTACGGTTCGGGCGGCGAAGCAGTCGCCAAACTCGGCGTGGTCGGACCGACCCGCATGGACTACCCCGGAACGATGGGAGCGGTACGCGCAGTGGCACGTTACGTCGGACAGATCCTGGCGGAGTCGTAAGTGGCCACGGACTACTACGCCGTACTCGGCGTACGCCGCGACGCGTCCCAGGACGAGATCAAGAAGGCCTTCCGCCGACTGGCCCGCGAGCTTCACCCGGACGTCAACCCGGACCCGAAGACGCAGGAGCGGTTCAAGGAGATCAACGCGGCCTACGAGGTCCTCTCGGACCCGCAGAAGAAGCAGGTCTACGACCTCGGCGGCGACCCGCTCTCCGCCTCGGGCGGCGGCGGCGCGGGCGGCTTCGGAGCCGGCGGCTTCGGCAACTTCTCGGACATCATGGACGCGTTCTTCGGCACGGCCTCGCAGCGCGGACCGCGCTCGCGGACCCGCCGCGGCCAGGACGCCATGATCCGCCTGGAGATCGACCTCAACGAGGCGGCCTTCGGCACCACCAAGGACATCCAGGTCGACACGGCGGTCGTCTGCACCACCTGTTCGGGTGAGGGCGCGGCCCCCGGCACGTCCGCCCAGACCTGTGACATGTGCCGCGGCCGCGGCGAGGTCTCCCAGGTCACCCGGTCCTTCCTGGGCCAGGTCATGACCTCCCGGCCCTGCCCCCAGTGCCAGGGCTTCGGCACCGTCGTCCCGACCCCGTGCCCCGAGTGCGCGGGCGACGGCCGGGTGCGGTCCCGCCGCACCCTCACGGTCAAGATCCCGGCCGGCGTCGACAACGGCACCCGCATCCAGCTCGCGGGCGAGGGCGAGGTGGGCCCCGGTGGCGGCCCCGCCGGCGACCTGTACGTCGAGATCCACGAGACCCCGCACGAGGTCTTCCAGCGGCGCGGCGACGACCTGCACTGCACGGTCACCATCCCGATGACCGCGGGCGCGCTCGGCACGAAGGTGCCGCTGCAGACCCTCGACGGCGTCGAGGAGATCGACATCCGCCCGGGCACCCAGTCCGGCCAGTCGATCCCGCTCCACGGGCGCGGCGTGACGCACCTGCGCGGCAACGGGCGCGGCGACCTCATCGTCCACGTCGAGGTCCAGACGCCGAGCAAGCTCGACGCCGAGCAGGAACGGCTCCTGCGCGAACTGGCCAAGCTGCGCGGCGAGGAACGCCCCACGGGCCAGTTCCAGCCGGGACAGCAGGGCCTGTTCTCCCGCCTGAAGGACGCGTTCAACGGGCGCTGAGGTCCCGACACAGCGGGACGCGTTCAACGGGCGCTGAGCAGTCACGTTCGGGATCAGGGGCGGCACTCCGGTGCCGCCCCTTTTCCTTGCCCGCGGGGGCGACATGACACGATGCCCGTATGTCCACCACCGCACTGAACGATCTCTCGCGCTTTCCGATCGTGCAGGCCCCCATGGCGGGTGGCGCCTCCTGTCCCGAGCTCGTCGGGGCCGTCTGCGAGGCCGGGGCGCTCGGCTTCCTCGCCGCCGGGTACAAGACGGCCGGCGGGCTCTACCAGGAGATCAAGCAGGTGCGCCGGCTCACCGCCCGGCCGTTCGGCGTCAACGTGTTCATGCCCTCCGGCGGGCGGCCCGCCGACCCCGCGGCCGTCGAGGTCTACCGGCACCAGCTCGCTGGCGAGGCGACCTGGTACGAGACGCAGCTCGGCGAGACCGACGAGGGCCGCGACGACGCGTACGACGCCAAGCTGGCCATCCTCCTGGAGGACCCGGTGCCCGTCGTCTCCTTCACCTTCGGCTGCCCGGCGCCCGATACCCTCGCCTCCCTCGCCCGCGCCGGTACGTACACGATCGTCACCGTCACCTCCGCCGACGAGGCCCTCGCCGCCGAGGGCGCGGGCGCCGACGCCGTCTGCGTCCAGGGCGTCGAGGCCGGCGGCCACCAGGGCACCCACCGCGACGACTCCTCCGACGAGGGCGACCCCGGCACCGGGCTGCTGACCCTGATCACCCGGGTCCGCGAACGCGTCGCGCTGCCGATCGTCGCCGCCGGCGGCATCATGCGCGGCGCCCAGATCGCCGCCGTCCTCGCCGCGGGCGCCGAGGCCGCCCAGCTGGGCACCGCGTTCCTCGTCTGCCCCGAGTCGGGCGCCCACCCCCTGCACAAGCGGGCCCTGACCGACCCCCTCTTCACCCGCACCGAGCTGACCCGGGCCTTCTCCGGGCGCCCGGCGCGCGGGCTCGTCAACCGGTTCGTGCGCGAGCACGGGCCGTACGCCCCCGCCGCGTACCCCGAGATCCACCACCTCACCGCCCCGCTGCGCAAAGCCGCCGCGACCGCCGGCGACGCGCAGGGCATGGCCCTGTGGGCCGGCCAGGGCCACCGGCTCGCCCGCGAGCTGCCCGCCGGGCAGCTCGTCGAGGTGCTGGCCGCCGAACTCGACACCGCACTCTCCGAGCTGGACCGCAGGAGCGCCTCATGACCGCACCCGTCTTCGTCGTCGACTCCCTCCCCGACACCCGGCAGTTCGTCCTGGACGGGCCCGAGGGACGGCACGCCGTCTCCGTGAAGCGGCTGGAGCCGGGGGAGGCCGTCGTCCTCACCGACGGCCGGGGCCGCTGGGCCGACTGCGTCGTCTCGGCCGTCGAGGGCAAGGACCGGCTGACCGTGGAGGCCTCGGCCGTCCACGAGGACCCGGCGGAGGAGCCGCGCGTCACCGTCGTCCAGGCGCTGCCCAAGGGCGACCGGGGCGAACTCGCCGTGGAGACCATGACGGAGACCGGCGTCGACGCGATCGTGCCGTGGGCCGCCTCCCGCTGCATCACCCAGTGGCGGGGCGACCGCGGTCTCAAGGCGCTCGGCAAGTGGCGCTCCACCGCCCGCGAGGCCGGGAAGCAGTCGCGCAGGACCCGGTTCCCCGAGGTCGCGGACCAGATGTCGACCAAGCAGGTCGCCGCGCTCCTCGCGACCGCCGACTTCGCCGCCGTCCTGCACGAGGACCGCGACCACCCCAGCGGGGCGCTCGCCACCGCCGAACTCCCCGCGAAGGGCTCGATCGTCCTGGTCGTCGGACCCGAGGGCGGTGTCTCCCCGGAGGAGCTGGCCGTCTTCGAGGAGGCGGGCGCCCGCCCGTACCGCCTCGGCCGCAGCGTCCTGCGCACCTCCACGGCCGGCACGGCGGCCACGGCCCTGGTCCTCGCCCGCACCGGCCGCTGGAGCTAGGTCGTCTCCTCCGGCGCGGTCAGCTCGTCGAAGAGCGGCCAGCCGTCCACCTCGTGGGGGCCGTCGGCCGTCGGGAGGAGGCCGCGGGCGGCCGCCAGGTCGAGGAGGGCGCGGACGGCTCCCGGTGTGTTGAGGTTCAGGTGGCCGCCGCCGACGGCCGCCACCTCGCCCACCCCGTAGGGGAAGCCCGCCGTGACGCGACCGGGCCCGCCGTCGAAGACCAGCCGCAGCAGCGCGTTGCGGCGCTCGGCCCGGCGCAGCGTCACGTACGTGCGGCAGCCCCGGCGGTGGCTGTGGGCGGTGTTCCACAGCCACACCTCGCCGTCCACCGTCAACCTGCGGGGCGCGCGTGCACGTCGGCTCATGCGGTGAGCCTAGGGGCTGCCCGCGGGTGGACGGCGGGGGCGGTGGGCGGGGAGCCCGGGCGCTTTTCTAGGCTGGCCCGCATGGCCGACGAGTCCCCCCTGATCCGCAGTCTGCGCGCCGCGGTCGCCGCCGCGCCCGACGACGTGCCCCTGCGCCTCCACTTCGCCGAGCTCCTCCTCACCGAGGGCCGGAACGACGAGGCCGTCGCGGAGGCGGCCGTCGCGCTCCAGCACGCGCCGGGGGACGAGGCCGCCCGGACGCTCATGGTCCGGGCCATGGGGATGCCGCAGGCCCCCGCGCCCGTGCCGCCCGCCCCCGCCCCCGCGCCGGTGCCGCAGGCCCCCGCGCCCGCGCCGGAGACGCCCGAGGCCCCCGAGACGCCCGAGGCCCCGGCCCCCGAGGCGCCCGCCTTCGACTGGGCCGCCGCCGAGCAGCAGGTGCGGGACCTCGTCGGGCCCCGGTTCCTCGACGGGCCGCAGGCCGCAGACGGCGAGGGCACCGCCGGGGACGCCGCCGCCTGGGACGTGGACGCCCCCGGAGCCGTACGCCTGGCCGACGTCGGCGGCATGCGGGAGGTCAAGGAGCGCCTGGAGGCCGCCTTCCTCGCGCCCATGCGCAACCCCGAACTGCGCAGGCTGTACGGCAAGTCGCTGCGCGGCGGGCTGCTGCTCTACGGCCCCCCCGGCTGCGGCAAGACCTTCATCGCCCGCGCCGTCGCGGGCGAGCTCGGCGCCAACTTCCTCACCGTGTCGCTCTCCGACGTCCTCGACATGTGGATCGGCGCCTCCGAGAAGAACATCCACGACATCTTCGAGACCGCCCGCCGCCAGGCGCCCTGCGTCGTCTTCCTCGACGAGCTCGACGCCCTCGGCGGCAAGCGCTCCCGCACCCACCACAGCGGACTGCGCAACGTCGTCAACCAGCTCCTCACCGAACTCGACGGCATCGCGAGCGGCGCGGGCAACGAAGGGGTCTTCGTCCTCGCCGCCACCAACGTGCCCTGGGACGTGGACCTCGCGCTCCGCCGCCCCGGCCGCCTCGACCGGACGCTGCTCGTGCTGCCGCCGGACGCCGCCGCGCGCGAGGCGATCCTCCGCTACCACCTGCGCGAGCGGCCCATCGAGGCCGTCGACCTGGGCAAACTCGTCAAGGCCACCGAGGACTTCTCCGGCGCCGACCTCGCCCACGTCTGCGAGACGGCCGCCGAGGCCGCGCTCCTCGACTCCGCCCGCAGCGGCTCCGTACGCCTCATCTCCACCAAGGACCTGCTGGGCGCGGCCAAGCAGATCAGGCCGTCGACCGAGCCGTGGTTCGCGGCCGCCCGGAACGTCGCCATGTTCGCCAACGAGGGCGGCCTCTACGACGACCTCCTCGCCTACCTGAAGCGGAAGCGCAAGCTGTGACCACGCCCAGCACGCCGCACCCGCCGCACACCCCCGGCACGCCCGGCACCCCGACCGCGCTCGCGCGGGCCGAGGCGCTGTACGACGCCGGGCGGTACGCGCAGGCCGGGGCCCTCGTCGCCCAGCACCTGGCGACCGACCCCGAGGACGCCGAGGCCCTCGTGCTGCTCGCCCGCTGCCACCACCGCGCCGAGAAGCACCCGGCCGCCCTCGCCGCCGTCGACCAGGCGCTGCGGGCCCGGCCCGAGCTGCTCATGGCCTGGCTGATGCGCACCCAGATCCTGCTGGCCCTCAAGCGGTACGCGGAGGCCGAGGCGGCCGGCCGGCACGCCGTCGCGCTCGCGCCGAACTTCTGGGGCAGCCACTACGCGCTCGGCACCGCCCTCGCCGAGCACGGCGAGCACACGCGTACGCCCGCACGGACCGTCGAGGCGTACGAGGCGGCGCGCGCCGCCGTCACCCTCGGGCCCGAGGAGGACGCGGCGCACTTCCTGGTCGGTCTCACCGCCCAGCGGCGGGGCGACCACGCCACCGCGCAGCGGGCGTACGAGACGGCGCTGCGGCTCAACCCGCAGAGCAGCGAGGCCCACAACAACCTGTCGCTGCTGCGGCTGCGGCGCCGCTGGTTCCGGCGCGGGGCGTGGACGCAGGCCGCCGAGGGCTTCGTCGCCTCCGCCGCGCTCGACGTCCAGGACCGCAAGGCGCGCTACAACCTGGAGGCCATGGCGTGGAGCACCGCCGCCGGGGCCCGCTGGGTCGCCCTGCTCGGCTTCTTCGCCGCCGCGCTCGGCTCCGCCCCCGCCCGCACGGGCGCGACCGGGGCCGGGGCGGTCGTGCCGTTCCTGATCGGCGCGGCCGTCCTCGTCGGCGCCTGGGGCGGCTGGGCGCTGTGGATGACCCGCCGGGTTCCGCCGCGGCTGCGCCGCCCGCTGCTGCTCGTGGCGCGCGGCTGCCGGCCGGTGCTGGCGATGGCGGCCGCGGTGGCGCTGCTCGGGCTGTACTCGGTGGCGGCGATGGCCCTGTGGTCCTTCGACGCGGGCGTGGTCGGCGGGCTCGGCGCGCCGCTGTTCTGGGCGGTGATCATCACCTACTGGGTGAGCCGCACGGCCCTGAACCGGCGCGCGCCGAAGGACTGACCGGACGACGGCCGGGGGACCGGCGGCCGATAGCATGCGCGGGTAGTGACCGACGGACCGTGAGGAGGGCAGGGCCAATGGCCGGAGAGCCGCAGGGCGACTGTCTGTTCTGCAAGATCGTGGCGGGGGAGGTGCCGGCGACGATCGTGCGCGAGACGGAGACGACCGTCGCGTTCCGCGACATCAACCCGCAGGCGCCCACGCACGTACTCGTCATCCCGCGCCTGCACCACCCGGACGCCGCCTCGCTGGCCGCCGCCGCGCCGGCCGTCGCCGCCGACGTGCTGCGGGAGGCGGGGGAGATCGCCGCGCAGGAGAAGGTCGACGGCAGCGGTTACCGCATCGTCTTCAACACCGGCACCGGCGCCGGGCAGACCGTCTTCCACGCGCACGCGCACGTGCTGGGCGGCCGCGGCCTCAACTGGCCGCCCGGATAAGCGGAACGGGCGGGAGACGGACGTGTCCGTACGCGAGCTGGTCGTCCTCGGCACGGCGAGCCAGGTGCCGACCCGGCACCGGAACCACAACGGCTACCTGCTGCGCTGGGACGGCGAGGGCATCCTCTTCGACCCCGGCGAGGGCACCCAGCGGCAGATGCTGAGGGCCGGGGTGGCCGCGCACGACCTCGACCGGATCTGCGTCACGCACTTCCACGGCGACCACTCGCTCGGCCTTGCCGGGGTGATCCAGCGGATCAACCTCGACCAGGTCCCGCACCCGGTCGCCGCCCACTACCCCGCGAGCGGGCAGCACTTCTTCGAGCGGCTGCGGTACGCCACCGCCTACCGCGAGACCGTGAAGATCGCCGAGACGCCGGTGGCCGGGGACGGGCCGCTCGCCGTCACCGACTCGTACACGCTGGAGGCGTACCGGCTCTCGCACCCCGTCGAGTCGTACGGCTACCGGCTCGTCGAGCCCGACGGCCGGCGCATCCTCCCCGAGCGGCTCGCCGCGCTCGGCATCAAGGGCCCCGACGTGGGGCGCCTCCAGCGCGAGGGCGCCCTGGACGGCGTCACCCTCGACGAGGTGAGCGAGACCCGGCGCGGGCAGCGCTTCGCGTTCGTCATGGACACCCGCCTCTGCGACGGCGTGCACGCCCTCGCGGAGGGCGCCGACATGCTCGTCATCGAGTCGACCTTCCTCGACGAGGACGTCCGTCTCGCCGTCGACCACGGCCATCTGACCGCCGGTCAGGCCGCGGCCGTCGCCCGGGACGCCGGGGTGCGCCACCTCGTCCTCACCCACTTCTCGCAGCGCTACTCCGACCCGGAGGCGTTCGAGCGCCAGGCGCGGGCCGCCGGGTACGCGGGCGAACTGAGCATTGCCCAGGACCTCATGAGGGTCCCCGTACCGAAGAGATAGACACCCCCCATGCCCGTACCCAAGGCCGAACTGCACCTCCACATCGAAGGCACCCTCGAACCCGAGCTGGCCTTCGCGCTCGCCGCCCGCAACGGCGTCACCCTGCCGTACGCGGACACCGACGAGCTGCGCCGGGCGTACCGCTTCGACGACCTGCAGTCCTTCCTCGACCTGTACTACGGCCTGATGGCCGTCCTGCGCACCGCCGAGGACTTCACCGCGCTCGCCGACGCCTATCTGGAGCGGGCCGCCGCGCAGGGCGTCCGGCACGCCGAGATCTTCTTCGACCCGCAGGCGCACACGGCCCGCGGCGTTCCTCTCGGCACGGTCGTCGAGGGGCTCGCCGCCTCCCTCGACCGCGCCGAGGAGCGGTACGGGATCTCCACCCGGCTCATCATGTGCTTCCTGCGCGACGAGTCCGCCGCGTCGGCGCTCGCCACCCTGGAGGCCGCGAAGCCGTATCTGGACCGGATCACCGGCGTCGGCCTCGACTCGGCGGAGGTCGGCCACCCGCCGGCGAAGTTCCGCGAGGTGTACGAGGAGGCCGCTCGGCTCGGGCTGCGGCGCGTCGCCCACGCGGGCGAGGAGGGCCCGGCCGCCTATGTGCGCGAGGCCCTCGACGTCCTCGGCGTGGAGCGGGTCGACCACGGCCTGCGCTGCATGGAGGACCCGGAGCTGGTGGCGCGGCTCGCCCGCGAGCGGGTGCCGCTGACGCTGTGCCCCCTGTCGAACGTACGGCTCCGGGTCGTCGACACCCTGGCCGACCACCCGCTGCCCGCGATGATGGCGGCCGGGCTGCTGGTGACGGTGAACTCCGACGACCCGGCGTACTTCGGCGGGTACGTCGGGGACAACTACGACGGGGTGCGCCACGCGCTGGGCCTCGCGCCGGAGCAGCTGCGGGAGCTGGCGCGGAACTCCTTCGAGGCGTCGTTCCTGGACGACGACGAGCCGCGCCGGGCGCGGTACCTCGCCGAGGTGGAGGCGTACGACTTCGGCTGACCGGCCCCGGGGGCCAGGGCCCCGGGGATCGCGGTCAGCCCCGGTCGCCCGGGCGCGCCAGGCGGAACGACGACCTCGCGGCGCGGCGGCGCGGGGCCGTCGGCGGGACCGGGATCGGGGCCACCTCCTGCTCGGGGGCGCCGACCTGCGGGAGCAGGGCGGTCGTCGCCGACGCCGTGCCGGCGAGGACGGCCGCCGGGGCGCCGCCGCGGCGGCGGATCGAGCCGGGGACCAGCGGGCGGCCTGAGGCGTGCCGGGCCACCGCCGTCATCGGCACCGCGACGAGCAGCAGCAGGGCGCAGAGGACCGCGCCCATGCCCGGGTGGCCGGCGTGCTCCGACAGGAGGCTTCCGGTGACCGGGCCGCAGGCCGTGCCGAGCGAGGACGCCGAGCCGACGAGGACCGCCCAGCGGCCGCGCGGGTCGAGGGAGGCGGCCAGGCCGAACAGGTAGGACAGGACCACCGGGTAGAGGGCGTTCCACAGGATCTCGCCGGTCGCGAAGGAGGCCAGGTCCCCGGCGGAGGCGCTCAGCAGCACGCAGCCCGCGATCAGGACCGTGCCGAGGCCGATCGGCACCGCCCGGCCGAGGCGGGAGCCGAGCGCGCCCGCCGCCGTGACGCCGGCGAGCCCGGCGCCGAGGGCGGCGGCGAAGACCGCGCCGACGGTGACCTCGGAGAGCCCGGCCTGGGTGAGGCCGATCCGGCCGCTCACGCCCCAGAGCGCGTTCTGGGCGAGGGACCAGCAGAGGATGCCCGTGGCGAGCACGGCCCCGGCGGTGCGGTACGGGAGGGGGGCGGGCGCCCGGTCCTGCGCAAGGCCCCGCGTCCGGCCCGCCGTCCGGCCCCGCGTCCGGCCCGCCGTCCGGTCCTGCGCCAGGTCCTGCGTCCGGCCCGCCGCGTCGTCGCACGCGCGCGTGGGGCCCGGCAGCCGTGCCGTCAGCGGCCACACCAGGGCCGCCGCGCAGGCGATCGCCAGGAACGGCGGGCCGTGGCCGGGGGCCAGGTGGGGCAGGGTGAGATAGAGGGCGCCCGCCGTCGCGGAGACCGACAGCAGGCCGAGGGTGGAGGCGCGGTGCGGGTCGCGCTGCCCGGCGATGCCGGAGGCGGCGACCGCCGTGGCCGTACCGGAGCCGAAGCCGCCGAGCACCGCGCCCGCCACGACGAGCGGCACGGTGCCGGTCGCGGCGGCGGAGCCGTACCCGACCGCCATCGCGAGCAGCCCGGCGCGGGCCGCCCGGCGGGGGCCGATCCGCTGCACGCGCGCGGCGAGGCTGAACCCGGCGCAGGCGGAGCCGAGGAGCAGGACGGAGCCGACCAGACCCGCCTGCGCGGGGGAGAGGCCGAGGCCCGCCGAGAGCCGGCCGACGACGGTCGGCAGCAGGTACGGGGCGAGGTATCCGGCGGTGAAGAGGGCGACGAGGGCGGCGAGGGCCCCCGGGGCGCGCGTCCGCGACGACATGGGCGTTCCCGGGAAGAACAGGGGGGAGGGGGAAGTGGAGCGCCCGGTGGTGCACACGGGTGATCGGGACATGTGTATCAACCGGGGGCTGTCCGGAGAAGGCGGAGCACCCCCGTTCACGCCGTGATCCGGGTCACATGGCGTTTGGTGCAGAGGAATCGGGGTAGAGGGGCTCGACTTCCCGTGGCGCCCGCGACCGTCACCCGACCCGAATCGGGCACACTGGCCGGATACGCACCACGACCGGGGAGCCTGCCGTGACCGGACCTGCCGTGACCGGAGCAGAGGGAGACCAGCCGCGCGACGACACCGCGGTCGACCCGCTGGTGCGCGTCCGCGAGGCCACCGACCCCACCTGCGACGTCTTCCTCACCGGCACGGTCTTCCTCGACATCATCTTCACCGGCCTCGACTCCGCACCCGTCCGCGGCACCGAGTCCTGGGCCCGCGGCATGGGGTCGAGCCCCGGTGGCGTCGCCAACATGGCCACCGCCCTCGCCCGGCTCGGCCTGCGCACCTCCCTCGCCGCCGCCTTCGGCGACGACCACTACGGCGAGTACTGCTGGGACGCCCTTGAGCAGGGCGAGGGCATCGACCTCTCGCTCTCCCGCACCGTCCCCGGCTGGCACTCCCCGGTCACCGTCTCCATGGCCTACGAGGGCGAGCGCACGATGGTCTCCCACGGCCACGAGGCCCCGCCGCCCGACGGCGCCCTGCCCGCCTGCCCCCCGCACGCCCGCGCCGCCGTCGCCTCCCTCGCCCCCGACCGCACCGAGGACTGGGTGGCCCGCGCCGCCCGCTCCGGCGCCCGGGTCTTCGCCGACGTCGGCTGGGACGAGACCGGGCGCTGGGAGCTGGCCGCGCTCGCCGACCTCGACCACTGCGAGGCGTTCCTGCCCAACGCCGCCGAGGCCATGGCCTACACCCGCACCGACTGCCCGCGCGCCGCCGCCCGCGCCCTCGCCGACAAGGTGCGCTACGCCGTCGTCACCCTCGGCGCGGAGGGCGCCTACGCCGTCGACGGCGCCACCGGGGAGACCGCCGAGGTCCCCGCGATCCGGGTCGACGCCCTCGACCCGACCGGCGCGGGGGACGTCTTCGTCGCCGGGTTCGTCACCGGCACGCTCGCCGACTGGCCGCTCGCCGACAGGCTCGCCTTCGCCGGACTGACCGCCGCCCTCTCCGTACAGGAGTTCGGCGGCTCGCTCTCCGCCCCCACCTGGGACGAGATCGCCGCCTGGTGGCAGCACGTGCAGGGCGACGCCCGCCAGGACCCGGCCGCGCTGCGCGAGCGGTACGCCTTCCTGGAGCGTCTCCTGCCCGCCCCGGCCCGGCCGTGGCCGCTGCGCCGCGCCGTGCCGACCATCGGCTTCCGCCCGGCACCTTCGTAAACCCTTTCGGGCTTGTCGGCCCCAGGTCGTAGGCTTGGACCCGAGAGGTTGTCGAGCAGCGAGAACCCTGCAACGGGAGGTATGTGCAGGCCACAGTGCCGGCCCATGACTCACACACCCACAGCCCACAACGGAGCGTCCCACGACGGGACGCAGGGACAGGCCCGCGCCCACTTCACCGTCCCCGCCAAGCATCCGATGGTGACCGTCCTCGGCTCCGGCGACGCACTCCTGCGCGTCATCGAGCGGTCGTTCCCGCAGGCGGACATCCACGTCCGGGGCAACCAGGTCAGCGCGGTCGGGGACGCGGCGGAAGTCGCCCTCATCCAGCGCCTGTTCGACGAGATGATGCTGGTGCTCCGCACCGGTCAGCCGATGACGGAGGACGCAGTGGAACGCTCGATCGCCATGCTCAGGGCGGAGGACGGCGAGGCGGGGAGCGGCCAGGAGACCCCGGCCGAGGTGCTCACCCAGAACATCCTCTCCAGCCGCGGCCGCACCATCCGCCCGAAGACGCTCAACCAGAAGCGGTACGTCGACGCGATCGACAAGCACACGATCGTCTTCGGCATCGGCCCCGCCGGCACCGGAAAGACGTACCTGGCGATGGCGAAGGCGGTCCAGGCCCTGCAGTCCAAGCAGGTCACCCGCATCATCCTGACCCGCCCGGCCGTCGAGGCGGGCGAGCGCCTCGGCTTCCTGCCCGGCACGCTCTACGAGAAGATCGACCCCTATCTGCGGCCGCTCTACGACGCCCTGCACGACATGCTCGACCCCGACTCCATCCCCAAGCTGATGGCGAGCGGGACGATCGAGGTGGCGCCGCTGGCGTACATGCGCGGACGCACGCTCAACGACGCGTTCATCATCCTCGACGAGGCCCAGAACACGAACCCCGAGCAGATGAAGATGTTCCTCACCCGCCTCGGCTTCGACTCGAAGATCGTCATCACCGGTGACATCACCCAGGTCGACCTCCCGGGCGGCACGAAGAGCGGTCTGCGGCAGGTGCGGGACATCCTCGACGGGGTCCCCGACGTCCACTTCTCGGCGCTCACGTCGCAGGATGTCGTCCGGCACAAGCTCGTCGGCCGTATCGTCGACGCGTACGAGCAGTACGACAGCCGCAACGGCCGCAACGGGAAGTAGCAGAAACAGCACATGTCGATCGACGTCAACAACGAGTCCGGCACCGAGGTCGACGAGCAGGCGATCCTCGACATCGCCCGCTACGCGCTCGCCCGCATGCGCATCCACCCGCTCTCCGAGCTGTCGGTGATCGTCGTGGACGCGGAGGCCATGGAGCAGCTCCACATCCAGTGGATGGACCTGCCCGGACCCACGGACGTCATGTCCTTCCCGATGGACGAGCTCCGGCCGCCGTCGAAGGACGACGAGGAGCCCCCGCAGGGGCTCCTCGGCGACATCGTGCTCTGCCCCGAGGTCGCCACCCAGCAGGGCAAGGACGCCCCGACGCAGCACTCCATGGACGAGGAGCTCCAGCTCCTGACCGTCCACGGGGTGCTGCACCTGCTCGGTTACGACCACGAGGAGCCCGAGGAGAAGGCCGAGATGTTCGGCCTGCAGGCGGCCATCGTGGACGGCTGGCGAGCGGAGAAGGGCCTCACCGGCCCGTCCCCCGCCCCGACCGTCTCCTGAGCCCGGCCCGCCCATGAGTCCGCAGTTGATCCTCGGCGCCGTCGCCCTCGTCGTCGTCGCCTGGCTGGCCGCCTGCGCCGAGGCCGGCCTCGCCCGCGTCTCCAGCTTCCGCGCCGCCGAGGCCGTACGGTCCGGGCGGCGCGGGGCGGAGAAGCTCGCCCAGGTCGCCTCCGACCCCACCCGCTACCTCAACGTGGCGCTGCTCGTCCGCGTCGCCTGCGAGATGGCGGCCGGCGTCCTCGTCACCTACGCCTGCCTCGACGCCTTCCCGCAGACCTGGGAGGCGCTGCTCGTCGCCATCGCCGTCATGGTCCTGGTCAGCTACGTGGCCGTCGGCGTCTCGCCGCGCACGATCGGCCGCCAGCACCCCCTGAACACGGCGACGGCCGCCGCGTACGTCCTGCTGCCGCTGGCCCGGATCATGGGCCCGATCCCGCAGCTGCTCATCCTCATCGGCAACGCCCTCACCCCCGGCAAGGGCTTCCGCAAGGGCCCCTTCGCCTCCGAGGCCGAGCTGCGCGCCATGGTCGACCTGGCCGAGCAGGAGTCGCTGATCGAGGACGACGAGCGCCGGATGGTGCACTCGGTCTTCGAGCTCGGCGACACGCTCGTACGGGAGGTCATGGTGCCCCGCACCGACCTCGTCTGCATCGAGCGGTACAAGACGGTCCGGCAGGCGCTCACCCTGGCGCTGCGCTCCGGCTTCTCCCGCATCCCGGTGACCGGCGAGAACGAGGACGACATCGTCGGGATCGTGTACCTGAAGGACCTGGTCCGCAAGACGCACATCAACCGCGAGGCCGAGGCCGACCAGGTCTCCACGGCGATGCGCGCGGCGGCCTTCGTGCCCGACACCAAGAACGCCGGCGACCTGCTGCGCGAGATGCAGCAGGAGCGCAACCACGTCGCCGTCGTCATCGACGAGTACGGCGGCACGGCCGGGATCGTCACCATCGAGGACATCCTGGAGGAGATCGTCGGCGAGATCACCGACGAGTACGACCGGGAGCTGCCGCCCGTGCAGGACCTCGACGAGGGCCGCCACCGGGTGACGGCCCGCCTCGACATCGGCGACCTGGGCGAGCTGTACGGCCTGGGCCCCGACGAGTACGACGACGAGGACGTCGAGACCGTCGGCGGACTGCTCGCCAAGGCCCTCGGCCGCGTCCCCATCGCGGGCGCCAGGGCCGTCGTGAAGCTGCCGGACGGCCGCGCGCTGCGGCTGACGGCGGAGTCCCCTGCCGGCCGTCGGAACAAGATCGTCACCGTGCTCGTCGAACCCGTGGAACCGGAGGAGGACCCGGCGTGACCCCCGACGAGCTGCGCGCCTTCTGCCTCGGCTTCAACGACGCGTCCGAGGAGTTCCCCTTCGGCCCGGAGACCTCCGTCTTCAAGGTCGCCGGGAAGCTGTTCGCGCTGTCGTGGCTGGACGGCGAGCCGCTGCGGGTCAACCTCAAGTGCGATCCGGACGAGGCGGTCCGCCTCCGTGCGGAGCACCCGGCGATCGCCCCCGGCTACCACATGAACAAGCGGCACTGGAACACCGTGACCGTGGGAGAGCTCCCGGACCGGATGGTCCGGGAGCTCGTCGAGGACTCGTACGACCTCGTCGTCGCCGGTCTTCCCAAGGCGGTACGGCTCCGCCTCGACCGGCCCTGACGCTCAGGGGCGCTTCCGCAGCCCCAGGGCGATCAGGACCGCGGCGGCGAGCACGATCGCCGCGTCCACGGCGACGACCGTGCGCACGCCCCCGTACAGGTCGCCGCCGGTGGTGGCGAGCACGCCCAGCAGCGGGATGCCGACGGTGAGGCCGACCTGCTGGGTGGTGGTGACCAGGCCGGTCGCGAGGCCCTGCTCGGCGTCCCGGACGCCCGAGGTCACCGTCAGGCCGTACGAGATGATCGCGCCGAGGTGGAACATCGAGGCGAGCGTCACCGCGACCGTCGCCACGACCACGCCCGAGCGCTCCCCGGCGCCGAGCAGCGCCGCCGTCAGGACCGCCTGGCCCGCGAGGGATACCACGAGCGTCCGGCGGGCGCCGAGCCGGCCGACGACCTTGGGGGTGAGCGTCCCGGCCAGCACCGAGAAGGCGCCCTGGACGCCGAAGACGACACCGGTGGCGAAGGCCGAGAGGCCCAGGGTCTCCTGGAGGTACAGCGTCAGGACGAAGACGATCGTCGACATCATCGAGAAGGTGACGAGCCCGCCGAGGTTGCCGAAGGCGACCGTGCGCCGCCGCAGCATCGGCAGCGAGACCAGCGGGGCCGGGTGCCGCGACTCGACCACCACGAAGGCGGCGAGCAGCACCGCCCCGGCGGCGAGGGCGAGCAGCACGTCCAGGCCGCCGAAGCCGCGCTCGGCGGCCGTGGTCAGGGCGTAGACGAGGGCGAGCAGCCCGCCGGTGACGGTGACCGCGCCGGGCACGTCGAGCCGGGGCCGGCCGGGGGTGCGGGACTCCCGCAGCAGACCGGGCGCGAGCGGCAGCACGACCAGGGTGACGACGGCCAGCAGGCCCATGGTGGAGCGCCAGCCGAGGGTGTCGGTCATGATGCCGCCGAGGACCATGCCGATGGTGAAGCCGAGCGACAGCAGGGTGCCGGAGATGCCGAGCGCCCGGTCGCGCAGCGGCCCCTCGGGGAACGAGGTGGTCAGCAGGGACATGCCGGTGGGCACGATCGCGGCGGCGCCGAGGCCCTGGAGGGCGCGGCCCGCGAGGAACGAGGCCGGGTCCCAGGCGACGGTGGCGAGGACCGAGGCGGCGGCGAAGAGGCCGAGCCCGCCCAGGAAGAGGCGCTTGCGCCCGTAGAGGTCGCCGACGCGCCCGAAGAGCAGCAGGAAGCCGCCGGCGGGGAGGGCGAAGGCGGTGACCGCCCACTGGAGCGCGGACCGGTCGAGACCGAGGTCGGCGCCGAGCACGGGCAGGGCGACGTTCAGGACGGAGAAGTCGAGCGCCACGATGAACTGGGCGGCGCACAGCACGAAGAGGACGAGCCGGGCCCGGCCGGTGAGGGCCGGGGGAGCGGGGGACGCGGGGGACTGGGGAGAAGCGGGGGGCGCGGGGGTCTTCGAAGAGGGGGAGAGGGTTGCCATGCGCCCACCTTCGGCGCGCGGGAACACGGCCGGGGAGCGGGTACTTATCCTGTTGGTCGTACCACCAGCCATCCAGGGGGAGGACCGGGACGTGGCCACCGCGGTCGAGAGCACGGACGCCAAGCGGCACCGACTGGCCGAACTGCGCGAGTTCCTGATGAGCCGTCGGGCACGGGTCACGCCCGCCGAGGCCGGGCTCCCGGACGGCGGGGCCCGCCGCCGCACCCCGGGCCTGCGCCGCGAGGAGGTCGCGGTCCTCGCGGGCGTCGGCGTCTCCTGGTACCAGTGGCTGGAGCAGGGCCGGGACATCACCGTCTCGCCGCAGGTGCTCGACGCGGTGGCGCGGGTGCTGCGGCTCAGCCCGGCCGAGCGGCGCCACCTGTACGTCCTGGCGGCGCTGAACCCGCCGGCCCTGGAGGCCGCCCCGGAGGACCGGGACATGTGCGACGGGCTGCGGCGGCTCATCGACGCGTGGATGCCCTTCCCGGCGCACATCATGGACGCGTACTGGAACACGGTGCTCTACAACGACGCGGCGGCGGCGGTGCTCGGGATGCGGCCGGAGATCTCGCAGAACTGCCTGGTGAGCTTCTTCACCGACCCGCTCTACCGCTCGCGGGTCGGGCACTGGGAGGAGCTCGCGCCGAAGGTCGTGGCGCAGTTCCGGTCGGCCTGCTCGGAGTGCCCGGACGACGAGGGCTTCCGGGCGGTGATCGAGGAGGCCAAGGCGCTCAGCCCGGAGTTCGCGGAGCTCTGGGAGCGGCGGGACATCCTGCCCGGCGGCCAGAACCGCAAGGAGATGGAGCACCCGCTGGTCGGCACGCTGGTCGTCGAGGCGACGCAGCTGAGGGTCCCCGCCCGCCCCGACCTGGTGATCGTGATGCACACCCCGCTGCCGGAGGCGGACACGGCCGCGAAGCTGGAGTGGCTGGCCTCCCCGGCGGGCCGCCGGGGCGCGCTGTACCCGGTGGCGAGCTGAGGGGCCCGGAGGCCCCGGGCCCCGGCGGTCCCGCAGGTCCCGGGGTCCCGGGCCCCGGCGGTCCCGCAGGTCCCGGGGTCCCGGGCGGTCGGGGTGTCGGAGGTGCCGTATATCCTCCGAGCCGTCCGGTTCCGCCGTGCGGGCGACCCGGTTCTCCGCTCACCCCGAACCCTCAAGAGGCACCTTCACCATGCGTACTCGCTTCAGCCGCGGCCTGGCCGCCGCCCTCGCCGTCTCCGCGCTCTCCCTGACCGCCGCCTGCGGCGGCGGCGCCGACGAGAAGGCCGACGGCGCCGCGAAGGGCGGCGCGGAGAAGGGCGACGCGACCGCCGCCCCGCAGGCCGCCGCCCCCCTGACCGCCGCCCAGATGAAGGCCGGCGTGCTGGCCCTCACGGACCTGCCCGCGGGCTGGAAGGCGAGCAAGGCCGAGGTGGACACCACCACCTACACGGTCGACGACAAGGCCTGCCAGCCGATCGCGACCCTCCTGGATGACAAGGTCGCCGGTGCCACCATCGGCGCCTCCGTGGACTTCGAGCGCGGCAACGCCGACTCCCTGCTGAGCCAGCAGGTCATGACCTTCCCGGGCAAGGGCGCCGCCGACTACGCCTCCGCCATCGGCACCGCCCTGGGCAGCTGCTCCGGGTTCTCCGCCGAGATGGAGGGCATGAAGATGAAGATCACGCTGGAGAAGCTCACCGCCCCGCAGGGCGCCGAGCAGGCCCACGCCTTCCGGATCAAGATGAACATCGCGGACCTCGGCCTGAACGTCGAGTCCAACATGCTCGTCGCCGCCCAGGGCACCGGTCTGACCCGCTTCTCGCACGTCCCCGCCGACGCCTCAGGCCACAAGGACTTCGACGGCTTCGCGAAGCTCGCCGTCGAGAAGTTCGCCAAGGGCGCCAAGGGCTGATCCCGTGCCCCGACCTATGCTCGGGGCATGACACTCAGCACGGAGCACGGCGACCTCGGCGCCGAGGACCTCAAGATCATCACGCTGGCGCGCAGCGCCCGCGCCCGCAACGGTGTGCCCGAGGGCGCGGCGGTGCGGGACGAGACCGGCCGCACCTACGTGGCCGGCACCGTGGACCTGGCGTCGCTCAAGCTCAGCGCGCTCCAGACCGCGGTCGCCATGGCCGTCGCCAGCGGGGCGGAGTCCCTGGAGGCGGCGGCCGTGGTCTCCACCGCCGAGGCCGCGTCCGAGGCGGACCGCGCGGCGGTCCGCGACCTCGGCGGCGCACAGACGCCGGTGCTGCTCGCGGGCCCCGACGGACAGCTGCGGGCGGCCGTCACCGCGGGCTGAACCGCGCACCGCACGAGCAGGGCCCGGCGCCGAGCGCCGGGCCCTCGCACGTCCCCGGTGCGTGAGGGGGGCGCTCATCGGGGACAATGGCCCCCATGAGCGCTCGCAACCAAGAAACCGAAGCCGTCCACCGGGCCGGCTTCGCCTGCTTCGTCGGCCGCCCCAACGCGGGCAAGTCCACCCTCACGAACGCTCTGGTCGGCCAGAAGGTGGCCATCACCTCGAACCGGCCGCAGACCACCCGGCACACCGTCCGCGGCATCGTGCACCGCGAGGACGCCCAGCTGATCCTGGTCGACACCCCCGGCCTCCACAAGCCGCGCACCCTCCTCGGCGAGCGGCTCAACGACGTCGTGCGCACCACCTGGGCCGAGGTCGACGTCATCGGCTTCTGCCTGCCCGCCGACCAGAAGCTCGGCCCCGGTGACCGCTTCATCGCCAAGGAGCTCGCCGAGATCAGCAAGACGCCGAAGGTCGCCATCGTCACCAAGACGGACCTCGTCGACTCCAAGACCCTCGCCGAGCAGCTCATCGCCATCGACCAGCTCGGCCGCGAGTTGGGCATCGAGTGGGCCGAGATCGTGCCGGTCTCCGCCGTGGGCGGCAAGCAGGTGCAGCTCGTCGCCGACCTCCTCATCCCGCTCCTGCCGGAATCCCCGCCGCTCTACCCGGAGGGCGACCTCACGGACGAGCCGGAGCAGGTCATGGTCGCCGAGCTGATCCGCGAGGCCGCGCTCGAAGGCGTACGGGACGAGCTGCCGCACTCGATCGCCGTGGTCGTCGAGGAGATGATCCCGCGCGAGAACCGCCCGGCGGACAAGCCGCTGCTCGACATCCACGCCAACGTGTACATCGAGCGCCCCAGCCAGAAGGGCATCATCATCGGCCCCAAGGGCAGCCGCCTCAAGGAGGTCGGCATGAAGTCCCGCAAGCACATCGAGGCCCTCCTCGGCACCCCCGTCTTCCTCGACCTCCACGTGAAGGTCGCGAAGGACTGGCAGCGCGACCCCAAGCAGCTGCGGCGCCTGGGCTTCTAGCAGGGCAGGCCCCGGCCGTGCTTCTGCCGGGTTTCCGCGATCCCCGGGCAGGCGGGGCGGTCGCGTGCCAGCATGACGGCGTGACAAAGATCGTCAAGGGGGGGAACCTGCCGGTCCCCGGGCAGGTGTGGCGGATCGCGGTCGTCCGGCGGGCGGCCGGGGACGGAGTGCCGGAGGTCGACGCCTCGGCGCTGCTGCTCGACGCCACGGGCCGGGTCAGGGGCGACGGCGACCTCGTCTTCTACAACCAGCTGACCCATCCGTCCGGCGCCGTGCGCCACATCGGGCAGGTGCGCGACGAGCAGCACCGCGTCGCCGACTGGCTGGAGGTCGACACCGCGCTGGTGGAGCCCGCCGTCCACCGCATCGTCATCAGCGCCTCGACCGACGCGGGGACGTTCGGCCAGGTGCCGGGCCTCCACATACGGACGATCAGCGCCGGTACGGGGAAGCAGCTGGCGCTGTACGAGGTCGACGACGCGAGCACCGAGACGGCGTTCGTCCTCGGCGAGTTCTACCGGCGCGACGGGGCGTGGAAGTTCCGCGCCGTGGGCCAGGGCTGGGACTCCGGCCTCGTCGGCCTCGCGGCGGACTTCGGCATCGAGGGCAGGGACCCGGACGAGGCCGCACCGGACGCCGTCACCGCCCTCGACGCCGGGCCCGCCCCCGAAGGCCCCGCCGCCGAACAGGTCGCCGGAGAGGCCGCCGACGAGGCCGCCCCCGACCAGGACGGCGCTGCGCCCGAAGAGGTCCCGGAGGAGCTTCTGGCGAAGGTGAGGGACGCCGAGGCCGCCGTCCCGGAACCGGCTCCCGTCCAGGACCCCGTGCCGACCGGCCCGGCGTCGGGCGTCCGCGTCTTCGGCGAGGACTTCCCCGAGTTCGTCCGCAGCGGCAAGGGCAGGAAGAGCTTCACCGTCGACGTGGAGATCCCGCCCGGGTACGTGGTGGTCGACTCGTCCCGCCGGGGCGACGGCTACTTCAGCGTGCACAGCCTGGACAAGCAGGGCAAGGACCGCGACCTCCTCGCGAACACGAACCTGGAGGACTTCGAGGGCCGGGCCGTGCTGCGGCACCGCGGCAAGGGCCCGCTGCGCCTGCGCGTCAGCGCGTACGACCGCGAGTGGACGATCGCCGTCCGTCCGGTGAGCGTCCTCGAGGAACTGGGCGGGGGCGCCAAGGGCCGGGGCGCCGACGTACTGTTCCACGCGGGCCCGGCGGGCCGGCTCGCCTCCCGGCTCCACACCTTCGGCCACGCGTACTTCCACGTGTACGGCCTCGAGCCGCGCGGCCGCGACCACCTCCTCGCCAACGTGGCGGGCAGGCGCCCCAAGGACACCAGGGACCTGCCCGAGGGGCCGCTGCTCGTGCGGGTCAGCAGCGCCGAGGGCGACTGGACCCTGGAGGTCCGCCCGCCGAAGGAGCCCGGCCGGTTCTGGCGCCGCGCCGGACGCTGAGGGACGTCCCGGGGCCGGCGGTCACGCGCCTTCCTTGAGGACCCTCGTCACGAGGGTCCTCTGCGCCTCCGTGAGCCGGGGGTCGTCGCACAGGACCGTGCGGCCGTCGATCGTGATCTCGTACGAGAAGCCGTCCGGCACGCCCCGGACGGCACCCTCACCGGCACCGGCGCCCTCACCGGCACTTTCGGCGTCGTCGTCCGCGAGGACGGCGGCGGCCAGGGACTCCCACTCGGGGTCCGTGACCTCCACCTCCGCCGTGCGCTCGATCCCCGCGAAACCGCCCGTGCGCCGCACTCGAATCCGCATGGGCCCTGTCTACCAGCAGCTCAGTCGCTGGGCACCCCCACCGCCGTCCAGGCCTTCACGACGGCCTGGATCTCCGCCCCCTCGCCGTACCGCTCCCGGGCCGCCCCGACCGTGGACGCCGCGAACTCGGAGAACCGGGTCTCGGGGGTGAGCGCCCCGCCCGTCATCACGTCGTACCAGATCTGCCCGGCCCGCTCCCAGGCGTTCCCGCCGAGTTCGGTCGCGACCAGGTAGAAGGCGCGGTTGGGGATGCCGGAGTTGATGTGGACGCCGCCGTTGTCCTGGCTCGTGCGCACGTAGTCGTCCATGTGGCCGGGCTGCGGGTCCTTGCCGAGGACGTCGTCGTCGTACGCGGTGCCGGGGGCCTTCATCGACCGGAGCGCGGTGCCCTGCACGTTCGGGTGGAAGAGGCCCTCGCCGATGAGCCAGTCGGCCTGGTCGGCGCTCTGGCCGCGGGCGTACTGCTTCACGAGGGAGCCGAAGACGTCGGAGACGGACTCGTTGAGCGCGCCGGACTGGCTGAAGTACTCCAGGTTGGCCGTGTACTGCGTGAAGCCGTGCGCCAGTTCGTGGCCGATCACGTCCACCGGCAGCGTGAAGTCGAGGAAGATCTCGTCGTCGCCGTCGCCGAACACCATCTGCTCGCCGTTCCAGAAGGCGTTGCCGTAGTTCTCGTCGTAGTGGACGGTCGCGACCAGCGGCAGGCCCGTGCCGTCGATCGAGTCGCGCCCGTAGACGTCGCGGAAGAGCTCGAAGGTGGCGCCGAGCCCGGCGTACGCCCGGTTGACGGTGGCGTCCACGGTCGCGTCCTCGCCCTCGCTCCGCACCTTCACGCCCGGCAGCTCGGTGCGGTGCTGCGCGTCGTACAGGGTCCGGTTCGGGCGGGCGGGCCCCCTCCGGGGCGCGGCGGGGGCCTCCGTGGTCGGCAGCGGCAGGGTGCGGCGGGTGCGGACCGCGGCGTCGGCGACCAGGGTGCGGCGGGCGGCGGCGGCGACGGCCGGGTTCGAGGACCGGGCCAGGTGCTCCAGGAGGTGGGGCGGGACGATCGTGCAGAGAGCGGGCGCGAGGGGGTTCATACCGGCAATGTGGCAGTGCGTGACCGCGCTGTCACGCGATGCGGCGACGATTGGCGAAATGGAGTGATGGGTCACCTTTCTCCCTTGACGCGGGGGCCGTCCCGCATACTGAAACGGACGTCCTCCTTCGCCGACCCTGGGCTATGGTGACGCACATCATGCGTTTCGGGCTGCTTCTCCTTAGCTGCCGCGGCGAGGGCCTGTAGTCGTAGGCCGACCCCCTCCCCGCGGGTACTGGCGTTGCGTTCGACAGTCGGCCGTCCCCTCCCCGCAGGACCCGAGGAGCCCCACGCCATGACCCAGTCCCCGTTCATCGGCCGGCCGACGCCCGTCACCAACGCGACGCAGCTGCAGAAGCCGTCCGGGATGCCGATCCACAAGTACGGCCGGTACGAGGCCGTCGACATCCCCGACCGCACCTGGCCGGACCGGCGCATCACCAAGGCGCCCCGCTGGCTGTCGACCGACCTGCGCGACGGCAACCAGGCGCTGATCGACCCGATGAGCCCGGCCCGCAAGCGCGAGATGTTCGACCTGCTCGTCCGCATGGGCTACAAGGAGATCGAGGTCGGCTTCCCGTCCTCCGGCGAGACCGACTTCGCGTTCGTGCGCTCCATCATCGAAGAGGGCGCGATCCCGGACGACGTCACCATCTCCGTCCTGACCCAGGCCCGCGAGGACCTGATCGAGCGGACCGTGGAGTCCCTGGTCGGCGCCCGGCGCGCCACCGTCCACCTGTACAACGCCACCGCGCCCACCTTCCGCCGGGTCGTCTTCCGCGGCTCGAAGGAGCAGATCAAGCAGATCGCGGTGGACGGCACCCGGCTGGTCATGGAGTACGCGGAGAAGCTGCTGGGCGAGGAGACGATCTTCGGCTACCAGTACAGCCCCGAGATCTTCACCGACACCGAGCTGGACTTCGCCCTGGAGGTCTGCGAGGCCGTCTGCGACGTCTGGCAGCCCGGCCCGGACCGCGAGATCATCCTGAACCTGCCCGCCACCGTGGAGCGGTCGACGCCGTCCACCCACGCGGACCGCTTCGAGTGGATGTCCCGGAACCTGACCCGCCGCGAGTACGTCTGCCTGTCGGTCCACCCGCACAACGACCGCGGTACGGCGGTGGCGGCGGCCGAGCTGGCGATCATGGCCGGCGCCGACCGCATCGAGGGCTGCCTGTTCGGCCAGGGCGAGCGGACCGGCAACGTCGACCTGGTGACCCTGGGCATGAACCTGTTCAGCCAGGGCGTCGACCCGCAGATCGACTTCTCGCAGATCGACGAGGTCCGCCGGACCTCCGAGTACTGCAACCAGATGGAGGTCCACCCGCGCCACCCCTACGCGGGCGACCTGGTCTACACGGCCTTCTCCGGCTCCCACCAGGACGCCATCAAGAAGGGCTTCGACGCCATGGAGGCCGACGCGGCCGCCCAGGGCAAGACCGTCGACGAGATCGAGTGGGCCGTGCCGTACCTGCCCATCGACCCGAAGGACGTCGGCCGCTCCTACGAGGCCGTCATCCGCGTCAACTCGCAGTCCGGCAAGGGCGGCATCGCGTACGTCCTGAAGAACGACCACAAGCTGGACCTGCCCCGCCGGATGCAGATCGAGTTCTCGAAGATCATCCAGCAGAAGACCGACGCCGAGGGCGGCGAGGTCACGCCGGCGGCGATCTGGTCCGTCTTCCAGGACGAGTACCTGCCCAACCCGGACAACGCCTGGGGCCGCATCCAGCTGCGCTCCGGCCAGACCACCTCCGACAAGGACGGCACCGACACCCTGACCGTGGAGGCGGTCGTGGACGGCGTCGACACGGTCCTGTCCGGCTCCGGCAACGGTCCGATCTCGGCCTTCTTCGCCGCGCTGCAGTCGATCGGCGTGGACGCCCGCCTGCTGGACTACCAGGAGCACACGATGAGCGAGGGCGCCTCCGCGCAGGCCGCGTCCTACATCGAGTGCGCCATCGACGGACAGGTCCTGTGGGGCATCGGCATCGACGCCAACACCACCCGCGCCTCCCTGAAGGCGGTCATCTCGGCCGTCAACCGCTCGGCTCGCTGATCACCCTTCCGGGCTACTGTCCCGCACCCTCCCCGAGGGTGCGGGACAGCGTCGTACCGAGGGCCGGTCTCGGCCATCTCCACAGCGGAATGGTGACGAGGTGCTGACGTCCCCTCACCGATGTGGCTAACATCACGCCAACGCCGGCAGTGCAGCCGGGCCGTTGAGGAGGTGCGTGTGCGGTCTGCCCGGAATTCACGTGGGGGGAAGGTGACCGTCTGCGGGATCCGCACCTCCTGGAACACCGTCGGAGACGGTGAGTTCTTCTGCGAGGAGTGCGGAGGCGACCGGAACTACCGGCGCCGCACCGGACGCCGCCGGTTCGCCGTCCTCGGCGTCCCGGTCCTGCCCCGCGGCTGCACCGGCCCCGTCGTCGAGTGCGCCGCCTGCCACACCCACTTCGGTACGGAGGTCCTGGACCGGCCGACGACGAGCCGCTTCTCCGGGATGCTGCGGGACGCGGTGCACACCGTCGCCCTGGCCGTCCTCGCCGCGGGCGGCACCGAGTCCCGCGAGGTCCTGGACCGGGCCGTGCACGCCGTCCGGTCCGCCGGCTACGCCGACTGCACGGCCGTCCAGCTCGTCGACCTCGTCGAGGGCCTGGAGGCCGACACCGGGCGCTTCATGCCCGAGGTCAACCCGGAGGGCGCCCTCCTCGCCATCGAGATCCACGAGGCCCTGGAGCCGCTCACCCCGCACCTCGCGCCCGCGGGCCGGGAGTCGATCCTGCTCCAGGCCGCCCGGATCGCACTGGCCGACGGCGCCTACAGCCCCGCCGAGCGCGAGGTCCTCGGCACCGTCGGGAACGCCCTCGCCCTGCCACCCGACGACACCCTCCGCCTGCTGGCCTCGGCCAGGACCGTGCCGTAGCACCTGGGCCGCGTCCGGAAAGTCCCGCCCGGCCTGCGACGCCCGGCACGCCCTCTCCCGCAGCCCTGCGAGCACGGGAGGTACCCCCACGCCGCGTTGTCGGGATCACCCGCGTACGCCCGGTACGAGGGCGACCCTCCGCCTTGCGACCGCACGCACCGGACGCCGCAGGCCCTGCCCTTCGGGCAGACGGCGCTACTTTCCGGACACGACCCGGCCCTTGCGGGCGATGAGGTGGACCTCCCGGAACGGCCGCCGGTCGGTCGGCAGGGGGGCACGCACCAGCCGGGCCACCTCGACGAGGCCGCACGCGCCCAGCTGCGCGGCCAGGTGATCGGGCCACCAGCGGTACGCGGGCGCGACCGCGTGGTCGAAGACCTGCGTCGGGTGGGACGGGCCGTCGGAGGCCGAGAAGCCGATCAGCAGGTGGCCGCCGGGCCCCAGCACGCGGTGGAACTCCGCCAGGAGGGCGGGGACCTCCCGGGGTGGCGTGTGGATGACGGACCACCGCGAGAGCACGCCGTCCAGCGCGCCGTCGGCGAGGTCGAGCGCGGCCATCGAGCCCACCTCGAACCGCAGCCCGGGGAAGTGCCGCCGGGCCAGCTCGATCATCGACGGGGAGACGTCGACCCCGAAGGCCGTGAGCCCGAGACCGCGCAGGTGGGCGGTGACGTGGCCCGGCCCGCACCCCAGGTCCGCGACCCGGCCTCCGCCGCCCGGAGCCGCGCGGACCAGCTCCGCGAAGGCGCCCAGGACCGCGCGGTCCAGGGGGAGGCCGGGCAGCGAGTCGCGGAACAGCTCCGCGTAGGCGGGGGCGGCGTCGTCGTAGGCGTCGCGGGTGGCGTCGAGTGCGTCGTGTCCGGCCATGCCCGCGACACTAGCCGCCGCCGGCCGCCGGCCGGGCCGGGGCACCGGTCGGACCGGGGTTCCGTCAGGTCAGGCCGTGGGCGTGGGCGTACGCCGTGGCGGCGGGGCGGGAGGCGACGCCCAGCTTGGCGAAGACGTGGTGCAGGTGCCGGGCCACCGTGGGCTCGCTGATCATCAGGGTCCTCGCGACGTCCCGGTCGGTCGCGCCGGAGGCGACGAGCCGCAGGACCTCCGCCTCGCGGGCCGTCAGGCCGCCGGGCAGTCGCCGCCGCGCCCCCGCCGAGAGCTGCGCCGCCGCGCGCCGGGCGTCCGGCACGGCTCCGAGCCGTTCGAAACCGGCCCGCGCGGAGGCCAGTTCGAGCCGCGCGGCCTCCTCGTCCCCGGCGCTCCGGCCGGCCGCCGCGAGCAGCATCCGCACCCGTGCGGCCTCGTACGGGACGCGCAGCTCCAGCCACCCCGCGAGGGCCCGCCGCAGCAGCGGCGGCGCCGGGCCGGGGCCGCCCGCGAGGGCGACCGCGCCCAGGGCGGTGTCGGCCATGGCCCGCAGCAGCGGTACGTCCCCGGCCAGCGCGTCCAGCTCCGTCGCGGCCGCCCTCGCGCCCGGTACGTCGCCGACGGCGAGGGCCACCTCCGTGCGGGCGCCGAGGAGCCTGGCCCGGCCGAGCAGGTCGCGTTGCCGGTCGGGGGCGCAGGCCAGGGCCAGGGCGAGGCCGGCCACGGCGGCGTCGGCCCGGCCCTGCGCGAGGCGCAGCAGCGCAAGGCCGGGCTGGGGGAGCCGACCCAGGTCGTGCGCGTGGGCGTAGGAGGCGGCGGCCTCGTCGAGGCGGCCCTGGCGGCGCTGGACGTCCCCGGCGGCGCAGTACGCGGCGGCCGCCGACTCCAGGCAGTCCACCGGCACCTCGCGGCACGCCTGGCGCGCCTCGGCCTCGGCGAGCGCCCAGGCGCCGAGCAGGTCGAGCACCTCGACCCGGTGCGCCCTGCACACCCCCCGGAACGGGTTCTCACCGGAGGGCGCGGTCATGGGCCCGCCGTCGTGCGCGGTGGCCGGGGGCGGCCCGCCCCGGCCCGTCCAGGGCGGGGCGCACCACTCCATCGCCGCGTTCGTCCACTCGATGGCGCGGGGGAGGTCCGCCGACTCCATGCACTGGGTGACGGCCAGGCAGTACAACCGGCCGGTGAACAGGCCGCTCAGCTCGCCCGCCGTCACCGCGCCCATCGCGGCGTCGAGGTGGGCGAGGGCCTCGGCGCGGCGGTTCTGCGCGAGGAGGGCCGCCGAGGCGGTCTGGTGGCCGAGGGCCAGCAGGTCGGGGCTGCCGGAGCGGAGGGCGAGGCGGTGCATGCGCCGGGCCGCGGCGAGGGCGGCGGCGTGGTCGCCGCGCGCGGTGGCCTCCTCGGCGTCCGTCCGGGCGAGGAAGCACTGCTCGGGGCAGGGCTGCAGGTCCTCCAGGTGGTGCCGGGCCCGGTGCAGCCAGCCGGCCGCCGCCGCGGGGCGCCCGAGGCCCGCGTACTCGTGGTGCAGCCACCAGGCGGCGAGCCCGGCGCCGCGGTGGTCGCCGACGGCGACGTACGCGGCGTGCGCCCGCAGCCGGGCCGCGACGGACTCGTCGACGCGCCCGGACCACCAGGCCGCGTCCGCGAGGGAGTCGAGGTCCTCGGCGGTCAGGGCGCTCGTGGGGTGCCGGTCGTGCGCGCTCAGCAGGGCGTACGCCTCGGCCCAGGCCTCCCTGGCCGCGGCGTCCCGCGCCCGCGCGACCCGGTCGACCGGGGGTGCGGATGCGGACATGGCCCTCACCTCTTCCCGGTGGTACCAGCCTAGGACCGGAAAGCGGAGGGCCGCCCGTCGTCGGGGGACGACGGGCGGCCGGGGGTCACGACGCGTCGCAGGGACCCGGTGGTGCTACTGGACGGCGCCGCTCGCGCGGAGCATGTCCTCGCGCTCGACGATCTTCACGCGCTCGCGGCCCTGCGGCTCGCCCAGCGCCTTCTCGGCGGCGTCGAGGGCGTACCAGCCCTCCCACGTCGTGTACGTGAGGCCCTTGCCCTCGAGGAAGGCGACGACCGCGTCGGTCTCGGGGTTCTCCGGGGTCAGGAGGCGGCCGGCGGCGAAGTCCTCCAGGAGGTTCGCGACCGTCTCGTTGGCGTCGCCCTTGGTGTGGCCGATGAGGCCGACGGGGCCGCGCCGGATCCAGCCGGTGACGTAGGTGGAGGCCATGTGCTCCTCGCCCTCCATCACGCGGCCGCCCCGGTCCGGGACGGTGCCGGTGACGGCGTCCCACGGCAGCTTGGGCAGCTCGTCGGAGAGGTAACCGACGGCGCGGTAGACGGCCTGGACGTCCCAGTCCGTGGTCTGCCCGGTGCCCTTGACGTTGCCGGTGCCGTCGAGCTCGGTGCGCTCGGTGCGCAGGCCGACGACCTTGCCGTCCTCGCCGAGGATCTCGACGGGCGACTCGAAGAAGTGGAGGAACAGCTTGTGCGGGCGGTCGCCGACGTCGCGGATCGCCCAGTTCTCCAGGGTCTTCGCGACCATGTCGGTCTGCTTGTTCTTGCGGCGCTCGGCGATCGAGCCCTCGTCGTAGTCGATGTCCTCGGGGTTGACGATGACCTCGATGTTCGGCGAGTGGTCCAGCTCGCGCAGCTCCATGGGGCTGAACTTCGCCTGCGCCGGGCCGCGGCGGCCGAAGACGTGGATCTCCACGGCCTTGTTGGCCTTGAGGCCCTCGTAGACGTTGGCCGGGATCTCGGTCGGCAGCAGCTCGTCGGCGGTCTTGGCGAGGATGCGGGCGATGTCGAGGGCGACGTTGCCGACGCCGAGGACGGCGACCTTCTCGGCGGACAGGTCCCAGGTGCGCGGGACGTCCGGGTGGCCGTCGTACCAGGAGGCGAAGTCGGCGGCGCCGAGGGAGCCGTCCAGCTCGACGCCGGGGATCTGCAGCTCGCGGTCGAACATGGCGCCGGTCGAGAAGACCACCGCGTCGTAGAAGGAGCGCAGGTCGTCGAGGTGGACGTCGGTGCCGTAGTTCACGTTGCCGAAGAGGCGGACCTGCGGCTTGTCGAGCACCTGGTGGAGGGCGGTGATGATGCCCTTGATGCGCGGGTGGTCGGGGGCCACGCCGTAGCGGATCAGGCCGAAGGGGGCCGGCATCCGCTCGAAGATGTCGATGGACACGCCCGGCTCGGTGGCGGCCTCGGACTTCAGCAGCGCATCGGCGGCGTAGATTCCGGCGGGGCCGGCGCCGACGATCGCGACCCGGAGGGGGCGGGGCATGTCTGGGTTCCCTTCGACTACGACGTGGCGGCGAGGCCGCCGACACTTAGGTCACCCTAAATAACTTCTGCGCCGAAGTGGTACCCGGGCCCGCTCTATGGACTCATAAGGCGAACTTATGACTTCTCAAAGGAATGGCTGGAACTAGCCGCTCGTCAGGGCATCCGCCGTCAGAAGGGCCAGCACCGCCGCCATGACGACCCCGCAGCACACGAACAGCCCCGCGAACACGCTGTTCAACCGCTGCGGGACATCGGGCTTCACCGCGGCCACGTCCGCCGGGTCCTCCGGGGCGAAGCGCACCTCGACGTACGACCCGTACGAGGCGTGCGCCACCGTCCGGGCCGTGCCGGAGGCGTCGACGTAGAGGAAGACGCCCGGCACGTTGGACGGCCGGGCGAAGGCCTTCGCCCCGCGCCTGATCAGCCGGCGCCGGTGCGCCCACTTCCCGGCCTCCCACGCCCCGGGCCACAGCGCCGCGACCGCGAGGGCGCCGATCAGGGCGGCGGTGGCCCCGTAGCCCGCACCGCCCGAGGTCCCGGCGACCGCCGACGCGGCGACGACCGCGGCGACGCAGCCGAGGACGAACCACGTGATCCGGCGCTTGTGCCGCACCTGCCACCGCGTCCTGAGGGTCCTCAGGACGACCAGCGCCTTCCCGTCGACCTCCGCGGGCTCGTCGCCCAGCCCCTCCAGCAGCGCGGTCAGGCGGTCGGCGAAGGCGGTCGCGTCGGCCTCGTCCACGTCGTCGATCCGGTACACCGTCGGCGCCGCCCCGGCCGGGGCGCGCAGCTCCACGGCCACCGACCGCCCCTCGGCCCGCACCCGCGCGATCGCGTCGGGCGGGATGGTGACGTGCTCGCGGGGGCGCTCCAGGAGCAGGCCGTTGTCCTCGGCGCTGAGGACGGCCCCGCCGCTCCCCTGGAGCACCGGTACGGACGCGGTGATCGACATGCCCGGGATCGTACGGGCGGCGGAGCCGCCGCGTCAGCCCCTCGCGGCCGCGACGACGAGCGCCCCGGCCGCGAACAGCGCACCGCCCGCGATCCCGCACCCGAGGAGGGTGACGCAGAGGGTCCCGCACAGCTCGGCGAACCCCGCCGGGCGGACGACCCGCTCCGGGTCGCGCGGGTCGTAGGCCAGCTCGATCCGGTTCGGCCCGGAGGTCGCCGTGTACGTGTGGCGGCCGCCCTCGGTGTCCGTGTAGCGGTACACCTTCCGGTTGTTGGTGTAGTGGGTGAACTCGCCGAGCACCGTGATCCCGTGCCTCGGCAGGCGCCACTGCCGGTACGCCTCGCCGCCCATGGACCACACCATGAAGCTGCCGATGGCGCCGAAGACGAGCGCCATCCCGTAGACGATCGCGTACTCGATCCTCGGCCCGGCCACCCCGATGTACACGCCGAGCGCGACGAGCGGCGCCGCCGCGAGCCCGCCGAGCACCCACGTCCGCACGGGCCGGGGCTCCGGTGCGGCGAGGGTCCTGGTCGTCACCAGGGCCGCCCCGTCGACCTCGCCCGCCGGGGCGGGCAGGGCGGCGGTGACGGCGTCCGCGAAGGCCACGGCCGCGGCCTCGCTCACGTCCGTGACCCGGTAGACCGTGGGCTCGCTCGCCCCCGCCGCCGCCAGCGCGATCGCGAGGGACCGCCCCTCGGCGTGGACGAGGGCGATCGCCTCCAGGGGTATGTGGTGTTCCTTGTCCGCACGTCGGAGGGTCACCGGCCCTCCCTCGAAGCGGAGGACGGATTCGCCGCTGCCGCGCAGGACGAGGGAGGGGGCGGTCGTCATCCGGCCACACCGGCCACGAACTCGGCCCACGCCCCGGCCCCGACGACGAGGGCGGGGCCGTGGGGGTTCTTGCTGTCCCGGACGGGAACGAAACCGGGGAAGGCGTCGGAGACTTCGACGCAGTCGCCGCCCTCGCCGTTGCTGTAGGAGCTCTTGCGCCAGGTGGCACCCGCGAAGTCGTACGAGACTTCGACGCAGCTGCCGCCCTCGCCGTTGCTGTAGCTGCTCTTGAACCAGGTGGCGTTGGTCAGGTCGTACTGGCGCATCGTCTGAAGTCCTCCGCCGCCGCGTCGATCAGGGCCAGGGACGCCTCCGGCGACAAGGCGGCGACCCTGAGCAGATCGTAGGCGCGCTGTGCACGCTTCACCACTGCCGGATCATCGAGGAGCGTGCCCGAAAACGAGGTCTCCGTATAGGCCGTTGGCGGCTGGTCGGTGAACTCCATCAGCTTGAGTGTGCCGTTCATGGAGGCGAGTGCTCCCGCCGCGCGGGGCACCACGGTCACCAGGACCCACCGCTGCCGGGCGAGCGCGGCGATGTGGTCGAGCTGCTCGGCCATGACCCCGGGGCCGCCCACCGGAGTGCGCAGGGCGTTCTCGTGCAGGATGACCCAGTACTCGGGCCTCGTGACCTCCTTGAGGATGTCCGCCCGCCTCACCCGCGCGGTGACCTTCTCCTCGACGTACTCCTCCGACGCGAACGGGTTCGCCGCGAGCGTCACCGCCCGCGCGTACGCCGCCGTCTGCAACAACCCCGGCACCACCGTCGGCGCGAACTCGCACAGCTTCGTCGCCACGGCCTCCAGTTCCGCCACCGCGCTGAAATAGGAGGCGTACGGTGACGTGTCGATGAGTTCCCGAACCGTTCGTTCGAAAATACCGCCGGTTTGTAGGACCGTGTCGATTCGCTTCGCCACATCCAACTGCGGCTTTCGAATTCCCTGCTCGAAAAGCCCGATATACGCCCCCGACACGAACACCCGTGTGCCCAGCTCGGTCTGCGACAGGCCCGCGGCCTCCCGGCCCTCCTTGAGGAGGCCGCCGAAGAAGCCCCACACGTCCTGCTGCTTGCCCTTGGCCATGGATTAACTCCCGAACCCTACGCCGCAGTTGTACGGCCCGTGCGTCTGCCGAGTCTACGGATCCCGTACCACCCTGGAGTGGGGAACCCGGAAATGGATTCAGAAAGGCATACGTTGGTGAAGGAAGACAGCATGAAGCCGACCACGGGGGCGATCGAAGCGGCCGGACAAGCGGTGACGGAATTGCGCGAGGCGCTCGCGCGTGCGGGAATCACGCTCCCCTCGCTCGGTCTCGACGCCGTCACCCTCGCCGCCGACCCACCGAGGCCGCTCGTCGAATTGGGACGTTGCACGGTGGAAACGGCCCGGCTCCTCGCCGGCGCCGTACTGCCGGGGGAGGAGTACCGGTCATGACGCTGCCCATCGGGTCGTACGTCGTGGAGATCCGCACCGGTCGGGTCGCGAGAGTCATGGGGCACGAGGGGCCCTACGTACAGATCCGTCCGCTCGGCGGCGGGCGGGAGTGGGACGTGCAGCCCGAGGAGGTGCGGGAGGCGACCTCCGCGGAGCGGCTGAGCGCGGCCACGGCGCACGTGAACGCGCGGAGCCGGGGCGAGGTGCCCTGAGGGTCCCCGTCCCGGGGTGCCCGGCCGTTCCGGTCCGGGCGCCCCCGTCCGTACGGGACAATGGGGCCATGAGTCTGTTCCGCGACGACGGCATCGTGCTGCGCACCCAGAAGCTGGGCGAAGCGGACCGCATCATCACGATCCTCACGCGCGGTCACGGCCGCGTACGCGCCGTCGCGCGCGGGGTGCGCCGGACGAAGTCCAAGTTCGGGGCGCGCCTCGAACCCTTCTCCCACGTGGACGTGCAGTTCTTCGCCCGCGGGAGCGAGCTGGTCGGACGCGGGCTGCCGCTCTGCACCCAGAGCGAGACGATCGCCGCCTATGGCAGCGGGATCGTCACCGACTACGCCCGGTACACGGCGGGCACGGCCATGCTGGAGACGGCGGAGCGGTTCACCGACCACGAGGGGGAGCCGGCCGTCCAGCAGTACCTGCTGCTCGTGGGCGGGCTGCGGACGCTCGCCAGGGGCGAGCACGCGCCGCACCTCATCCTCGACGCCTTCCTCCTCCGCTCCCTCGCCGTGAACGGCTACGCGCCGAGCTTCGACGACTGCGCGAAGTGCGGCCTCCACGGGCCGAACCGGTTCTTCTCGGTCGCGGCGGGCGGGGTCATATGCGGCGACTGCCGGGTGCCCGGAAGCGTCGTACCCTCTGCGGAGGCCATCGGCCTGCTCAGCGCGCTGCTCACCGGCGACTGGGCGACGGCGGACGCGTGCGAGCCGCGTCACGTCAGGGAGGGGAGCGGACTGGTGTCCGCCTATCTCCACTGGCACCTGGAGCGCGGCCTGCGCTCCCTGCGTTATGTGGAAAAGAGCTAGGAGAGACCACCCATGGCCATCGCACGACTCCTCGGTCGCCAGCGTCGGGAGTACCGCACCCCCGAGCCGCACCCGTCCGGCGCCCGCCCGCCGAAGCTCCAGCCGGAGCTGGTCCCGGAGCACGTCGCGATCGTCATGGACGGCAACGGCCGCTGGGCCAAGGAGCGCGGGCTGCCGCGCACCGAGGGGCACAAGGTCGGCGCCGAGCAGGTCCTCGACGTGCTCCAGGGCGCGCTGGAGATGGGGGTGGGGGCGATCTCGCTCTACGCCTTCTCCACGGAGAACTGGAAGCGCTCGCCCGAAGAGGTCCGCTTCCTGATGAACTTCAACCGCGACTTCATCCGCAAGACCCGCGACCAGCTCGACGAGCTGGGCATCCGCGTCCGCTGGGTGGGCCGCATGCCCAAGCTGTGGAAGTCGGTGGCCAAGGAGCTCCAGGTCGCGCAGGAGCAGACCAAGGACAACACCAAGCTGACGCTGTACTTCTGCATGAACTACGGCGGCCGCGCTGAGCTGACGGACGCGGCGCAGGCGCTCGCCGAGGACGTGCGGGCGGGGAAGCTGGACCCGGCGAAGATCACCGAGAAGACGATCCAGAAGTACCTGTACTACCCGGACATGCCGGACGTGGACCTCTTCCTGCGGCCCAGCGGCGAGCAGCGCACGTCCAACTACCTGATCTGGCAGAGCGCGTACGCCGAGATGGTCTTCCAGGACGTGCTGTGGCCCGACTTCGACCGCCGCGACCTGTGGCGGGCGTGCGTCGAGTACGCCCAGCGGGACCGGCGTTTCGGCGGGGTCGACCCGGCCGACCTGGCCGTCCTCGACAAGGCCTGACGTGGCGGGGACACCGGACGGCTCCCCGTCCCGCGAACGGGTCGAGCTGACGTACTCCGCCGTCCTTGCCGACGTGCGCGAGGCGGTGCGCGTCACCCTGCGGGTCGCCCGCTGGTGGCGGGCGCTGCGGTGGCTGGCGTACGGCTCCGCCGCCCTCGCCTTCACGGTCGCCGCTCTGGAGCTGCTGCTCCCGGGCGAGCCGGAGGCCGGGACCGTGGCGCGGATGACGGGTCTTGGCGTCGCCGCCGTCGTGGTGGTCCACCTGATGACCTGGGCCGTCACCCAGAGCTTCTACCTCGCCGCCCGCGCCCAGGGCGGCGAGGCCACGGCCGTCGTCGACGCCGAGGGCGGCCGGTGGACCTCCCGGAACGCCGACACCACCATCCGCTGGGCCATGCTGCCCCGGTACGCGGAGACCGACCGGCTCTTCGTCCTGCTGACCCCCCGCAGGACGGGCTCCGGCTTCGCCTACCTGCCCAAGGCCGGCCTCGCCGACCCGACCGACGTCGACCGGCTCCGGGCGCTCCTGGACCGGCACAGCAGCCGCGTCTGACGGCACCCGTCCAACGGACCACGGCACGCCGAGAAGGGGCCCGCACCGGAACCGTCCGGTGCGGGCCCCTTCCCGTATGTCAGGTCGGCCGGGCCGTACGTCAGGTCGTGCGACCCGACGCGCGTCCGCTCACGCCTTGGCGGCGCACTCCGCGCACGTGCCGAAGATCTCGACCGTGTGCGCCACGTTCACGAAGCCGTGCTCGGCCGCGACCGTCTCGGCCCACTGCTCCACCATCGGGCCCTCCACCTCCACGGCCTTGCCGCAGACGCGGCAGACCAGGTGGTGGTGGTGGTCGCCGGTCGAGCAGCGGCGGTAGACGGTCTCGCCGTCGCTCGTGCGCAGCGCGTCGACCTCGCCCGCGTCCGCGAGGGACTGGAGGGTGCGGTAGACGGTGGTGAGGCCGACGGAGTCGCCGCGGTGCTTGAGCATGTCGTGCAGCTCCTGGGCGCTGCGGAACTCGTCCACCTCGCTCAGCGCCGCCGCCACGGCCGCCCGCTGTTTGGTCGAGCGGCCGCGTACGGGGGGTCCTGCCGTTGTCACGGGGGCCTCCTTGAGTCCTTGTCTGCCCCCGCCATTCTGCCAGCCCCCCGGGACGCCGGGTCCGGGGCGCCTCAGACCTTCACGTCGTCCGCCGGGCGCCGGGTGGTGGGCACGCACCGCTCGTCGCACGCGGCCGACGCCTCCTCGGCCGCGCGGGCCCTGCGCCGCGCGAGCGGCGCGGCGAGGACGGTGAGGACCACGAAGACCCCGATCGCGAGGAGCACGATCGTCGCGCCGGGCGGCACGTCCTGGTAGTACGAGGTGATCGTGCCGGACAGCGTCACGCCGGTGCCGATGACCACGGCCAGCGCGAACGTGGTGCGGAACGACCGGGACAGCTGCTGTGCGGCCGCCACGGGCACCACCATGAGCGCGCTGACCAGGAGCAGGCCGACGACCCGCATGGCGACCGTGACGGTCACCGCGGCGGTGACCGCGATCAGCAGGTTCAGGAGGCGCACCGGCAGGCCGGTGACCCGGGCGAACTCCTCGTCCTGGCTGACCGCGAAGAGCTGCCGGCGCAGGCCGACCGTGACGAGGACCACGAAGGCGGCCAGGACGCTGATGGCCGTCACGTCCTCGGCGGAGACCGTGGAGAGCGAGCCGAAGAGGTACGAGCTGAGGTTGGCGTTGGAGCCGGTCGGCGAGAGGTTGATGAGCAGCACGCCGCCCGCCATGCCGCCGTAGAAGAGAAGCGCGAGCGCGAGGTCGCCGCGCGTCTTGCCGTACGCCCGGATCAGCTCCATCGCGACGGAGCCGGCGACGGCGACGAGCGTGGCCATCCAGACGGGGCTGCTGTTCAGGAGGAAGCCGAGGCCGACGCCGGTCATCGCCACGTGGCCGATGCCGTCGCCCATGAGGGCCTGGCGGCGCTGGACGAGGTAGACGCCGACGGCGGGCGCGGTGATGCCGACGAGGACGGCGGCGAGCAGCGCGCGCTGCATGAAGGCGGGTTCGAGGAAGTCCATGGTCAGGTCAGCAGTCCCGTGCGGAGCGGCTCGTCCGCCGCGTGCGGATGAACGTGGTCGTGGCCCGGCAGGGCGTGCTGCCCCACGGCCCTCGGCGGCGGGCCGTCGTGGACGACGCAGCCGTCGCGCAGGACGACGGCGCGGTCGATCAGCGGCTCCAGCGGGCCCAGCTCGTGCAGGACGAGGAGGACGGAGGTGCCGCCCGCGACCTGCTCGCGCAGCGTGGCGGCGAGGATCTCCTGGCTGCCGAGGTCCACGCCGGCCATCGGCTCGTCCATGATCAGCAGTTCGGGCTCGGAGGCGAGCGCGCGGGCGATCAGCACCCGCTGGTGCTGGCCGCCGGAGAGGGCGCTCACCGAGTCGCGGGCGCGGTCGGCGAGGCCGACCAGCTCCAGGGCCCGGTCGACGGCCTCCCGGTCGGCGCGCCGGGGCAGGCCGAAGGGGCGGCGGGAGAGGCGGCCGGAGGAGACGACCTCGCGGACGGTGGCGGGGACGCCGGAGGTGGCCGTCGTGCGCTGGGGCACGTACCCGATCCTGGCCCAGTCGCGGAAACGCTTCCGCTCGGTGCCGAACAGCTCGATCGTGCCGCCGGTCAGCGGCACCTGGCCGATGATCGCGCGGACGGCGGTGGACTTGCCGGAGCCGTTGGCGCCGAGCAGGGCGACGACCTCGCCGTGCCCGACGGCGAGGTCGACGCCCCGGAGGACCGGGCGCGCGCCGAGGGCCGCCGTGGCTCCGCGGACGGAAATGACGGGTTCCTTGGCCATGGCCGGTGCCTCCGATACGTGCGTGGGTGTCACTTGGCGCCGAGGGCCTTCTTCAGCGCGTCGAGGTTCGCCTGCATCACCTCGAAGTAGTCATCGCCCTTGGAGGTGTCCGTGATTCCCTCCAGCGGGTCGAGCACGTCGGTCTTCAGACCGGTGTCGGCGGCGAGGGTCTTCGCGGTCTTGTCGCTGGCGAGGGTCTCGAAGAAGACGGTGGAGACCTTGTCCGCCCTCGCCACGTCCTGGAGCTCCTTCATCCGGGCGGGGCTCGGCTCGGACTCGGGGTCGAGGCCGGAGATGCCCTCCTGGTCCAGGTGGTAGCGCTCGGCGAGGTAGCCGAAGGCGGAGTGCGTGGTGATGAAGGTCCGGGTGGTGGTGTTCTTCAGGCCGGTCTCGAACGCGGTGTCGAGCGCGCCGAGCTCCTTCACCAGGGCGTCGGTGTTCTTCCGGTAGTCGGCCGCGTGGGCCGGGTCGGCCTTCTCCAGGGCCGCGCCCACGCCCTTGGCGACCTCGGCGTACTTCACGGGGTCGAGCCAGACGTGCGGGTCGGCGCCGGCCTCGGAGCCGTGGTCGTGGCCCTCCTCCTCGCTGCCCTCGCCCGCGTGCTCGGCGTGCTCGGCCTCGGTCTCGCCCGCGTGCGCCTCGTTGGCGTGTCCCTCCGCGGTGCCGTGCGCCTCCAGCGTGGTGAGGCCGGCGGCGTCGACGGTGTTCTTCACGCCGGCCTGGGCGATGGCGTCGTCGACGGCGGGCTGGATGCCCTTGAGGTAGAGGATGACGTCGGCCTCGCCGAGCTCGCCGATCTGCCTCGGCTTGAGCTCCAGGTCGTGGGGTTCGACGCCGGGCCTGGTGAGCGTGTTGACGGCGACGTGGCCGCCGCCGATCCGCTCGGCCAGGAACTGCATGGGGTAGAACGACGCCACCACGTCCAGCTTGCCGTCGGAGTCCTTGCCCGTCGCGTCGGAGGAGCCACAGGCGGAGAGGGAGACGAGGCCGAGCGCGACGGCTCCGGCGAGGGCGGTGCTGGGTATCAGACGACGTACGTTCATGACACTCATTTTCAACAAAACTGGAAACGGTTGTCAATTGAACTGCTTGTGGCCCCGGCCACCCCGAGCCCCGCGGAGCGGCCGGGAGGGGCCGGAGGGAACCGATTTGATTCCGGGGCCGCGGGCGCCGGTAACCTGTGGCATTCGCACTTCGTCGTCGTAATGAAGAGAGCACCGTGGCCGCCGACAAGATCGACACCATCGTCAGCCTGAGCAAGCGCCGTGGCTTCGTTTTCCCCTGCAGTGAGATCTACGGCGGCCAGCGCGCCGCCTGGGACTACGGGCACCTGGGCGTCGAGCTCAAGGAGAACATCAAGCGCCAGTGGTGGCGTTACATGGTCACCTCGCGCGAGGACGTCGTCGGCATCGACTCGTCGGTCATCCTGGCGACCGAGGTCTGGGAGGCCTCCGGTCACGTCGCCACCTTCACCGACCCCCTGACCGAGTGCACCTCCTGCCACAAGCGCTTCCGCGCCGACCACCTGGAGGAGGCGTACGAGGAGAAGCACGGCCGTCTCCCCGAGAACGGCCTCGCCGACCTCAACTGCCCCCACTGCGGCAACAAGGGCACCTTCACCGAGCCGAAGAACTTCTCCGGCCTGCTCTCCACCCACCTCGGCCCGACCCAGGACTCCGGCTCCGTCGCCTACCTGCGCCCCGAGACCGCCCAGGGCATCTTCACCAACTTCGCCCAGGTGCAGTCGACCTCGCGCAAGAAGCCCCCGTTCGGCATCGCGCAGATGGGCAAGTCCTTCCGGAACGAGATCACTCCGGGCAACTTCATCTTCCGCACGCGCGAGTTCGAGCAGATGGAGATGGAGTTCTTCGTCAAGCCGGGCGAGGACGAGCAGTGGCAGGAGTACTGGATGCAGCAGCGCTGGAACTGGTACACCGGCCTGGGTCTCCGCGAGGAGAACATGCGCTGGTACGAGCACCCGCAGGAGAAGCTCTCCCACTACTCGAAGCGCACCGCCGACATCGAGTACCGCTTCCAGTTCGGCGGCAGCGAGTGGGGCGAGCTCGAGGGCGTCGCCAACCGCACCGACTACGACCTGAACGCGCACGCCAAGGCCTCCGGCGCCAACCTGACCTACCTGGAGCAGGAGGGCGAGCGCTACACGCCGTACGTCATCGAGCCCGCCGCCGGTGTCGGCCGCGCGATGCTGGCCTTCCTGCTCGACGCGTACGTCGAGGACGAGGCCCCGAACGCCAAGGGCGTCATGGAGAAGCGCACCGTGCTGCGCCTCGACCACCGCCTGGCCCCGGTCAAGGTCGCGGTCCTGCCGCTCTCCCGCAACGCGCAGCTGTCGCCGAAGGCCAAGGGCCTCGCGGCGGACCTGCGCCAGAACTGGAACATCGAGTTCGACGACGCCGGCGCCATCGGCCGCCGCTACCGTCGCCAGGACGAGATCGGCACCCCGTTCTGCGTCACCGTCGACTTCGACACCCTCGACGACAACGCGGTGACCGTGCGCGAGCGCGACACCATGAAGCAGGAGCGCGTCTCCCTGGACCAGATCCAGAGCTACCTGGGCAGCCGCCTGCTCGGCTGCTGAGTCCGGCCACGGCCGTACGGCGAAGCCCCCGGTTCCGTTCCTCGGGACCGGGGGCTTCCCGGCGTCGGGGGCCGGTCCGGGGGGTGGCGGACCGTACGGCTGACGGAAGGCTCGGGCGGTACGCGACAATGGGTCCATGACCGCGTTCTCCCCCCTTGCCATCGGGCCGCACATCGTGCAGCCGCCGGTGGTGCTCGCGCCGATGGCCGGCATCACCAACGCTCCCTTCCGCACCCTCTGCCGCGAGTTCTCCGGCGGCAAGGGCCTGTTCGTGAGCGAGATGATCACCACGAGGGCACTGGTCGAACGCAACGAGAAGACCATGCAGCTCATCCGCTTCGACGAGACCGAGAAGCCGCGCTCGATCCAGCTGTACGGCGTGGACCCGGTGACCGTCGGCAAGGCCGTGCGGATGATCGTCGACGAGGACCTCGCCGACCACATCGACCTGAACTTCGGCTGCCCGGTCCCCAAGGTGACCCGCAAGGGCGGCGGCTCCGCGCTCCCGTACAAGCGACCGCTGCTGCGGGCGATCCTGCACGAGGCCGTGACCAACGCCGGCGAGCTGCCGGTCACGATGAAGATGCGCAAGGGCATCGACGACGACCACATCACGTACCTCGACGCGGGCCGGATCGCGGTCGAGGAGGGCGTCACCGCCATCGCCCTGCACGGGCGCACGGCGGCCCAGCACTACGGCGGCACGGCCGACTGGGACGCGATCGCCCGGCTCAAGGAGCACGTGCCGGAGATCCCGGTGCTCGGCAACGGCGACATCTGGTCGGCCGACGACGCCCTGCGGATGATGCGGGAGACCGGCTGCGACGGCGTCGTCGTCGGACGCGGCTGCCTGGGCCGTCCCTGGCTCTTCGCCGACCTGGTGGCCGCCTTCGAGGGCACCGCCGCCTATGCCCAGCCGGGGCTGCGGGAGGTCGCGGACGCGATGGTGCGGCACGCGCGGCTGCTCGGCGAGTGGCTGGGCGACGAGGCGCGCGGTGTCGTCGACTTCCGCAAGCACGTCGCCTGGTACCTGAAGGGCTTCTCGGTCGGTTCGGAGATGCGGAAGAAGCTCGCGATCACCTCGTCCCTGGACGAGCTGCGCGCTCAGTTGAGCGAACTCGACCTGGACCAGCCGTGGCCGGTGGGCGCCGACGGGCCCCGGGGTCGTACGTCCGGAAACAACCGGGTCGTCCTGCCGGACGGCTGGTTGAAGGACCCCTACGACTGCGCGGGCGTGAGCGAGGACGCCGAGCTGGACACGTCCGGCGGCTGAGATTCGGCCGTTCCGGAGGAGTGATCCTCGCCACCCTTGAGGGGTGTGGTGCTCAGATGAGCAGGTTACGGGTGGCTGCACGGCCTGAAGGGTGGCACTGAGTGCCACCCTTTTTGTGTTCAAGAAGTGAACACAAACGCTCCTCAGGGCGCTCAGGTGAGCGTTAAACCCCTAGTTTGAGTCAAGGGGCCTTCGGGGTATGAAAGCGGAAGCTACCCCTCAGTTACTTTCGAAGTGCTGGCGGACGGGTGGTTAAGGCCATGTGACCGCTAGGCGTACCTCCCCAGAAGCCTTCGATCTGGGTATGTTCCTCGCCGTCAGGGCAGCCAACCGAGTCGTCGAGGAGTCGAGACCCGTGTCGGAAAATATTGATCAGAAGTTCGTGTACGACTTCACCGAGGGCAACAGGGACCTGAAGGACCTGCTCGGTGGCAAGGGCGCCAACCTCGCCGAGATGACCAACCTCGGTCTGCCGGTGCCCCCGGGCTTCACGATCACCACCGAGGCGTGCAAGGTCTACCTCGACAGCGGCTCCGAGCCGGTCGAGCTCCGCGACGAGGTCAGCGCGCACCTCGACGCCCTCGAGCAGAAGATGGGCAAGAAGCTCGGCCAGGCCGACAACCCGCTGCTCGTCTCCGTCCGCTCGGGCGCCAAGTTCTCGATGCCGGGCATGATGGACACCGTCCTCAACATCGGCCTCTCGGACGCGTCGGTCGTGGGCCTCGCGCAGCAGGCCGACAACGAGCGCTTCGCCTGGGACTCGTACCGCCGCCTCATCCAGATGTTCGGCAAGACCGTCCTCGGCGTCGACGGCGAACTCTTCGAGGAGGCCCTCGACGAGGCCAAGGCCGCCAAGAAGGTCGCCAGCGACACCGACCTCGACGCCGCCGACCTGAAGGCGCTCGTCGAGCGGTTCAAGGAGATCGTGAAGGCCGACACCGGCCGCGACTTCCCGCAGGACCCGCGCGAGCAGATGGACCTGGCCATCAAGGCCGTCTTCGACTCCTGGAACGGCGACCGCGCCAAGCTGTACCGCCGCCAGGAGCGCATCCCGCACGACCTCGGCACCGCCGTCAACGTCTGCTCCATGGTCTTCGGAAACCTCGGCCCGGACTCCGGCACCGGCGTCGCCTTCACCCGCGACCCCGCCTCCGGCCACCAGGGCGTCTACGGCGACTACCTGCAGAACGCCCAGGGCGAGGACGTGGTCGCCGGCATCCGCAACACCGTGCCGCTCGCCGAGCTGGAGTCGATCGACAAGACGTCGTACGACCAGCTCATGGAGATCATGGAGACGCTGGAGACCCACTACAAGGATCTCTGCGACATCGAGTTCACCATCGAGCGCGGCCAGCTCTGGATGCTCCAGACCCGCGTCGGCAAGCGCACCGCCGGTGCCGCCTTCCGCATCGCCACCCAGCTCGTGGACCAGGGCCTCATCGACGAGGCCGAGGCGCTCCAGCGCGTCACCGGCGCCCAGCTCGCCCAGCTGATGTTCCCCAAGTTCGACGAGAACGCGAAGGTCGAGCAGGTCGGCCGCGGCATCGCCGCCTCCCCGGGCGCGGCGGTCGGCAAGGCCGTCTTCGACTCGTACACGGCCGTCAAGTGGTCCCGCTCCGGCGAGAAGGTCATCCTGATCCGCCGCGAGACCAACCCGGACGACCTGGACGGCATGATCGCCGCCGAGGGCATCCTCACCTCGCGCGGCGGCAAGACCTCGCACGCCGCCGTCGTCGCCCGAGGCATGGGCAAGACCTGTGTCTGCGGCGCCGAGGAGCTGGAGGTCGACACCAAGCGCCGCCGGATGACCACCGCCTCCGGCACGGTCGTCGAGGAGGGCGACGTCGTCTCCATCGACGGCTCCACCGGCAAGGTCTACCTCGGTGAGGTACCCGTCGTGCCGTCCCCCGTCGTCGAGTACTTCGAGGGCCGCATGCACGCCGGCGCCGACGACGCCGACGAGCTGGTCCAGGCCGTCCACCGGATCATGGCCTACGCCGACCGCGTCCGACGCCTGCGGGTCCGCGCCAACGCCGACAACGCCGAGGACGCCTCGCGCGCCCGCCGCTTCGGCGCCCAGGGCATCGGCCTGTGCCGCACCGAGCACATGTTCCTCGGCGAGCGCCGCGAGATGGTCGAGCGCCTGATCCTCGCCGACACCGACGAGGAGCGCGAGGCCGCCCTGGCCGAGCTGCTGCCGCTGCAGAAGAAGGACTTCGTCGAGCTCTTCGAGGCGATGGACGGCCTGCCCGTCACCGTCCGGCTCCTCGACCCGCCGCTGCACGAGTTCCTGCCCGACATCACCGAGCTCTCGGTGCGCGTCGCCCTCGCAGAGGCCCGCAAGGACCCGAACGAGAACGACCTGCGCCTCCTCCAGGCCGTGCACCGGCTGCACGAGCAGAACCCGATGCTGGGCCTGCGCGGCGTCCGCCTCGGCCTGGTCATCCCCGGCCTGTTCACGATGCAGGTCCGGGCGATCGCCGAGGCCGCCGCCCAGCGCATCGACGCCAAGGGCGACCCGCGCGCCGAGATCATGATCCCGCTCGTCGGCACCGTCCAGGAGCTGGAGATCGTCCGCGAGGAGGCCGAGCAGGTCATCGCCGAGGTCCAGGCGCGGACCGGCGTCGAGCTGAAGCTCGCGCTCGGCACCATGATCGAGCTGCCGCGCGCCGCCGTGACCGCCGGCCAGATCGCCGAGGCCGCGGAGTTCTTCTCCTTCGGCACCAACGACCTGACGCAGACGGTCTGGGGCTTCTCCCGCGACGACGTGGAGGCCTCGTTCTTCACCGCGTACCTGGAGAAGGGCATCTTCGGCGTCAGCCCCTTCGAGACCATCGACAAGGACGGTGTCGGCGCGCTGGTCCGCAGCGCCGTCGAGTCCGGCCGCGCCACCCGCCCCGACATCAAGCTCGGCGTCTGCGGCGAGCACGGCGGCGACCCCGAGTCGGTGCACTTCTTCCACGAGGTAGGCCTCGACTACGTCTCCTGCTCGCCGTTCCGGATCCCGGTGGCGCGCCTGGAGGCGGGTCGCGCGGCGGCCGAGTCCAGGGGCAGCGACAGCCGCTGACCCCCGCAGGGCCACCGGGGCCGCCGTCGGTCACCCCACCCTCACCGGCGGGCGGCGGCTCCGGAACCGAAAGGGACGGGACGGACACCTTTGTGCGGAGGTGTCCGTCCCGTCGTTTGAATTGTGGGCGGGAAGTGAGTTCCTGTTCAATTACAGCCGATTGAATTATTGGCTGTTGAACTTTCCCGTTTCTGCGGCAAAGAACGGGACAGGCGCGGCCTCCGGATCCCCACCCGGAGGCCGCGCCCTTTACCCGTGTCGGGCAGGTGAGCCGCAACCTCGCCGACCGCCGCCGGACGCGCAAAGCCCCCCACGGTCTTCGACACGTCACCTCGGTCCTGAAGGTTTCCTGCCCGACACGCACAGCTTTTCGGTTCACCCCCGTTCGCCGCGACGCTTTTCAAGTGTGGCTGAAACACCCTGGTAACAACCTGTGATGCTGTGCATACTCGACGTCGGGGGCGGTTGCGAGTGCACAGGTGGGGACCTACATGCTGCGGATTCATTTCACCGGGGAAGACCTGGCGGGAGTGAGGACGGCCGCACGGCCGGACGTTCTGTGGGAAACGATTCTCAGCTTTCACCGCTTAAGGGACCGCCGGGGAACGGTCGTCTACGGAGAATGGCGCTCCGATACGCGCATGCGGCTCGGCGGCGAGACCCGGCTCCTGGCCGCCCTCGTGCCCAGCCGGGGCTATTTCCCGGACTTTCTGACGCCCGCCGAGGGCGTCGTCGGACTCGACGAGGGACTCCAGGCCATCCGCGCCACGGACCCGGGCCGCCTCGCCGACGAACTGTCGCTCCTGGCCGCCGACCGCAGCGGCGCCCGGACGGTTCCGCACTCGCTGCGCGCCCTCGCCGACGGCGGCGCGCAGCCCTTCGACCGGCTCATCGGCGCCCTGCGGAGCTACCACCGGGCCGCCGTCGAGCCGTACTGGCCGCACATCAGGGCCCGCGTCGAGGCCGACCGGGCCCGCCGCGGCCGGGCGCTCCTGGACGGCGGAGCCGAGGAGCTCCTCAGCTCGCTGCCGCCGATGCTGCGCTGGCGGGCGCCCGTCCTCGAGGCCGACTACCCGGTCGACCGGGACGTCCACCTCGACGGGCGCGGGCTGCTGCTCCAGCCGTCGTACTTCTGCCGGGGGACCCCCGTCGTGCTGCGCGACCCGGCGCTGCCGCCGGTCCTCGTCTACCCCGTCACGCACGGCGAGGCGCCCACCGTCCGCACCCCGGGCGGCAACTCGCTCGCCAAGCTCGTGGGCCAGACCCGCTCCACGGTGCTGCGTGCGATAGGCGACGGCGGGACGACCAGCGAGCTGGCCCGCCGCGCCGGGGTCTCGCTCGCCTCGGCGAGCCAGCACGCGGGCGTGCTCCGCGAGGCCGGGCTCGTCGCGACCCTCCGCCACGGCAACGCGGTGCTGCACACGCTGACGCCGCTGGGCGCCGCCCTCCTCGGCGGCGCCCAACGACCCCTGGAGCCGGACCGCTACGCGCGGAACGGGCCGGTCACCTCGTAGGTGATGCCGCCCGATGAGCTGCCCGAGGTGCCGCGCTGGCTGGAGAAGTACAGCCGCCGGCCGTCGGGGGAGAAGGCGGGGCCGCAGATCTCGGAGCCGGACTGGCCGTTGATCCGCAGGAAGGGCGCGACCGTGTCGTCCGGCGTGATCAGGCAGATCTCCATGTTGCCGCCGTCCTCGGCGATGAAGAGGTCGCCGGAGGAGGAGCCCGTGACGTTGTCGACGCCGGTCAGCGGGGCCGCGCCGCTGGGCACCAGCGAGTCGTCGTAGGCCAGCTCGTAGGTGTTCGCGGCGAGGTTCAGCTGCCAGAGGCGGTTGTCGCCCTTGGTGGTGAACCAGACGGTGTCGTTGGCGTAGTGGCAGCCCTCGCCGCCGTTGAAGACCTTGGCGCCGGAGACCTGGTAGCGGGTGGCGGTCGGGGAGCCGTCCGGGTCCGGGACGTTGGCCCAGGTGAAGGAGCCGGAGGTGGCCGTGCCGGCCTTGAGGACCTGGAGCGTGCCGGAGGAGAGGTCGCCCCAGGTGGTCGGCACGAAGCGGTAGAACTTCCCGTCCGACTTGTCCTCGGTCAGGTAGACCACCCGGCGGACCGGGTCCGCGGCGGCGGCCTCGTGGTTGAAGCGGCCCATCGCGGCCCGGCGGACGGCGGCGTTCACGCCCCACGGGTCGGTCTCGTAGACGTAGCCCGTGTCGACCTCCTCGCAGGAGAGCCAGGTGTTCCACGGCGTCTTGCCGCCCGCGCAGTTACGGTTGGTGTTGGAGAGGATGCGGTAGGCGGAGGTGACGGTGCCGGTTGAGTTGAACCTGATCGCGCTCGCGCCGCCGGTGCTGGAGATCTCCGAGTTCGAGACGTAGATCCAGCCGGTGCCGTCGGCGTAGCAGGCGCCGCCGTCGGGAGCGCTGTGCCAGGTGTACGAGGTGCCGGGGACCGTCTGGCCGGACCGGGCGATGACCCGGCTGGTGAAGCCGCTGGGCAGCTGGATGCCGTTGGCGTCGGCGGCGCCGAGCGCTCCGTACGGGCCGGCGCCGGGCTGGGCCGGGGCGGCGTAGGCCGCGCCCCGCATCAGGGTGCCGCCGAAGGCGGCCGCCGACGTGCCGATGACCGCTCCGCGCAGGAAACTGCGTCGCTCCACGTCTCACTCCAGGGGTGGTGGTTTGGCCCGCCGCACGGTCAGCGGCGGGGGTCGCGCGCTACGGGAACCTAGGAGTACGGAGTTGACTGTGCATCAACAAGCGATGAAGCGGAAGCGGCCGGGGGCGGGACCTTCGGCACCGGGAGCACGGGGCGGGGCACTGGGGGTACGGGGCGGGGCGCGGCACACTGGGGGCATGTGCGCCACCCGGGACCCCAGGGACATCAGCGGCCGAGCCGACCTCGACACGCTGCTGCGCCGCTTCTACACGGCGGCCTTCGCCGACCCCCTCATCGGGCCCTTCTTCACGGAGGTCGCGGGCACCGACCTGGAGGCCCACCTCCCGCGGATCACCGACTTCTGGGAGCGCGCCCTGTTCCGTACCGCCGCCTACGGCCGGGACGCCTTCGCCCCGCACGCGGCCCTGCACTCGGCGCGGCCCCTCACGGCCGCCCACTTCGGCCGCTGGGTCCAGCTCTGGCGCGCCTCCGTGGACGGCCTGCACCGGGGGCCGGTCGCCGAGCGCGCCAAGGGGCAGGGCGAGCGGATCGCCGTCGCCATGCTGCGGCGGCTCGCGGGGCCGGAGGCGGCCACCGGGGCCGGGGCGGCGGGCGGCGGGGGAGCGGGCGGCGGATTCGTACCGCTGGCGGCGCTCGCGCTGCGGACCGTGGCCTGAGCCGAAAAGATGTCCGGGAGAGCGATGAGTTCCGGGCGCCCCGACCGTCCAACCTCTCGACAGCGCCCGCACCGAGCACGCGGGCCGGCGACGGAGGAGAGAGAGAACCACCATGGCCCCCCAGATGATCTTCGTGAACCTGCCGGTGAAGGACCTCGACGTCAGCAAGGCCTTCTACGAGAAGATCGGCTACTCGATCAACCCGCAGTTCACCGACGAGACCGCCGCCTGTGTGGTCATCAGCGACACGATCTTCGCGATGCTCCTCACCGAGGAGAAGTTCCGGAGCTTCACCGCCCCCGGCAAGGAGATCGCGGACGCCGGACGGACCACCGAGGTGCTCCTCACCCTCAGCGCCGAGAGCCGTGAGAAGGCCGACGAGCTGGCCGACGCGGCGCTCGCCGCCGGCGGGAGCCCGGCGAAGGAGCCGATGGACCTGGGCTTCATGTACGGCCGCTCCTTCGCCGACCCGGACGGCCACCACTGGGAGGTCTTCTGGATGGACCCGGCCGCCGCGCAGGGCTGAGCCCCGGGCCCGGGCGCAGCAGGCCGCGACGAGGGCCGGGGCCGGAGTCGCCGGGACAAGGCCGGGCCCTCGCGGGCCCGGCGCGGGGTGTGGTTCGGTCACGTATCCCCAAGGTCCCGCACGGCGGGGCTACTTCACCCGGACCGGGAAGACCGCCACCGCGACCTCGTCGTCGTCCAGGCACCGCCCCGTCTCCAGGTCGAAGCGCTGCTTGAGCAGCGGCGAGGCCACGAACGGCCGTCCCTCCGCCGAGCCGATCAGACCCCGGGCCAGCACCTGCGCCCCCGTGAACGGGTCGCGGTTGTCGATCGCGTACGTCCGGCCCGCCCGGTCCCGGAAGACCGCCGCCTGCCGGCCGTCCGGCAGGAGCGCCGCCATGCCACGGCCCGGCGTCAGCCGGGACTCCTCGCAGACCGGCATCCACTGCTCGGGGGAGAGGGAGAGTTCGAGCGTCGGCAGGGTCGTCCGCGGTGTCGTCGGCGATGTCGTCATCAGGATGAGGCTCCTTCCAGGGTGCCGACCGGCGAACCGATCGTCAGGATCATGAGGTCCGGCTTGATCTGGTCGCGCTCCGGCACGAACCGGACCGTCGGATCCGGCGTCTCCGGCGCGTTCACGAACGAGACGAAGCGCCGCAGCCGCTCCGGGTCGTCCAGCGTCTGCGCCCACTCGTCCTGGTAGTCCGAGACGTGCGCGGCCATCAGCGCCTCCAGCTCGTCGCAGAGCCCGAGCGAGTCGTGCACCACCACGTCCTTGAGGTGGTCGAGCCCGCCCTCCAGGCGCTCCAGCCAGGTCGACGTCCGCTCAAGGCGATCCGCCGTCCGGATGTAGAACATCAGGAACCGGTCGATGAGCCGCACCAGTTCGGCGTCCGACAGGTCCTGCGCGAGCAGGTCCGCGTGGCGCGGCGTCGCGCCGCCGTTCCCGCCGACGTACAGGTTCCAGCCGTTGGCCGTCGCGATCACGCCGAAGTCCTTCGACTGGGCCTCCGCGCACTCGCGGGCACAGCCCGACACCGCCGACTTCAGCTTGTGCGGGGAGCGCAGGCCCCGGTAGCGCAGCTCCAGCTGGATCGCCATCTTCACCGAGTCCTGCACGCCGTAGCGGCACCAGGTCTGCCCCACGCAGGACTTCACCGTGCGCAGCGCCTTGCCGTACGCGTGCCCCGACTCGAAGCCCGCGTCCACGAGCCGGGTCCAGATCGCCGGCAGCTGGTCCACCCGCGCGCCGAAGAGGTCGATCCGCTGGCCGCCGGTGATCTTCGTGTAGAGCCCGAAGTCACGGGCCACCTCGCCGATCACGATCAGCTTCTCCGGGGTGATCTCACCGCCGGGGATGCGCGGCACCACCGAGTAGGAGCCGTTGCGCTGCATGTTGGCGAGGAAGTGGTCGTTGGTGTCCTGGAGGGACGCCTGCTCGCCGTCGAGGATGTACCCGTTGTTGAGGGAGGCCAGGATCGAGCCGACGGTCGGCTTGCAGACCTCGCAGCCCTCACCGCCGCGCGCCTCCGGCCTGCCGTGCGAGTCGAGCAACTCCGCGAACGACGTCACCCGCAGAGTGCGGGCGATCTCGTAGAGCTCGCTGCGGGTGTAGGTGAAGCAGGCGCAGAGCCCTTTGTCGGCGGCCGCCGGAAGCAGCTTCTCGATCACCTTCACGCAACTTCCGCAGCCCGTGCCCGCCTTGGTGCACTTCTTCACCTCGGGCAGCGTCGCGCACTGGCCGATGGCGTGCTTGGTCACGTTGTGGCAGGAGCAGATCACCGCGTCGTCCGGCAGCGCCGAGGGGCCGAGCGACACCGGAGCGCCCGCACCGGCCGGCAGCACCAGCTGCTCCGGCGAGACCGGCGGCTTCGTGCCGGTCAGCGGGCGCAGCAGCCCGTACTGCTCGGCGTCACCGACCAAGACGCCGCCGAGCAGCACCCCGTCGCCGTCGATGACCAGCTTCTTGTACACGCCCGAGCGGGAGTCCGAGTAGACGACGTCGAGGCAGCCCTCGGCCGTGCCGTGCGCGTCGCCGAACGAGGCCACGTCCACCCCGAGCAGCTTCAGCTTCGTCGACATGTCCGCCCCGGTGAAGCCCGGACCGGTCTCCTCGTCGGCGAGGACCGAGGCGACCGTCTGCGCCATCTCGTACCCGGGCGCCACCAGGCCGTACACCCGGCCGTCGGAGGCGAGCGCGCACTCGCCGATCGCGAAGACCGCCGGGTCGGAGGTGCGGCACTGCTCGTCGACCGCGATGCCGCCGCGCTCGCCGACCGTCAGGCCGCAGTCCCGCGCCAGCTGGTCCCTGGGCCGCACACCGGCCGAGAACACCACCATGTCCGTGGCCAGTTCGGAGCCGTCCGACAGTCGCATCCCGGTGACCGCGCCGTCCTCGGCGACGACCTCCTGCGTGCCCGTGCCCGTGTGCACGGTCAGGCCCATCTGCTCGATCGTGCGCAGCAGCGCCGCGCCGCCGCCCTCGTCGACCTGCACCGGCATCAGCCGCGGCGCGAACTCCACGACGTGCGTGTCGAGGCCGAGGCCCTTGAGCGCGCCCGCCGCCTCCAGGCCGAGCAGACCGCCGCCGACGACCGCGCCGGTCGTCGCCGTCTTCGCGTACTCCTCGATGGCGAGGAGGTCCTCGATCGTCCGGTAGACGAAGCAGCCGCGGGCGTCCTTGCCGGGGACCGGCGGGACGAAGGGGTACGAGCCGGTGGCGAGGACGAGCGAGTCGTACGCGAAGACGCGCCCCGAGCGGGCGGTGACCGTACGGGCCTCGCGGTCCACCGACTCGGCCGGGTCGCCGACGTACAGCTCGATGCCGTGCCTCTCCATGAAGCCGTCCTCGACCATCGACAGGTCGTCGGGCGTCTTCCCCGAGAAGTACGAGGTCAGCTGCACGCGGTCGTAGGCGGGGCGCGGCTCCTCGCAGAGGACCACCACCCGGGCCCGCCCGGTGACGCCACGGTCGGCGAGCGACTCCAGGAAGCGCTGGCCGACCATTCCGTGGCCGACCAGAACGATGGTGGGGATGGTCATGAGGAGCCTCCGTCGTGGGTGAGCAGGTGGAGCAGCGGGGCCTCCGGGAGGGCTTCGTCGCCCTCCCAGGCCCGGGCGAGCGCGCCGACCGCGGCCAGGTCGCCGAGGAGGACGCCCCCGACGAGCCGGTCCCCGCGGACGACGACCTTGCGGTACGCGCTGCGCGTGGCATCGGTGAGCTGGACGACGTCGTCGCCCGGCAGGGGGGTGGCCTCGCCGAAGGCGGCGAGGTCGAGGGGCCGCGCACCGCCCAGGGTGAGCCGGGTGAGGGCGCGGGTGCCGGTGTAGCGGGGACCGCCGGCCGACTCGGCGAGGAGCACGTCCGCCAGGACGTCCGCCTGTTCCAGGGCCGGGCCCGCGAGGCCGTAGACCTGGCCGGCGTGCTCCGCGCAGTCGCCGATCGCGTGGATGTACGGGTCGGAGGTGCGCAGCTCGTCGTCGACGACGATCCCGCGGGCGACGTCGAGCCCCGCCTCCCGGGCGAGCGCCACCCTCGGCCGCACGCCGCACGCCAGGACCACGACCCGCGCGTCGAGCACGAAGCCGTCGGCCAGCTCGACCGCCGTCACCGCCCCGTCCCGCTGCCGCAGACCGCTGACCCGGCACTCGGTGTGCACCTCGACGCCGAGGGCCTCGACGTGCTCCCGGAGCAGCGCGGACGCCTGCGCGTCCAGCTGCCGCTCCATGAGGCGCTCGCCCTGCTGGGCGAGGACCACCTCGGCCCCCAGCGCGGCCAGCGCCCGCGCCGCGGAGACGCCGAGGAGACCGCCGCCGATGACGACCGCCCGCACCCCGGGCCGCACGACCGCCCGCAGCGCGAGGCAGTCGTCGAGCGTACGGAACGGGTGGACGCCCTCCGGGAGCCGCGCCCCGTGCACACCGCGCAGCGGCGGCAGCACCGGGTTGGAGCCGGTGGCCAGGACCAGCCGGTCGTAACCGACGAGCGTGCCGTCGGCGCACTCGACGGTCCGCGCCGCCCGGTCGATGCGCACCACCCGCACCCCGGAGCGCACCGGCTCCCGGGCCTCGGGGAGGGCGATGACCTCGGGGGCGTACCGCCCGGCGAGGACGTCGGCGAGCAGCACCCTGTTGTACGGTGCGTGCGCCTCCTCGCCGAGGAGGGTGACGGGCAGTCGCTGGGCGAGGCGGAGGCCCGCCGTTCCGCCTCCGACCACCACGATCCGTGTACTCATACCCGGAAGGGTGCGGGGCGGGTGTTACCCGACGGCATCCCGACTGTTTCCCGTACGGAACGCTGACCTCAGTCCTCGCCGCAGGCCGCTGTGAGGGCCGCGGCGGGCGCCACGCGGGGCCGCCGGGCACGGCCGCGGGGCCGCCGCGCGTGCGCAACCTCAGAGGTAGCTCAACGATCCGGCGATCGATGGACGGGGCAACGACCCCCTCCCTAGGCTCGCGATCATGCCCGAGATCACGCTGACCACCCTCGTCCTGCTCTGCCTCGCCGCGCTCGTCGCCGGCTGGATCGACGCGGTCGTGGGCGGGGGCGGACTGCTCCTGCTGCCCGCGCTGCTGCTCGGGCTGCCGAACGTGCCCGCCGCGCACATCCTCGGCACCAACAAGGCCGTCGCCATCGTCGGCACCACCGGGGCCGCCGTCACCTACGCCCGCAGGGCGCCGGTACGGGTCGGGACGGCGGTGCGGATCGGGCTCGCCGCGCTCGCCGGGTCCATGGGCGGCGCGGTCTTCGCCGCCGGGATCAGCAACGAGGTGCTGCGCCCGGTGATCATGGTGGTGCTGCTCGCGGTGGCCGCCTTCGTCATGCTGCGGCCGTCCTTCGGGGCGAAGGCCGAGGGGGAGGAGCGGGCGCCGCTGACCCGGGCCCGGATCGTCACCGCCGTCGTCGTCGTCGGCGGCGGCATCGGCTTCTACGACGGTCTCTTCGGGCCCGGCACCGGAACGTTCCTCGTGCTCGCCCTGACCGCCGTCCTCCACCTGGACCTGGTGACGGCCTCGGCCACCGCCAAGATCGTCAACGTCTGCACCAACGCGGGCGCCCTGGTGACGTTCGCCGTCCAGGGCAGCGTCTACTGGCAGCTCGCCGCCGTCATGGCGGTCTTCAACCTGACGGGCGGGATGCTCGGGGCCCGCATGGCGCTGCGGAAGGGCTCGGAGTTCGTACGGGGGGTGCTGCTCTTCGTCGTCTTCTCGCTGGTCGCGAAGCTCGCCTTCGACCAGTGGAGCTGAGGCCCCGGCCGGGGGTCGGCGCGCGCCCGTCGGGGTCCCGGGCCTGCCGGTCGGGGGCCTCCGGCGCACGCCGACGAGGGTTCAGCGCACGCCGATGAGGTGGCCGAAGGCGACCACGTTCCCCTGGTAGCCGCCGCCCTTCTTCGAGAAGCCGCCGCCGCAGGTGATCACCCGGATCTCGGCCCGGTCCCTCTCGCCGTATACCTTCTCGTCCGGGAACTCGTCGTTCTCGTAGACCTCGACGGCGTCGATCGTGAAGACCGCCGTCCGGCCGTCCTTCCGGTCCACCTCGATCCGGTGGCCCTTCTTCAGGGCGCCGAGCGTGTAGAAGACCGCCGGTCCGTCCGCGTTGTCGACGTGGCCCGCGACGATCGCCGTGCCCTTGGCGCCGGGCGTGGTGCCGTCCTCGTACCAGCCCGCGAGGTTCCGGTCGCCGGCCGGCGGGACGTCGAGGGAGCCGTTCGCGGCGAGGCCGAGCCCGGTCATCGGGGTGTCCACGTCCGTCTCCGGGATGCGCAGCCGCACCGGCTCGGACGGCGGCAGCGGGTCGGCGGCGGCGTCCGTGTGCACGCTGGGGCCTGCGGCGAAGGCCTGGGCGGCGGTCGGCACGGGCGGCGTGACGTCCTGCGAGCCGTTCTGGACGAGCCAGAGGCCCACGCAGGCGGCCACCGCTATGCCCCAGCCCTTGGTCCTGTTGGTCACGTCGGTTCCTCGGTGGTCGTGAAGGTCCTGGTGCGGGGTGCGGCCCTGCCCCCGCACCGGTTCGGGCGCGGGGTGTGGCCCTGCCCCCGCCGGGCCGTCCACGGGCGCGCGGCGGGGGCAGGACGGGCGGTGGTCTCAGAGGCCCTGCGCGCCGCTCGCCCGGCGGCGCAGGAGCCAGACACCGCCGACGGCAGCCGCGGCCAGCACCGCCGCGCCCGCCGTGACCTGGGCGGTGTCGGGGCCGATGCTGCCTCCGACACCGGTCTGGACGTGTCCGCTCGGACCGCGGTGCTTGACGGTCAGGTCGCCCCGGGCCGTCTTGCCGTTGTCGCAGGCGACACTGATCCCGTACGTGCCGGGCTTGGCGTGCTCCGGCACCCTGAACTGTCCGACCACGACCTCCTTGTGCGTGCTCGGGCTCAGCTGGAACTCGCCCGCTCCCAGCGAGTTCGCGTCGCCGACGCCGTGGCCGTGCTTGCCGCAGGCCAGGGTGTTGACGGTGACGGTGGTGCCCGGGGACGCGGACGACGGGTACACCTCCAGCGACTGGAAGTTGTCGGCGTGGGCCAGGGGGGCGGCGAACGCCCCGATCGCGGCGACCGACAGCGCGGTACCGGTGAGCAGGCGGGCAGTGGTGCGCATGGGGGTCCTCCGGGGCGCGCGAGCGGTCATGCCGGTGCGGTCCTCCCGGGAGGGACTTCCCGGGACCGACCTCCTGTGACCGAGATAAGAGCCGTCGCGCGCCCCCCGCCTGCTGATGGGGCATCAGGATTGCGCCGTTCGATACGGTGTGTCGCCTGGATCGCCGGTGTTTGCGCAGGTCAGACGCGGTTACGAGGCGTCAGCTGACGCTCCGTGCCGAACGGGTGACCGGGCCTTGCCGGGAGCTACAGCGCCTCCGCCCCGACCCCCGCGTACGCCGCGTGCACCCGGGCCATCAGCTCCTCGTCCACCGCGTACCCGACCCCGTCGATCGCCGTCACGGGCGCGATGCCCCGTGCGCTGGTGACCAGCGCGGCCCGGTACGAGGGGAGGTCGGCGAGCGTGACCGGGCGGTGCGCCGACGGCAGCAGCGGCTCCAGGAGCGCCATGGTGATCCCGCGCAGGCAGGGGCCGGACGGCCAGACCAGGGACGTGCCGTCCCAGAAGGCGATGTTGGCGACCGCGCCCTCGGCGACCTCGCCGCCCGGGGAGGTCAGCAGCGCCTCGTCGAAGCCCGCCCGGGCGGCCGCTTCGCGGTGGTAGCGCTGGCCGAAGCCGCCCAGGTGCTTCAGGTGCGCCGCCGGGCGCAGGTAGTCGACGGCCGTCAGGCGCTGCGGGGCGCCGGGCCCGTCCGGCGCGGGCGCGGCGACGGTCACCACGACCCGTACGTCCCCGTCCGGGCCGCCCCCGTAGACGTACACGCGGGTCGAGCTGTCCGTCCGGCGGGAGGCGGCGACGGCCTCGGCGACCAGGGCGCGGACCCGGTCGCCGGGCAGCTCCCGGCCGAACAGCTCGCGGGTGGCGCCGTCCAGCCGCGCCAGGTGCAGGCCGAGCCCCTTCACGCGCCCGTCCCGCACCTGCATCGCCGTGAAGTGCCCGTAACCGGACAGCAGCGAGGCGAGGACGGCCGGGTCGGTGGCCGGGGCGCCGTCGATCTGGACGTAGGGGGCGGAGCCGGAGGGGGTCGTCATGGCCTCACCGTACGGCTCGTGAAGGATCCGCTTGACCTCAACCAAAGTTGAGGTACCACGATCGTCGGCATGGACCTCACGAACTCCGCGGCGTCCGCCGCCTCCGCCGCGCCCGCCGCCCCCCTCGCCCTCACCCTCGTCGTCGCCAGCGACCGCGAAGGCCGCTTCGCGCCCGTCCTCGCCGACTGGTTCCGCTCCCGGCTCGCCGAGCGCGACGACTTCGCCGTCACCGTCCTCGACCTCGCCGACGTCGACCTGCCGACCTCCCTCTCGTACGACCCGTCCCCGGCCGTCCGGGCCGAACTCGCCAAGGTCACACCGCTGTTGGAAGAGGCCGACGCCTATGTCGTCCTCACCCCCGAGTACAACCACTCCTTCCCCGCCGCCCTCAAGAACCTCATCGACCGGCACTACACCGAATGGCGGGCCAAGCCCGTCGGCTTCGTCTCCTACGGCGCGATGTCGGGCGGCCTGCGCGCCGTCGAGCAACTCCGTCAGGTCTACGCCGAGATGCACGCCGTCACCATGCGCGACACCGTCACCTTCCCTTTCGCCCACGACCAGTTCGACGAGGACGGCCGGCTGAAGGACCCCACCGGCCCCGAGAACGCCGCCAAGGTCCTCCTCGACCAGCTCGCCTGGTGGGGCCACGCGCTGCGCGACGCCAAGTCCGTCCGCCCGTACGCGGCTTGAGAGGCGCGTCCGATGCTGCCGCGACTCCTCGCCGGGCGCCTGCGCGCCCACCGCCCCGCCCTCGCCTTACTCGCCCTCCTCCAGCTCCTCCAGTCCCTCGCCTCCCTCGCCCTGCCCGCCCTCAACGCCGGCGTCATCGACCACGGCGTCCTGCGCGGCGACACCGGCCGCGTCCTCACCGGCGGCGCCACGATGGCCGGCGTCACCCTCCTCCAGGGCGCCGCCGCGGCCGCCGCCACCTACGTGGCCGCCCGGATCGCCATGGGCCTCGCCCGCGACCTGCGCTCCGAGGTCTTCCGCCGGGTCCAGGACTTCTCCGCCCGGGAGCGCGGCCGGTTCGGCGCCGCCTCCCTCATCACCCGCACCACCAACGACGTCCAGCAGATCCAGACCTTCACCGTCCTCGCCCTGACCCTGCTGGTCCCGGCCCCGCTCCTGTGCGTCGGCGGCCTCGCCCTCGCCCTGCGCCAGGACGTGCCCCTCGCCCTTATCCTGGTCCTCTTCGTCCCCGTCATGGCCGGCGCCGTCGGCACCGTCGTCCTGCGGATGCGGCCCCTCTTCCGCGGCATGCAGACCCGCCTCGACCGGGTCAACCGCGTGCTGCGCGAACAGATCACCGGCGTCCGGGTCGTCCGCGCCTTCGTCCGCGACCACCACGAGCAGGCGCGGTTCGCCGAGGCCAACGACGAACTCCTCGCCGTCGGCCTCCGCGCCGGCCGGCTCCAGGCCGTCATGTTCCCCCTCGTCCTCGTCATCTGGGAACTCACCACCGTCGCCCTCGTCTGGGCCGGAGCCCACCGCATCGACGACGGCACCCTCCACCCCGGCGAACTCGTCGCCTTCCTCGGCTATCTGCTCCAGACGTCGATGGCCGTGATGATGTCCCTGTTCCTCCTCATGCACATGCCCCGCGCCGAGGCCGGAGCCGAACGCGTCCGCGAGGTCCTCGACACCCGGCCCTCCGTCACCGCGCCCGCCGACCCCGTCCGCACCCTCGACGGCCCCGGCCGCCTCGACCTCGAAGGCGTCGGCTTCCGCTACCCCGGCGCCGAGGAACCCGTCCTCACCGACATCGCCCTCACCGCCCGGCCCGGCGAGACCACCGCCGTCGTCGGCTCCACCGGCAGCGGCAAGTCCACCCTCCTCGGCCTCGTCCCCCGCCTCTTCGACGCCACCGAAGGCCGGGTCCTCCTCGACGGCACCGACGTCCGCACCCTCGACCCCGCGCTCACCGCGAGGACCGTCGGCCTCGTCCCCCAGAAGCCGTACCTCTTCTCCGGCACCGTCGCCTCCAACCTCCGGTACGGCAGACCGGACGCCACCGACGCGGAGCTCTGGCACGCCCTGGAGGTCGCCCAGGCCGCCGACTTCGTCCGGGCCCTCGACGCCGGCCTCGACGCCCCCGTCTCCCAGGGCGGCGCCAACCTCTCCGGCGGACAGCGCCAGCGGCTCGCCATCGCCCGCGTCCTCGTCGCCCGCCCCCGCCTCTACCTCTTCGACGACTCCTTCTCCGCCCTCGACGCCACCACCGACGCCCGGCTCCGGCAGGCCCTGCGCCGCGAGACCGCCGACGCCACCGTCGTCCTCGTCGCCCAGCGCGTCTCCACCGTCCGCCACGCCGACCGGATCGTCGTCCTCGACCACGGCAGGACCGTCGGCACCGGCACCCACGACGAACTCCTGCGGACCAACACCACCTACCGCGAGATCGTCCGCTCCCAGCCGACCGAGGAGGAAGCAGCGTGAGCACCGCGACGGCGAACCCGCGCGAGACGAACCCGCCCGCGCCGACGCGGGCCCCCACCGCCCCCGCCCGCACCGGCCCGCCGCCCCAGCGCGACCCCGGCCTCGCCACCCCCACCCTCGAACGCTCCCTGGCCTTCCGCGCCTCCGGCCTCCGCCTCCTGCGCACCCTCGCCCCCGACCGCGCCCGCCTCGCCGCCGTCCTCGCCGCGGGCACCGCCGCCGTCGCCCTCGCCGTCCTCGGCCCCCTGCTCCTCGGCCGCGCCACCGACCTCGTCGTCACCGGGGCCGCCGGCCCCGGCGGCGTCGACTTCGCGGCCGTCGGCCGGGTCCTCGCCCTCTCCGCCGCCGTCGTCGCCGGATCGTCCCTGCTCACCTGGGTCCAGCAGCGCCTCGCCACCACCGTCGTCCAGCGCGCCGGACACCGGCTGCGCGAGCGCGCCCAGGCCAAACTGTCCCGGCTGCCCCTCACGTACCTCGACGGACAGCCGCGCGGAGAGGTCCTCTCCCGCACCACCAACGACATCGACAACATCACCCAGACCCTCCAGCAGGCCTTCAGCCAGATGGTCCGCGCCCTGCTCACCCTCGTCGGCGTCCTCGTGATGATGTTCTGGATCTCCCCGGTGCTCGCCCTCGTCGCCCTCGGCACCGTCCCCGTCTCGCTCGCCGTCGCCGCCCTCGTCGGCCGCCGCGCCCAGCCGCAGTTCGTACGGCAGTGGGCCGTGACCGGCCGCCTCGGCAGCCACGTCGAGGAGACCGTCACCGGCCACGCCGAGGTCGTCGCCTTCGGCCGCCGCGACGACGCCGTCCGCCGCTTCGACGAGCTCGGCGAGGAGCTCTACCGGGCGAGCTTCCGCGCCCAGTTCGTCTCCGGCTTCATCCAGCCCGCGCTCACCCTCGTCGGCAACCTCACCTATGTGCTCATCGCCGTCCTCGGCGGACTGCGCGTGGCCGCCGGCACCCTGACCGTCGGCGACGTCCAGGCCTTCGTCCAGTACTCGTACGAGTTCAACGGCCCCGTCACCCAGGTCGCCGCCATGGCCAACCTCCTCCAGTCCGGAGTCGCCTCCGCCGAACGGGTCTTCGACCTCCTCGACGCCGAGGAGGAGCGGCCCGACCCCGCCGACCCCGAGCGACCCGCCACCGCCGACGGCCCCACCGCCACCCCGCGCGGCCGGGTCACCTTCGAGAACGTCGCCTTCCGCTACGAGCCGGACCGGCCGCTCGTCGACGACCTCTCCCTCACCGTCGAACCCGGCCGCACCGTCGCCGTCGTCGGCCCCACCGGAGCGGGCAAGACCACCCTGGTCAACCTCCTCATGCGATTCCACGAACCCACCGGCGGCCGCATCACCCTCGACGGCGTCGACACCGCCCGCATGACCCGCGAGGACCTGCGCTCCCGCATCGGCACCGTCCTCCAGGACACCTGGCTCTTCGGCGGCACCCTCGCCGACAACATCGCCTACGGCGCGCCCGGCGAGGTTTCCCGCGAGCGGATCGTCGCCGCCGCCCGTGCCGCCCACGCCGACCGGTTCATCCGCACCCTGCCCGACGGCTACGACACCGTCCTCGACGAGGACGGCGGCGGACTCAGCGCCGGCGAACGCCAGCTCGTCGCCCTCGCCCGCGCCTTCCTCGCCGAGCCCGTGATCCTCGTCCTCGACGAGGCCACCAGCTCCCTCGACACCCGCACCGAGCTCCTCGTCCAGCAGGCCATGTCCTCGCTGCGGACCGGCCGCACCAGCTTCGTCGTCGCCCACCGGCTCTCCACCATCCGGGACGCCGACACGATCCTGGTCATGGAGAACGGCGCCGTCGCCGAACAGGGCGGCCACGAGGAACTGCTCGCCAGGGACGGCGCGTACGCCCGGCTGTACCGGGCCCAGTTCGCCGGCGCCTGACGGACAGTACGGTGAGGGCGTGACCACCTCCGCACCCCGCGCCCTCACCGTGACCACCACCACCGACAGCCGGACCAAGGCGGAAGCGCTCGCCCGCGGCGCCGTCGAGGCCCGGCTCGCCGCCTGCGCCCAGGTCTCCGGGCCCGTCACCTCCGTCTACCACTGGCAGCGGGCCATCGAGACCGCCGAGGAGTGGCTGGTCGTGTTCAAGACCGTCGAGGCCCGCTACGAGGCCCTGGAGGCCCACCTCCTGGCCGCCCACGACTACGCGACGCCGGAGATCCTCGCCACCCCCGTCGCCCGGGGCTCCGCCGCCTACCTGGAGTGGCTGGAAACCGAGGCCGGCACCCCGTGACCCTGCCACTCTTCGTCTACGGGACGCTCCGGCCGGGCGCGTACAACCACGACCGCCTCCTCCTCGGCCGCACCGCCGCCGAGGAGGAGGCGCTCCTGCCGGGCGCCCTCCTCCACGACGGCCCCGGATACCCGTACGCCGTGCCGGGCGACGGCACCGTCACCGGCACGCTCGTGACGCCCGCGCCCGACGCGTACGCCGAACTGCTCGCCGCGCTCGACCGGATCGAGGGCGGCGCCGGGTACGTACGGTCCGCCCGCGACGCGCTCCGCGTCCGCGACGGGACCACCGTCCGCGCCTGGGTCTACCTCGCGGCCCCCGGCACCCCCCTCGGGCCGCTCATCGCCACCGGCGACTGGTTCAGCCGGACTCCCCGGCCCCCTCGGCCCGCTCCAGCCGCACCGCGCACACCTTGAACTCGGGCATCCGCGAGACCGGGTCGAGCGCCGGGTTCACCAGGGTGTTCGCCCGGCCCTCACCGCCCCAGTGGAACGGCATGAAGACCGTGTCCGGCCGGATCGCCCCCGTGACCCGCGCCGGTGCCACGGCCCGCCCGCGCCGCGACACCACCGCGACCCGCTCGCCCTCGGCCACCCCGAGCCGCTCCGCGAGCCGCGGGTGCAGCTCCACGAACGGCCCCGGCGCCGCCGCGTTCAGCTCGTCCACCCGCCGGGTCTGCGCCCCCGACTGGTACTGCGACACCACCCGTCCCGTCGTCAGGAGCACCGGGTACTCGGCGTCCGGCTCCTCCGCCGCGGCCCGGTGCACCACCGGCACGAACCGGGCCCGGCCGTCCGCCGTCGCGAACCGGTCGAGGAACAGCCGGGGCGTGCCGCCGTGGTCGGGCTCGCCCGCGCCGGTCCCGGGACAGGGCCAGAAGACGCCCTGCTCCTCCTCGATGCGCCGGTAGCTGATGCCCGAGTAGTCCGCGGGACCGCCCGCCGACGCCCGGCGCAGCTCCTCGAAGACCTCCTCCGGGTCGGCCGGGAACCCCTTCTCCCAGCCGAGCAGCCCGGCGAGCCCGTGCAGCACCTCCAGGTCGCTGCGGACCCCGGCGGGCGGGGTCAGGGCCCGGCGGCGCAGCAGCACCCTGCCCTCCAGGTTGGTCATGGTGCCGGTCTCCTCGGCCCACTGCGTCACCGGCAGGACGACGTCGGCGAGCGCGGCGGTCTCGGAGAGGACGACGTCGGCGACGGCCAGGAAGTCCAGGGAGCGCAGCCGTTCCTCGACGTGGGCCGCGTGCGGGGCGGACACCACCGGGTTGGAGCCCATCAGGAGCAGGGCCCTGACGTCCCCGCCGAGTGCGTCGAGGAGCTCGTACGCACTGCGGCCCGGCCCCGGCAGCGACTCCGGCGCCACCCCCCACACCCCGGCGACGTGCGCCCGGGCGGCCGGGTCGTCGAGCTTGCGGTAGCCGGGCAGCTGGTCGGCCTTCTGGCCGTGCTCGCGGCCGCCCTGGCCGTTGCCCTGCCCGGTGAGGCAGCCGTAGCCGCTGAGCGGCCGGCCCGCCCGGCCGGTCGCCAGGCAGAGGTTGATCCAGGCGCCGACGGTGTCGACGCCCTTCGACTGCTGCTCGGGGCCGCGGGCCGTGAGCACCATCGCGTTCTCGGCGTCGCAGAACGTCCGCACGGCGTCCCGCAGCAGCGGGACCGGCACGCCGGTGATCCGCTCGACCAGCTCGGGCCAGTGGGACATCGCCCCGGCGCGGGCCGCCTCCCACCCCTCCGTGCGCTCCCGCACGAACTCCTCGTCCACCCGGCCCTCGGCGACGACGAGGTGCAGCAGCCCGAGGGCGAGCGCGAGGTCGGTGCCGGGGCGGGGCGCCAGGTGGAGGTCGGCCTGCTCGGCCGTCCGCGTGCGGCGGGGGTCGACGACGATCAGCTTCCCGCCGTTCTCCCGCAGCTCCGTGAGGTAGCGCAGGGCGGGCGGCATCGTCTCGGCCAGGTTGGAGCCGACGAGGATCACGCAGCCGGTCCGCGGGATGTCCTCCAGCGGGAACGGCAGCCCCCGGTCGAGCCCGAAGGCGCGCTGGTGGGCGGCGGCCGCCGACGACATGCAGAACCGGCCGTTGTAGTCGATCTGCGAGGTGCCGAGGACGAGCCGGGCGAACTTGCCGAGGGCGTACGCCTTCTCGTTGGTGAGGCCGCCGCCGCCGAAGACCCCCACGGCGTCGGGGCCGTGGTCGGCGCGGGTGAGGCGAAGCCCCTCGGCGACGGCGACGAGTGCCTCCTCCCAGGACGCGGGCTCCAGGGCCCCCGAGTCAGGGCGACGAATCAGGGGCTCGGTGAGCCTGACCCGGGAGGAGAGTACGGACGGGGCGGTGCGGCCCTTGCCGCAGAGCGCGCCCCGGTTGACCGGGAAGTCGGTCCGCTCGACCACCTCGGCGGGCAGCTCCGGCGCGCCGGTCGGGCGGAGCGACATGCCGCACTGCAGCGAGCAGTAGGGGCAGTGGGTGGGAACGGCGGTGACCTCGGACATGTCGCCATCGTGCGTCGGCCGTGTTACGCGGGACGGCGTCCCGTATTACAACTGCGGTGCTCCCCGCTCGCTTCAGGGCCGCCCGGCGGGTGAGGCGAGGGCCTCCGTGACGCCGGGCTCCCGCGGGCCGAGGAAGCGGGGGTCCGGGCGCAGGCCCGCGTCGAGGGCGGCCTTGGCCGCGGCGAACACCTCGCGGGTGGTGCCGTAGTACCAGGTGCGGTCGTGGGGCTCGGCGACCCCGACGCCGTACGCGTCGACGCCCGCGGCGTCACAGAGCGCGACCGCCCGCTTGATGTGGAAGTCCTGGGTGACGAGGACCGCCCGGTCGACCCCGAAGACCTTCCGGGCCCGCACGCAGGAGTCCCAGGTGTCGAAGCCCGCGTGGTCGCTGACGATCCGGGCGTCCGGCACCCCGCGCTCGGTGAGGTAGGTCCGCATGGCGCTCGGCTCGTCGTACGCGGTCCTGCTGTTGTCGCCGGTGACGAGGAGGACCCGGACCTTGCCGGTCCGGTAGAGCTCGGCGGCGGTGTCCAGCCGGTGCGCCAGGTACGGGGTGGGGCGGCCCTTCCACAGTCCGGCGCCGAAGACGAGGGCGACGTCCCGGGCGGGGACGTCCGCGGTGGTGCGGAGCTTCCCCGCGGCGGCGGTGTGCATCCAGGTCGCCGGGGCGAGCGCGAGGACCGCCCCGAGCATCACGGCCTGGACGGTGCGGCGGCGGGCCCGGGTGGAGCGGGGGAGCCAGCGGCTGAACCGTGCCGGCATGCGGGGACCTCCCTGGGTCGGGGTGGGGCGGTGACGTGCTGTCACCCCGTCCGACGCGATCCGGCCGCGTTCGGTTCGGTGGACGCCCGTTCTGTTCCGTAGAGCACACCGGCCAGGACCATGCCGAGCAGCATGCCGAGGAGCTGGGCGGCGGCGAAGGCGGGCACGGAGGCGGGGGCGATGCCGGTGAACGAGTCCGTGAGGGCCCGGCCGGCGGTGGCCGCCGGGTTGGCGAAGGAGCCGGAGGAGGTGAACCAGATCGCGGCGCCGATGTAGGTGGCGACCGCGACCGGCGCGAGCTGGGGGCGGCCGGTGTGCCGCAGGCCCTGGACGACGAGGACAAGACCGGCGGTGGCGACGGCCTCGCCGAGCAGGAGGTGCGGCTCCGAGCGTGGCGCGGTCGCCCAGGCGCCGGGCGTCCGCCCGAACATGGCCTCGGCGAGCAGGGCGCCCGCGACGGCGCCCGCGAGCTGCGCGGCGATGTAGACGAGGGCGTCCCTGCCCCCGTCGCGGGGTCGGCGCGACCACCACTCGGAGAGCGTCACGACGGGGTTGAAGTGGGCGCCGGAGAGCGGACCGAGCAGGGCGATGAGCAGGCCGAGCCCGAGGGCGGAGGCGAGGGCGTTGGCGAGCAGCCGGACGCCGATGTCCTGGCTGAGGGAGTCGGCGCGGATGCCGGAACCGACGACGACGGCGACGAGCGAGGCGGTGCCGATGAACTCGGCTGCGGCGCGCCGGGGGAGCGACGCGGGGGACATTCTCATGACGGAAAAGATATTCCGTTATCCGGAAGGAAAAAAGAGGGCAGGGGTACGCGGGCGGACCCGTACGATCTGCGGATGATCACCACAGAGGTCCTCGGGGACGCGGTCCGGAACAACGCCGAGTGGTGCCAGGCCATGTGCCGCGCCCACGGCCTCACCGGCACCTTCGGACCACGCGCCTGGACCAGCGCCCGCCGCACCCCGCTCTACTACCCGGACGCGGTGACGCTGACCGGTGACGCGGACGTCCGGGACGTCCTCGACGGCATCGACCGCACCGCCCCCGGCGCCTCCGTCAAGGACAGCCACGCCCGCCTGGACCTGGCCGCCGAGGGCTTCCGGCTGCTCTTCGAGGCCCGGTGGATCCACCGCCCCGCCGGACTCCCGGCCCCCGCCGTCACCGGCGACTGGCGCCCCGTCCGCACCCCCGCCGAACTCACCGCCTGGGCCCTCGCCCGCAGCGGCGGCGACACCGACGAGGCCGCCCTCTTCCCGCCCGGGCTCCTCGACGACCCGGCGACCACCCTCGTCGCGGGCCACGCCGCCGACGGGCGCGTCCTCGGCGGCGCGGTGCTCAGCGCGAGCGCCCGCGTCACCGGCGTCTCCAACGTCTTCGTGACCGGCGACACCGACCCCTCCTTCAGCTGGGCCGGCGCCCTCGCGGCCGCCCCCGCCGACCGGCCCGTCGTCGGCTACGAGTCGGGCGACGACCTGCCCCCCGCCCGGGCCGCCGGCTTCGAGGAGATCGGCCCCCTCCGGATCTGGCTGGACGCCTGACGGCGCCCGCGCCCCGCCCGGGCCGCGCGCCTTCGAGCCTCACGGCCGGGCGCCCCGCCTCCCCGCCCGCCTGACACTTCACGCCCCCCGCGCGTGAGGCCGCGGAAACACGGCCGTGAGACCACGGAAAGAAGCCGTGACCCCCGCGCAACGGACAGGCAACGTACGCCCGACACGATCGGTACGAGACGGAGCCGGACGACACGCCCCCCCGCCACCGGCCCCGGCCGGACCCCGGACCGGCGCCCGCTCCGGCCCGGCCGCCGTACGCATCCGTACGCATCCGTACGCATCCGTACGACGCCCCGGCCGGGAAGCCCGAGGAGGAGGTACCCACCCATGCACACCCGCACCCGCCCCACCCTCGTCGCCGTCGGCCACGGCAGCCGCGACCCCCGCGCCCGCGCCACCCTCACCCGGCTCCTCGACCGCGTCCGCGAGCTGCGCCCCCGGCTCGACGTCCGCCTCGCCCACATCGAGATCGACACCCCCCGCCTCGACGAGACCCTCGCCGACCTCGCCGCCGAGGGCCGCGAGGCGATCCTCGTCCCCCTCCTCTTCGCCCGCGGCTACCACGTCACCCACGACCTGCCCGCCGCCGTCGCCGCCGCTCCCGCCACCCTCCGCGCCCGGATCGCCGACCCCCTCGGCGCGCACCCCCTCCTCGCCGAGGCCCTCGCCGACCGGCTCACCGAGGCCGGCTGGACCCCCGGCGACACGGACTCCACCGGCGTCGTCCTCGCCTCCGCGGGCTCCCGCGACCCCCGCGTCGCCGACGACATCCACCGGATCGCCGGCCTCCTCGGCGAACGCCTCGGCGGCGTCCCCGTCGTCCCGGCCTACGCCTCCGCCGCCGCGCCCACCGTCCCCGAGGCGCTGCGCGCCCTCGCCGCCCGCGGCCGCCACCGGATCGCCGTCGCCTCCTGCTTCACCGCCCCCGGCCTCTTCGCCACCCGCAGCGCCGCCCACGCCCCCTGGATCGCCTCCGACCCCCTCGGCGCCCACCCCGCCCTTGCCCGACTGCTCCTGCGCCGCTACGACCTCGCCGCCCGCACCTCCGTTCCCGTACGAGAACTCGTCACGATCTGAGCCCTTCTGTCGGTCCCTCCGGTTACCGTCGACCCATGGAAGGCATCACGGAACCCACGTCACAGGACACTCCCGGCTACGACCCGACCGCCACCGCACGCTGGGCCGCAGAGCCCGACAAACGCCCCGGCCGCACCGCCTTCCAGCGCGACCGCGCCCGCGTCCTGCACTCCGCCGCCCTCCGCAGGCTCGCCGGCAAGACGCAGGTGGTCACCCCCGGCACCCGCAGCCACGCCTGGGACGCCAGCCCCCGCACCCGGCTCACCCACTCCCTGGAGTGCGCCCAGGTCGGCCGCGAACTGGGCGCCGCCCTCGGCTGCGACCCCGACCTCGTCGAAGCCGCCTGCCTCTCCCACGACATGGGCCACCCGCCCTTCGGGCACAACGGCGAGCAGGCGCTCAACGACGTCGCCAAGGACTGCGGCGGCTTCGAGGGCAACGCCCAGTCGCTGCGCCTCCTCACCCGCATCGAGCCCAAGCGCTTCGTCACGGACGCCGAAGGCGACCTCGTCAGCGTCGGCCTCAACCTCACCCGGGCCGCCCTCGACGCCGCCACCAAGTACCCCTGGCCGCGCGGCGGCCACCCCGAGGACCCCGGCTCGCCGAAGTTCGGCGTGTACGAGGACGACCTGCCCGTCTTCGCCTGGATCCGCGAAGGCGCCCCCGCCGACCGCAAGTGCTTCGAGGCCCAGGTCATGGACTGGTCCGACGACGTCGCCTACTCCGTCCACGACTTCGAGGACGGCCTGCACGCCGGACACGTCGACCCCAACCTCCTCCTCGCCGACCCCGAGCGCGCCGACATCTGGCGGGTCGCCGTCGGCCGCTACGTACCCGAGGACACCGACCCGCAGGAGCTCGCCGAAGCCCTCGACCGGCTCCTCGACCAGGAGTGGTGGCCGCACGGCTACGACGGCTCGGCCGTCGCCCAGGCCCGCCTCAAGGACGCCACCAGCCAGCTCATCGGCCGCTTCTGCCTCGCCGCCGAGACCGCCACCCGCCGCGCGTACGGCCCCGGCCCCCTCACCCGCTACGGCGCGGAGCTCGTCGTCCCCCGCGAGACCCGCAACGAATGCGCCGTCCTCAAGGCCGTCGCCGACCGGTACGTCATACAGCGCGCCGAACAGGAGGCCCTCCGCGCCGACCAGCGGATCGTCGTCGCCGAACTCGCCGAGGCCCTCGTCGCCCGCGCCCCCGACGGCCTCGAACCCCAGTTCAGGACCCTCTTCGACGCCGCCCCCGACGACCGCGCCCGCAAGCGGGTCGTCGTCGACCAGATCGCCTCCCTCACCGACGCCTCCGCCCGCACCCTCCACGACCGCCTCCGGTCCCACCGGTAGCCGCAACCCCCAGGCCCTCTTCCGCCACCCCGCTCCGTACGGGACCCTCGCAGGCACGCCCCCGAGGCGGTACGGCCCGGGGAACTCCCGGGGGCGTAGGTTGGAAGCGGTCGCAACGAGGAGGAAACGACGTGGTCGACGCAGATCAGACCTTTGTCATCGTCGGAGGGGGCCTGGCCGGGGCCAAGGCGGCGGAGACCCTGCGCGCCGAGGGCTTCAACGGCAGAGTGATCCTCATCGGCGACGAACGCGACCACCCCTACGAGCGCCCACCGCTCTCCAAGGGCTACCTCACCGGCGCCAAGGACCGCGACACCGTCTTCGTCCACGACGCCGCCTGGTACGCGAGCCACGACATCGAACTCCACCTCGGCCAGTCCGTCACCGCCGTCGACCGCGAGGCCCACACCGTCCGCCTCGGCGACGGCACCGTCATCCGCTACGACAAGCTGCTCCTCGCCACCGGCTCCGAGCCCCGCCGCCTCGACGTCCCCGGCACCGAACTCGCCGGCGTCCACCACCTGCGCCGGCTCGCCCACGCCGACAGGCTCCGCCAGGTCCTCGCCGGCCTCGGCCGCGACAACGGCCACCTGGTCGTCGCGGGCGCCGGCTGGATCGGCCTGGAGGTCGCCGCCGCCGCCCGCGGCTACGGCGCCGAGGTCACCGTCGTCGAGTCCGACCCCACCCCCCTCCACCGGGTCCTCGGCCCCGAACTCGGCCAGCTCTTCGCCGACCTCCACACCGACCACGGCGTCCGCTTCCACTTCGGCGCCCGGCTCACCGAGATCGTCGGCCAGGACGGCATGGTCCTCGCCGTCCGCACCGACGACGGCGAGGAGCACCCCGCCCACGCCGTCCTCGCCGCCATCGGCGCCGCCCCCCGCGCCGCCCTCGCCGAGAACGCCGGCCTCGCCCTCGTCGACCGGGCCGACGGCGGCGGCATCGCCGTCGACGAGTCCCTGCGCACCTCCGACCCCGACATCTACGCCGCCGGGGACGTCGCCGCCGCCCACCACCCGCTGCTCCACACCCGGCTCCGCGTCGAGCACTGGGCCAACGCCCTCAACGGCGGCCCCGCCGCCGCCCGCGCCATGCTCGGCCAGACCGTCTCCTACGACCGGGTGCCGTACTTCTTCACCGACCAGTACGACCTCGGCATGGAGTACTCCGGCTGGGCGCCCCCCGGCTCGTACGACCAGGTCGTCGTCCGCGGCGACACCGGGAAGCGCGAGTTCATCGCCTTCTGGCTCAAGGAGGGCCGCGTCCTCGCCGGGATGAACGTGAACGTGTGGGACGTCACAGAGCCCGTCCAGCAGCTCATCCGCTCCCGCACGGCCGTGGACCCGGAGGCCCTCGCCAACCCCTCCGTACCCCTGGAGAGCCTGGTCTGACCGTCGCCGGCCCCACGTAGACTTCATGCGTGGCAGGCAGGATCAACGATGACGACGTGAAGGCGGTACGGGACGCGGTCCCGATCGACGCCGTCGTGTCCGAGTACCTCCAGCTCCGCAACGCGGGCGGCGGCAACCTCAAGGGCCTCTGCCCCTTCCACGACGAGAAGTCGCCCTCCTTCCAGGTCAGCCCCAGCAAGGGACTCTTCCACTGCTTCGGCTGCCAGGAAGGCGGCGACACCATCGCCTTCGTGATGAAGATCGACCACCTCTCCTTCTCGGAGACGGTCGAGCGCCTCGCCGCCAAGGCGGGCATCACCCTGCGGTACGAAGAGGGCGGCTACAACCCCGGCCATCAGCGCGGCGAACGCATCCGCCTGGTCGAGGCCCACAAGGTCGCCGCCCGGTTCTACGCCGACCAACTCGACTCCCCCGAGGCCGAGATCGGCCGGAAGTTCCTCGCCGAGCGCGGCTTCGACCAGGCCGCCGCCGAACACTTCGGCGTCGGCTACTCCCCGGCCGGCTGGGACCACCTCACCCGCTTCCTGCGCGGCAAGGGCTTCTCCGACAAGGAACTCGTCCTCTCCGGCCTCTCCCAGGACGGCCGCCGCGGCCCCATCGACCGCTTCCGCGGCCGCCTCATGTGGCCCATCCGCGACGTCGGCGGCGACGTCGTCGGCTTCGGCGCCCGCAAGCTCCGCGAGGACGACACCGGCCCCAAGTACCTCAACACCCCCGAGACGCCGATCTACAAGAAGTCCCAGGTGCTCTACGGCATCGACCTGGCGAAGAAGGACATCGCCAAGGTCAGCCGCGCCGTCGTCGTCGAGGGCTACACCGACGTCATGGCCTGCCACCTCGCCGGCGTCACCACCGCCATCGCCACCTGCGGCACCGCCTTCGGCGGCGACCACATCAAGATCCTCCGCCGCCTCCTCATGGACAACGGCTCGGCCCGCGTCATCTTCACCTTCGACGGCGACGCCGCCGGCCAGAAGGCCGCCCTGCGGGCCTTCGAGGACGACCAGAAGTTCGCCGCCGAGACGTACATCGCCATCGCCCCCGACGGCATGGACCCCTGCGACCTCCGCCTCGCCAAGGGCGACGAGGCCGTCGTCGACCTCGTCCAGCCCCGCACCCCGCTCTTCGAGTTCGCCCTCCGCCAGATCGTGAACCGGTACGACCTGGAGACCCCCGCGGGCCGCGCCGCCGCCCTCGACGAGGCCGCCCCCGTCGTCGCCCGCATCAAGAACATCGCCTCCCAGCACGAGGTCGCCGTCCAGCTCGCCGGCATGCTCGGCATCCTCGACACCCAGTTCGTCGTCCGCCGCGTCGCCCAGATCGCCCGCTGGCAGCGGCAGGGCGGTGAGCGCGGCCCGAGCCGCCAGCAGCCCCGGCGGACGTACGACACCCCCGCCCCGGCCGCCGCCCCCTCCGGCCCCGCGCTCAACCTCCGCAGCCCCGCCCACCGCACCGAACGCGAACTCCTCAAGCTCGCCCTGCAGCGGCCCGAACTGGTCTCCCCGGCCTTCGACGCCTACGGGACCGACGAGTTCACCGCACCGCCCTACGCCGCCGTCCGCCAGTGCATCCAGGACGCGGGCGGCGCCACCGGCGCCCCCTCCGACTACCTCGACGCCGTCCGCGAGGCCGCCCCCAACGACACCGTCCGCGCCCTCGTGACCGAACTCGCCGTCGAGACGATCTTCGCCAAGTCCGTCGACGAGGCCTACGCGGGCGACCAGCTCGTCACCGTCCGCCTCCGCGCCGTCGACCGCCGCATCCGCGACGTCCAGGGCACCCTCGCCCGGCTCGGCGCCCACGGCGACCCCGAGCAGGTCGCCGCCGTGCAGAACGAACTGTGGGTGCTCACCCAGTACGGCCAGTCCCTGCGGAACAACGGCGCCGCCGCCCTCTGACACACGTTCGGTCACGGTCCGGACTCAAAAAGTCACCGCACGCCCCTCGTGGGGGCGATGTGTCGTACCCCACACTGGGTGACGGAGCCGTTCCGCCCCTCCTGGAGGTCGCCCGCCGTGCAGACCGAGATCCGGACCGTGTCGCAGGAGCCGTCCCCCGAGGAGCCGGACGAGCCGCCGGAGATCCCCGTCCAGCGCCGCCGCCCCGACCTCGGCGGAGGCAACGGCCCTTCCTCGGACCTCTTCCGCCAGTACCTCCGCGAGATCGGCCGCATCCCGCTCCTCAGCGCCGAGGAGGAGGTAGAACTCGCCCGCCGCGTCGAGGCCGGACTCCTCGCCGAGGAGAAGCTCGCCACCACCCCCGACCTGGACACGCAACTGGCTATCGACCTGGACCGGCTCGTCGTCCTCGGCCGGATCGCCAAGCGCAAGCTCATCGAGGCCAACCTCCGCCTCGTCGTCTCCGTCGCCAAGCGGTACGTCGGCCGCGGCCTCACCATGCTCGACCTCGTCCAGGAGGGGAACCTCGGCCTCATCCGGGCCGTCGAGAAGTTCGACTACGCGCGCGGCTACAAGTTCTCCACGTACGCCACCTGGTGGATCCGCCAGGCCATGTCCCGGGCCCTCGCCGACCAGGCCCGGACCATCCGCGTCCCCGTCCACGTCGTCGAACTCATCAACCGGGTCATCCGCGTCCAGCGCCGCATGCTCCAGGAACGCGGCTACGAACCCACCGCCCACGAGGTCGCCGCCCAGCTCGACCTCGCCCCCGAACGCGTCGGCGAGGTCCTCCGCCTCGCCCAGGAACCCGTCTCCCTGCACGCACCCGTCGGCGAGGAGGAGGACGTCGCCCTCGGTGACCTCATCGAGGACGGCGACGCCGCCTCGCCCGTCGAGTCCGCCGCCTTCCTGCTGCTCCGACGCCACCTGGACGACGTCCTCTCCACCCTCGGCGAACGCGAACGCAAGGTCGTCCAGCTCCGCTACGGCCTCGACGACGGCCGGCCGCGCACCCTGGAGGAGATAGGGCAGCTCTTCGGCGTCACCCGCGAACGCATCCGCCAGATCGAGTCCAAGACCCTCGGCAAACTCCGCGCCCACGCCTACGCCGACCAGCTGCGCGGCTACCTCGACTGAGGGGCGGCCCGCGCGCGGACCGCCCCCCGATCGACCGGCCGCCCCCGGCTCAGTCGACCTCGACGACCGCCTGCGCGAACTGCGCCGCGTACAGCCGGGCGTACGCCCCGCCCGAGGCCAACAGCTCCTCGTGCGTGCCCTGTTCGACGATCGAGCCGTCCTCCATCACCAGGATCACGTCCGCGTCCCGGATCGTGGAGAGCCGGTGCGCGATCACGAACGAGGTCCGCCCGTGCGCGAGCCGGGCCATCGCCTTCTGGATGAGGACCTCGGTCCGGGTGTCCACCGAACTGGTCGCCTCGTCCAGGACGAGGATCACCGGGTCCGAGAGGAACGCCCGCGCGATGGTGATCAGCTGCTTCTCGCCCGCGCTGACCCCGGCCCCGTCGTCGTCGATGACCGTGTCGTACCCCTCGGGCAGCGTGCGCACGAACCGGTCCGCGTGCGCGGCCCGCGCCGCCTCCTCGATCTCCGCCCGGGTCACCTCGCGCGTCGCGCCGTACGCGATGTTGTCCGCGATCGTCCCGCCGAAGAGCCAGGTGTCCTGGAGGACCATGCCGATCCCCGCGCGCAGCTCCTCCCGGGACATCCTCGCGATGTCGACCCCGTCGAGCGTGATGCGCCCGCCGGTCACCTCGTAGAACCGCATGAGGAGGTTGACCAGGGTCGTCTTGCCCGCGCCCGTCGGACCGACGATCGCGACCGTCTGCCCCGGCTCCACCGCCAGCGACAGGCCCTCGATGAGCGGCTTGTCCGGCTGGTAGCGGAACGAGACGTCCTCCAGGGCCACCCGGCCCTTCAGCTCGCTCGGCCGCTCGCTCCGCGGGGCGTCCGGCTCTTGCTCCTCGGCGTCGAGCAGCTCGAAGATCCGCTCGGCCGAGGCCACGCCCGACTGCACCAGGTTCGCCATCGACGCGACCTGCGTCAGCGGCATCGAGAACTGGCGCGAGTACTGGATGAACGCCTGCACGTCACCGATGGAGAGCGTGCCGCTCGCCACCCGCAGCCCGCCGACGACCGCCACGAGCACGTAGTTGATGTTCGAGATGAAGAACATCACCGGCTGCATCACACCGCTGTTGAACTGCGCCCTGAACCCGGCCTCGTACAGCGCCTCGTTCTGCGTGCGGAAGTCCGCGGCGGACTCGTCCTGCCGGCCGAAGACCTTCACCAGGGTGTGCCCGGTGTACATCTCCTCCACGTGCGCGTTGAGCGCGCCCGTCGTCTTCCACTGCTGGATGAAGTGCGGCTGCGAGCGCTTGCCGATCCGCGCCGCGACGAACACCGACAGCGGCACCGTCACCAGGGCCACCAGCGCGAGCAGCGGCGAGATCCAGAACATCATCGCCAGCACGCCGACGATCGTGAGCAGCGAGTTGATCAGCTGGCCCATCGACTGCTGGAGCGTCTGCGAGATGTTGTCGATGTCGTTCGTCGCCCGGGAGAGCACCTCGCCGCGCTTCGCCTTGTCGAAGTACGACAGCGGCAGCCGCGCCAGCTTCGTCTGGACGTCCTCCCGCATCCGGTAGACCGTCCGGTTGATCACCCGGATCGACATCCGGGTCGACACCAGCATCAGCAGGCCCGCCGCCACGTACACGGCGAGGACCCACAGCAGGACCGAGCCGACCGCGCCGAAGTCGATGCCCTCGCCGGGGACGAAGTCGACGCCGGAGAGCATGTCGGCCATGCCGTCGTCACCGGCCGCCCGCAGCCCCGCGAGCGCCTCCTCCTTCGTCGTACCGGCGTCGAGTCCGCGCCCGATCACGCCCGCGAAGACGAGGTCGGTCGCCCTGCCGAGGATCTTCGGCCCGACCACCGAGCCCGCCACCGAGAGCAGACAGGCGAGCAGCATCAGCCACAGCGCGCCGCGCTCGGGCGCGAGCTGCCGCAGCAGCCGCCGGCTCGACCCCTTGAAGTCCATCGACCGCTGGTCGGGGCCGCCACCGGCCATCATGCGTCCGCCAGGACCGGCCATCAGGCTGCCTCCGCCTCGGTCAGCTGGGAGAGCACGATCTCCCGGTACGTCTCGTTCTCCGCCATCAGCTCGTGGTGCCGTCCGGAGCCCACGACCCGGCCCTCGTCGAGGACGACGATCCGGTCGGCGTCCCGGATCGTCGACACCCGCTGGGCCACGATCACCACGGTCGCGTCGGCCGTCTCCCGGGAGAGCGCCTCGCGCAGCAGCGCGTCGGTGGTGTAGTCGAGCGCCGAGAAGGAGTCGTCGAAGAGGTAGATCTCCGGCTTCTGCACGAGCGTCCGCGCGATCGCGAGCCGCTGCCGCTGACCGCCGGACACGTTCGTGCCGCCCTGCGCGATCGGCGCGTCCAGGCCCTGCTCCAGACCTCGTACGAACTCGGCGGCCTGCGCGACCTCCAGCGCGTGCCACAGCTCCTCGTCGGTCGCGTCCGGCTTGCCGTACCGCAGGTTCGTCGCCACCGTCCCCGAGAAGAGGTACGGCTTCTGCGGCACCAGCCCCACGGTCCGCGCCATCAGCGCCGGGTCGATCCGCCGCACGTCGACGCCGTCGACGAGGACCTCGCCGCCGGTCGCGTCGAACAGCCGCGGCACGAGCCCGAGCAGGGTCGACTTGCCGCTGCCCGTCGAGCCGATGATCGCGGTGGTCTCCCCGGGCCGGGCGACCAGCTCCACGTCCCGGAGGACGGACTCCTCCGCGCCCGGGTACCGGAAGTCCGCGCTCCTGACCTCCAGGTGCCCGCGCCGCTCCAGGGCGCGCACCGGCTCGGTGGGCGGCACGACGCTCGACGCGGTCGCGAGGACCTCCTCGATCCGCTCGGCGCACACCTCGGCCCGCGGCACCATCATGAACATGAAGGTGGCCATCATGACCGCCATCACGATCTGCAGCAGATAGGCGAGGAAGGCGGTCAGCGCGCCGATCTGCATCGCACCGCTGTCGATGCGGTGGGCGCCGAACCAGACGACGGCGACGCTGGAGATGTTCACGACCGTCATGACCGTCGGGAACATCAGCGCCATCAGCCGGCCGGTCGCCATCGACACGTCGGTCAGATCGGTGTTGGCCCCGCGGAAGCGCTCCTCCTCGTACCCGTCCTTCACGAAGGCCCGGATGACGCGGTTGCCGGTGATCTGCTCGCGCAGCACCCGGTTCACCGTGTCGAGCCGCTCCTGCATGGTCCGGAACAGCGGCCGCATCCGGCGCACGATCAGCGACACCGCGACGCCGAGCACCGGCACCACCGCGAGCAGCACGCCCGACAACGGCACGTCCAGGCCGAGGGCCATCACGATGCCGCCGACACACATGATGGGCGCGGAGACCATCAGGGTGAATCCCATCAGGACCAGCATCTGGACCTGCTGCACGTCATTGGTCGTACGGGTGATCAGCGAGGGCGCGCCGAAGTGCCCGAGCTCGCGGGCGGAGAACGACTGCACCCGGTCGAAGACGGCTCCGCGCACGTCCCGGCCGAGCGCCGAGGCGGTGCGGGCACCGTAGTAGACGGCGCCGATGTTGCAGACGCCCTGGACGACGGAGACGCCGACCATCAGGGCGCCGAACCGCAGGATGTAGCCGGTGTCGCCGTTCACGACGCCGTCGTCGATGATGTCGGCGTTCAGCGTCGGCAGGTAGAGGCTCGCGCAGGTCGCAAGGAACTGGAGCAGGACGAGCAGGGCGATGGGTTTTCGATAGGGCCGCAGGTGGGTTCGGAGAAGTCTTATGAGCACGGCTCCTACTATCGCCCGCGGCCCCGCGGCGTTACGACTCGGTTTCGCCGCCCGGGTGGGGGCGTGTCGTCGCCGCGGCGAGCCTGGGAGCCCCGCAGCGCCGCCCTCCTACGCCCCGAACGCGCCCGGGTGGAACTGATCCCGCGTGGCCACGTACTGCTGCCGCACCGACTGGCCGACCGGCAGCTCCTCGCCCGGCTCCAGGACCTGGGCGGCGGCGCCCTGCCAGGCCGGGGGAGCGGTCGGGGAGAGCGTGCCCCGGGCGACCCCGAGGGCCCAGGCGGCCTGCTTGGCCGCACCGATCGCCGCGTAGTCGGCCGGCTGGGGGACGACGACCTGCGCGCCGAAGAGCGCGGGCGCCAGCACCTGGACCGCCGGAAGGGCGGCCGCCGCACCGAGCAGGAAGATCCGCCGCACCTCGACCCCGCGGCCGCGCAGCACGTCCAGGGCGTCGCCCAGGGCGCACAGCATCCCCTCGAACGCGGCCCGCGCCAGGTGTTCGGGCTTCATCGACTCGCGGCGCAGCCCGGTGAGGGTGCCGGCGGCGTGCGGCAGGCTCGGGGTCCGCTCGCCCTCCAGGTACGGCAGCAGGACGAGCCCGGAGGCGCCCGGGGTGGACTTCAGGGCCAGCGCGGAGAGCTCCTCCAGGGAGTCGAGGCCCAGCATCTCGGCGGTGCCGCGCAGCGTCCGCACCGCGTTGGAGGTGTGCACGACCGGCAGGTGCATGCCGGTGGCGTCGGCGAAGGAGGTGATCATGCCGCCCGGCTCGGCGAGCGCCTCGTGGTGCACGGCCATCACGGACCCGGACGCGCCGAGCGAGACGACCGCGTCGCCCGTGCCGAGGCCGAGGCCGAGCGCGGCGGCCATCGTCTCGCCCGTACCGGCCGAGATGAGCAGCCCCTCGGGCGTGGTGCCGGCCGGCTCGGCGGGCCCCAGCACCTCCGGCAGCACGGCCTGGTGGCCGAGGGCCAGCTCGACGAGGTCGGGGCGGTACGTGCCGGTGCGGGCCGACCAGTAGCCGGTGCCGGAGGCGGCGCCGCGGTCGGTGGTCCGCCGTGCGGGCCTGCCGAGCAGCTGCCAGACCAGCCAGTCGTGCGGCTGGAGCACGGCGGCGACCCGCTGGGCGTTCTCGGGCTCGGTACGGGCCAGCCAGCGGAGCTTGGCGACGGGCAGCCCGGACTGGGGGACGGTGCCGACGGCCTCGGCCCAGGCGCCGCGCCCGCCGAGCGACTCGACGAGATCGGCGGCGGCGATCTGCGCCCGCTTGTCGTTGCCGACGAGCGCGGGCCGCACGAGGCCGCCCGTGGCGTCGAGCGGCACCAGGCCGTGCTGCTGCGCGGAGACGCCGATGGCCTCCACGCCCTCCAGGAGGCCGCCGGTCGCGGCCTCCCCGAGGGAGAGCAGCCAGGCCTGCGGGTCGACGTCCGAGGCCTTCGGCTCGCCGGGATGGGGGGCGTACCCCTGCCGCAGTACGGCACCCGTGTCCGTGTCACAGACGACGATGCGTGTGAACTCCGCAGAGCTGTCCAGTCCGGCGACTATCCCCATGACAGAGATTCTGCCGCACGCACGGCGGTTCAGGTGTTGCTGGTGCCCCAGTCGTCGTCCTCGTAGACCCGCCCGTTGGCCCGGCTGCGCTCGCGCAGCGCGTGCAGCCGGTCGGTCACGGAGGACGGCAGCCGGTCACCCACCTTGTCGCCCACGACGTGGGCCGCCTTGCCCGCGAACTGCCGCCCGGTGAGGGCGGCGGACTCGGCGGCGTTGCGCACCGCCGGGTTCTGCGCGAAGCCCTGCGCGGACTTCTTCATCTGCTCGTACCGCTCGCGACCTGCCCGCGTCCCGACGACGTACCCGACGGCCAGTCCCGCGACGAACATCAGCTTGTACCGCATGGCTGCGATCCTTCCCCGAAGCGTCCTGGGGGAACCGATTGGCGGAGCACCCCCCTGCTTGCGCTAATGTATGTGTCGCAGCGAGCGAGCGCCGCCCGGGAAGGCCCGAGGTGGATCCGTTCGGTGCAACGCAGCAATCCCCTGTAGCTCAATTGGCAGAGCAGCCGGCTGTTAACCGGCAGGTTACTGGTTCGAGTCCAGTCGGGGGAGCGCGATCCCCTGTAGCTCAATTGGCAGAGCATTCGGCTGTTAACCGGAGGGTTGCTGGTTCGAGTCCAGCCGGGGGAGCCAACGGAGAAGGACCCTTCGGGGTCCTTTTTCGCGTTCCGGGGAACCGCGCGGGGCGCGGCGGGGTCTTCACGGTCGAGCAGAGCCGATCTTCCGGAGCAGGAGATCGTATGAGCGGCTATGCTGCGGCAGACGGCGCGCACACTTGTACGCGCCTGACCGCACGGGGCGGTAGCTCAGCCGGTTAGAGCAGCGGACTCATAATCCGTCGGCCGTGGGTTCGAGTCCCACCCGCCCCACCACCGCCCGTGGCCGCAGGAAGGATTCACCTGCGCCCGCGGGCTCTTTCACGCCACGGTGACCCACTGTGACCCGCATCACGGGAACGACACGCCGGGACTCACCCCAATGCCCTCCGTTGGAGCAGCGGAGCCCCGCGGTCCGGCCGCGCCCCCACCCCGTACGCACCGCCCCGCCGGATCCGGCCACGGAGAGTCGGCGGAGATCACCGGAAGAGTGCGCTCGTCAAGGATGGCGTGCGTCCGGGAGATACCCGACAGAAGGGGTGGAGAGCATGAAGAAGACATGGTGGGCCGCGGTCACCTGCGCCGCGGTGGGGGCGGCGATGCTGGGCGGCACGGGCGCCGCGCAGGCGGAGACCACGGCCTTCAGCTTCACCGTCCAGGAGTACGAGGCGGTGCCCTTCGGCGCCGACCAGGCCACGGTCTGGCAGATCGTCGTCGGCGCGGAGCAGTCGCCTCCGCCGGGCTCCGCGAGCGGTTGGTGTGACCGCTCCACCTGGACGATCCAGTGCTTCACCAAGAGCGGCGACTACGTCCCGTACGCGAACTTCAACTTCAACGACGCGGGCCAGCTGTTCTCGAAGCAGAACGACTACCTCTACAAGCCGGTGGCTCCGGCGATGACGCGCGCGATGTACAACCAGGTTCAGGTGGGCATGTCCGAGGCGCAGTTCTGGTCGATCGTGCCCAGGACGACCTGCGTGGTCACCCAGGAGGCCTACCCCAACTGGCCGTCCACCACCGGCCACAGGCTCGAGTACGACTGCGATGCCGCGAAGGGGCTGTTCCCGCCCGTCGGGTTCTTCCACCTGACCGACGGCAAGGTCACGTGGAAGTACCAGCGCGGCCTGCTCTGAGAGGAGACGCCACGAGGCTCCGCCCCGGTTCGGGGGCGGAGCCTCTCGGTGACGCGCCCGGAGTCGCCCCGACGCCTCAGTCCGCGCGGAAGGCGACGCGGACCGCGTTGCCCGCGGGGAGCACGAGCACGCTGCCGCCCGCCTCGGACCAGTTCTCGGGGATGAGGAACATCCGGCCGTTCACCTCCGCCAGGAGGCGCAGGCCCTCGTACCGGTACCGGAACCGCTGCGGGTGGTCGGCTACGGGCAGGACGGTCTCGCGTGCCTGCCGCGGCGGGAAGTGGAGCCGTTCCGTCGTGTCGACGGTCACCGCCGGGCGCAGCCACAGGTTGCGCGCCAGATACCGGGCGTCGTCGTCGCCGTGCTGCTTCGCGTACGCGTGGACCGCCCAGAAGGACGAGAGGCCGACCAGCGCGGCGACGAGCGCGAGCGCCAGCCGCTCGCGCGCCACCGGGTAGTCGGCGCCGCTCAGCTTGAAGAACAGGGCCCTGCCGTACACGACCAGGACCAGTCCGCTGCCGAGCAGCAGCGGGGTGTCCATCGCCCCGGCGTTCCACGCGCCGAGCCCGCCGAGCATGCCGAGGGCGAAGAGGGCCAGGCCGCAGACCGAGACCAGGTACGGCGCGAACCGGCCGCCCGGCGGCAGGCCGCCGCTCCTCGCCCCCACCGCGCGGGCCCCGTAGTAGACCAGGACGGCGACCAGGGCGACGGTGAGCGCGGCGCCGGCCGGTACGTAGAGGGCGCCCGCGCTGCGCAGCGCGTAGTCCTGGGCGGAGAAGCCGAGGGTCGCCGCGTCGACGCCGAAGTGCGCGTAGAGGGCGTTGGTGTAGGCGAAGCCGAAGTACAGCAGCAGGGCGCCGATGAAGGTGGTCGGGGCGAGCAGCGTGGCGAGCGTGAGGGCCCAGTTGCTCCAGGGCCGCCCCTCGCCGCCGGAATCCGCCTCGGCCGTGAGGGGCGGCCCGTCGGCCGTGGGGCCCCCGTCGTCCCGCCGGTTCCCTTCGGCCATGCGGCCCCCTTCGCTCGGGCGGCTCAGCCGAGCCCGCCGGACTCGCCGGTGCCCCCGTCGGTGGTTTCCCCGGTGGTCGTCTCTCCGGTGGTTGTCTCCCCGGTCGTCGTTTCCCCGGTGGTTGTCTCCCCCGTGGTCGTTTCTCCGGTGGTCGTCTCCCCGGTCGTCGTCTCCTCGGGGGTCGTCTCGCTGGGAGGATTCAGCTGTACGGAGAGGGCGTCCCTGTCCTCGCCCCTGAACCCGCCCTCGTCCCGAAGCGTCACGCAGATGAGGCGCGGCTGGTTGGAGGTCACCGTTCCCTGCCCTTCGGGGAAGCTGAAGGACACCTTGAAGGCGAGCTTCCCCTGCTTCGGCGGCACGGTGACGGTCTGGCTCGGCGGGTCGAGGGGCTGAGGGTTTCCGTCCGGCGAGCAGTCCACGACCGCCAGCGTGCCCACGTACGGCTCGGACGACGGATTCTCCACGAACTTCTCGTAGCTGTACGGAAAGGTGCCCCCGAACTCGTCGGAGAGCCGGCCCGCGCGGCTGAAGCTTCCGCTGTCCTTCTCCCGCCTCCGCCGCTCCTGCGCGTCCGCCTCCTGGTCGCCTCCCCCCCGTCGTCCCGGCGGTGGATCGGCACGGGCGACCGTCGATGCGCGACGTCGGCTCAGTTGACGAGGCGGTAGATGCTTCGGCCGACGAGCCAGAGGCCCAGGAGCAGGCAGATGAGGACGATGGCGGGTTCCTTGTGGCGCAGCAGGCGGGTGCGCAGGGTGAGGAGGGTGTGGCGGGACGTTTCGGGGGAGAGCACCGTGTACGTCTCCATGGCGAGCAGGGTCGATGTGGCCAGGAGGCAGAAGAACGCGAGGGCCACGAAGGAGCCGCCCTCGGAGAGGTTCGCCTGGACGATCGTGGTGGCCGCGGCGCCGACCATGCCCCAGGGCTGGAGGAGTACGGCGAGCACGGCGGCGGACCAGACGGTGGCGCCCTGGCCCCGGGACTCCGGGGGCGGTGGCGTCGGCGCGCCGGCGGCACGGCGGTTGCGGCGGCGTCGCCACTCGCCGTAGCCGACCAGGCCCACGCCGATGACCAGCGTGGCCACGAGCGCGGCGACGGACGGCGGGGAGCGGGGCGGGGGCGGCTCGCCGCCCGTGAGGAGGAGGACGGCCGCGGTCACGGCCCCCAGGCACGCCAGCCAGGCGACGATGAACGCCGCGCCCTTCCGCGCCCCCTGCGGCGAGGCCAGCACCAGGGCGAAGGCCATGACGGGGAGCGGGAAGAGCGTGACCGCCAGCCCGATCAGGACCAGGTCGAGGACCATGGCGGCACCGCCCGCGTCACGCCGCTGCCGGGGCGAAGGGGCGCAGCTCGTCCTGGCCGGGCTGGACGACGCCGTAGGTGCTCTCCGGCACCTCGTTCCACGCGCCGGGCAGGTCACCGAGGGGCTCGGACACGATGAGGCGGGTCTCCTCGGAGATGTCCTGGAGGAACGTGACGTCGGGGTGCAGTCGGCGCAGCGCCTCCACCCGGCTGCTGTAGAACAGCGACCGGGAGGCGCGGGCGCTGGAGTAGCGGAAGGCCCAGGTGCGGGTGCCGTCCGTGATGGCCAGCGTCATCTGGAGCGGGTGCTCCACCCCGTGGTCGCGGCCGACGCGCTCCACCACGCCCGCCATGCGGGCGACGGCGGCGGGCGGGTCCTCGTCGAGGCCGAAGGTGAGGGTCAGATAGAACATGACCTCGGAGTCCGTCGTTCCCTCGATGTCGGTGTACAGCGCGGGGTCCACGAGCATCGTCAGGTCGCGGCGCATGAGGTGGAACCCGGAGATGGCGCCGTTGTGCATGAACATCCAGCGGCCGCGCCGGAAGGGGTGGCAGTTCGACTGCTGCACCGCGGTGCCGGTCGACGCCCGGATGTGGGCGAAGAACAGCGGGGAGTGGACGTGGTCCGCCAGCTCCCGCAGGTTCCGGTTGCTCCAGGCCGGGCCGATCTCCCGGAACAGGGCCGGTGAACCGGTGCCGTCCGAGTACCAGCCGACGCCGAACCCGTCACCGTTGGTGGTCTCCACCCCGAGTTTGGAGTGCAGGCTCTGGTCGATCAGGGAGTGCGCCGGTTTGTAGAGGATGGTGTCGAGCAGTACGGGAGTACCCGAGTAGGCCAGCCATCGGCACATGTGTCACCACCTGGGTCCGTGCCGCGTTCCGGGCGGGTCGCGCCGGGCGGGGCGTCCGGTCTCCCATTCTCGGCCTCCTCGTCCGGTGGTGCCACGTGTGCGCCCGCGGGGGCCGTCCGGCTCAGGTGTCCGCCCAGACGAGCGGGTACGCCTCGCTGCCGGTCCGCTCGACCCAGCGGAGCCGCTCGCGCACGAGGGGGCGCCGGGCGGCGGGGGCCCGCTCGGCGAGGCCGCGCAGGAGGTCGCGGACTCCGCGCAGGGCCATCGGTGACCCCTGGGCGGCGAGGATCACGTCGTCGACGGCGGTCCGGACGTACCGCCCCCATCCGGGCGTCGGCACGCTCACCCTCGTCCGGCCGGCGGGGTCGGCGAAGCGGCCGACGTCCAGGTCGCGGTCGGCGAGGAGCGCGAGCAGGCCCCCGAGGCGGTCCAGCGCCTCCACGGCCGTGGCCGGGTCGTTCACCGCGGGTGACAGGGCGCGCAGCGCGATGTCGGCGAGGAGCCTGAAGGGCAGCTCGGGGTCCTGGTCGAAGGTCCGCTCGACCCCCGTCGACAGGGCCGCGCGGAGCGCCCCCTCCCCGGCGCCGCCCGGGGTCACCCGGCCGATCACCGTGCCGTCCGTCAGGGTCGTACCGGGACCGACCAGGAAGGCGACGGAGAAGTCGTGCCGCCGGGCGGCGTCGAGGAGGGCGGGTACGTCGATGCCCTGGAGCACGGCGGGCGGCCCCGCCCACCGGACGGCCACGCCGGAGTCGGCCACGGGGGTGCCGGTCACGGGGGAGGGCGGGGCGGCCGCCGTACCCGGCGGGGCGTACGGGCGGACGTACAGGGCCGCGTACAGGCGGTGCGCGCGGGCGGCGATCGCGGACAGCGACTCGCCGAGCTGGATCGACTCGAACGCCTTCATCTGGAGCGTACGCATGAGGACGAGCGCGACGAGGGCGAGGGCCATGGCCGTCCCGGGGACGAGGACGGAGACGTCCTTCCGGGATCCGATGGCGATGCCCGAGGTGACGCAGAAGACGAAGACGCCGATGGTGAGGGCGAACGTGCGCCAGACGATGGGCTCCTGGCGGAACAGGTTCAGGCGGGGGGTGAACGTGCTCGCGGAGAACTGCACCACCAGGAAGAGCACCGAGTAGATGATGCTGACCAGGCTGATGACGCCGAAGCCCAGGGTGAACAGCACGCCCACCACCCGGCCCGCGTCCGCCTGGGGGCCCGCCGTGATCACGGGGGCCAGCAGCCCCAGCCCCAGACCGACGACCGCGCACAGCAGCTGGGACAGGTCCCTGCGCAGGCGGCGCGAAGGGCGCCGGAGCGACGTGGCCCACCGCCGTCGCCGCTGCGCGCGACGGGCGGAGGCCGGTGGCGGTTCGGGCATCCGGCCTCCTCCTGGGTCAGCCACGGCCGCGCGTCAGGAGTGGTCCCTCCTGAGCGAGTCACGGACGCCGCGGGCGCGTTCGCGGACCTCCCGTACGGCCGACCGGGCCTTCGCCCTCGCCTGGTCGGTCCTTCCCTCCGTCTCCAGCCTGCGGTCGCCGGTGATCTTTCCGGTGACCTCCTTGATCCGGCCCTTGAGCTTGTCGGTGACACCGCTCATGTCCGTACTTCCTTCACTGCATCGGTTCGCCCGGCCGCCGTCGCGGCTCAGGACTCGAGGACGCGGCGCTTCTGCGCCTCGAACTCCTCCTCGGTGAGCACGCCCTGGTCGCGCAACTGGCCGAGTTGGTGCAGCTGGTCGATCTTGGCGTCCATGGGTGCCGCAACGGGCGGAGCCGCGGGGGCCTGCGGGGCGGCGGCGGGCGCGGCCGGCGGCTGCGCCACGGCCTGCGCCTCGCTCTGCCGGGCCCAGCGGCCGGCCTGGCGGCGCGAGACGCGGTTGGAGACGGCGGTGGCCGTACCGGAGATGACGGCGGTACGGGCGACGCCGCGCAGAAGGCCGGGCATGGCGGAACTCCTTGTCGTCGGGTGGGTGGGGGAGAGGCGTCAGGCCGCGGAGCTCTTCTGCTCGGACTCCTGGGACTCCAGCGACTCCAGGGACGCCAAGAGGTCCGGGAGGGGGATCCGTCCGCCGGCGACGAGCCGGGCGCCGCTGCGGCGCAGCGCCGTCGCCAGCGGCGCGGCCCAGACGTTCTCGTACACGAGCACACCCGCCGAGCTGCCCGGTTCGAGCACGGCGGCGGCCTCCCGCAGGTCGTCCTCGCCGAGCAGTCCGGAGGAGGCGCCCTCGAAGACGGCGAGGTCGAGTTCGCCGTCGCCGTCGAGATCGGCGATCTGCAGCGCGGTGACGGAGCCGTCCGTGTCCTTGCGCAGGAAGGAGAGGTCGAGGATGCGGATGATGCCCCGGTCGACCAGGTCGATCAGGCGGGACAGTCCCTCTCCGGTCATGCGGTTGCCGGGGAACTCCAGGACCAGGTAATCGACGGGCCCCACCTCGGGAACCTCTTCGGCGTCCATGGTGCTTCCTCCGTTCGTCGGGCCCGCTCCCGGCGGGAGCCCGAGGCCCGCCTGTCCGGACCACCGGTCACACCCCATCGTCACCGCTCCCTCCCGCTCCTCGCACCTCGAGAGGCGGTGGGACGGGCGGGACGGGCGAGTCGGGCGGGCGAGTCGGGCGCGTCGGGCGGGATGCGGGGCGAAGGCGCACACTTGTGCTGGAGCTTGGCGGGGCACCCGCACGGGTGGGGGAAGTTCGACCTGACCGGCGGCAGGAGGACACATGGCAACGTCACAAGGCCCCGCGCCCGCCGTCGACCACGGCGTCGACCCCGCCGTCGACCCCGAGGAGCAGCTGGCACGGCTCGGCCGCTCGTGGGTGTGGCTGTTCGGCGCCGCCATGGCGACGCTCGTCCCGGGCGTCCTCGCGCTCGTCTGGCCCGACGTCACCCTGCACGTCCTGGCCGTGCTCATCGGGGTGTACCTGCTGCTGATCGGCGGCTTCCGGTTCGTGGCCGTCTTCGGGCGCGAGAGCGACCGCGCCCCCGGCCTGATCGTCGCCGTCGTCTGCGTCCTGGGCGGGGTGCTGTGCCTGCGCAACCCGCTCCAGACGATCGCCGCGCTCTCGCTGATCACCGGCGCCGCCTGGCTGGTGTCGGGCATCGTCACCCTGTACACGGCCATCGCCGTCAAGGGCATGCCCCACCGGGGCGTCGTGATGGGCGTGGCGGCCCTCGGCATCGTCGCGGGCGTCGTCGTCCTCGCGCTGCCGACGGAGTCGGCCCGGGCCCTGACCAGGCTGCTCGGCCTGTGGCTCGTCCTCCTCGGCCTCGCCGAGACCGCGGTCGCGCTGGCGTGGCGTTCCACGCTGCGCAGGGCGGGCGTCACGGGCCGGGACGCGGCGGGCCCGGCCCTCTGACGTCCGGTCCGGGGCGGAGCTCGGGCCTCAGGCGGCGTCGCGGTCCCGCGTGCGGCCCGCGCCCGAGGGGAGGAGTTCGGCCCTGCCGAAGAGGAGGGCGTAGCCCGGGGGGAGCTGGTCGACGATGCGGTCGGTGAGGTCGGGGCCGGCCAGGTGGGCGACGGGGGCGAGGACCGCTCCCACGTCCCAGCGGGTGGTGGCCGGGCTGCCGCCGGTGCGGCGGGCGAGGTCCTTCACGAACTCCCAGCCGGTGAGCGGGGTGGTGGCGGGGACCTGGGCGGTGAGGGTCAGGGCCGCCTCGAACGGGAGGCGGGCGGCGAGTTCGACGCGTTCGTCGCCGACGAGCTGCCGTCCCAGCGCGGCGAGGACGGCGCGGACCGCTGTCTCGGCGCGTTCGCGGGTCGGGTAGGCGCCCTCGTACCGGATGCGTTCGAGAAGGGCGGTGTACGAGACTCCGCCGCGGTCGGGCGTGGGCACGGCGCTCGTGGTGCCGGCGGTAGCGGTCGTGGTGGTGCCGGCGGTTGCGGTCGTGGTGGTGTCGGCGGTGGTGGTGGTCGTGACGGTCATGGGGAACGAGGTCGCCGTTCTCTTCGGGCCCGCCGGGTGGGCGGGCGGAGCGAACAGGTGTCGGAGCGGGCGGTGCGGGGGCGTGGGGCGGCGCGCCGGGCTCACCGCGGAAGGTGCGGCCGGCCGAAGAGCAGGTCGTATCCGGGCGGGAGCTGCAGGAGCATCCGGGCCGTGAGTTCCTCGCCGGCCGCGTCGGCGGTGACGCTGAGCACGGCGCTGACGTCCCAGGCGGCCGTCCGTTCGGTGGCCCCTTCGATCCAGGCGGCCGTCGCCCGGACGAATCGTTCCGGTGAGAGCGGTTCGGCGGCCTGGAGCGGGTTGAGCAGGACGACGGCGAAGGTTTCGGGGAGGCGGGCGGCGAGCGCGGCCCGCACGTCGCCGACCAGATGGGCGCCGAGCAGCGCCAGTACGACCCGGGCGGCGCGCTCGGCTTCGTCCTGCGTGCCGTAGTCGCCGCGTTCCCGGACCTGTTCGAGGAACGCCTGCCATCGCAGTCTCATCGCTACCCCTTCGTGGACGGGGGGATGCGGGGCGGCCGGAGCGGAGGGGCGAGAAGGGGAGGGCTGTCGCCCTTCGCCGCCTCCGCGTCCGGCCCGTGGCGGCCTGGGCCGTCTCGGTCTCCGCGTGATCCGAGAAGAGCCGTTTCGGTGCGCCGTCTCGGTGCGCCGTCTCGGCGTGATCCGAGAGGAACGGCCTAGCCGCTGATCTGCCTGCGGTCGTCGCCGCTGCTGATGCTGATCTTGCGGGGCTTCGCGCGCTCCGCGATCGGAATGCGCAGCGTGAGGACGCCCGCCTCGTAACTCGCCGCGATCTTCTCCGTGTCGAGGGTGTCGGCCAGCATCAGCTGGCGGGAGAAGACGCCGAGGGGCCGCTCGGACAGCTCCATCTGCACGTCGTCGGCCTTCTCGACCGGTCGGCGTTCGGCCTTGACCGTGAGCATGTTCCGCTCGACGTCGATGTCGATCGCGTCGGTCGAGACACCGGGCAGGTCCATCATGATCACGTATGCGTCGCCCTCGCGATACGCGTCCATGGGGACGGCGGAGGGACGGGACCACGTACCGGTCGAGCCCAGCATCTGCTGCGTGAGGCGGTCGAGTTCGCGGAACGGGTCGGTGCGCATCAACATCGTGGAACACCTCCAAAGGTTCAGGCAGTGATGGCCAATGCGCTTCACCTGACACCGTTGTAACATGTCAACGGATGGATGACAACTGGACTGTCATCGAAACGACGACATTCGAGCGACGACATTCGGAGAGCGTGATCCCATGGGTGAAGGCGGCGACCCCGTGACCTTCCACGCCGCGCTGGCGGCGCTCGCCGCGATGGACGAGACCGTCCGCGCGGCCCGCTCCGCGAGCGCCCCCACCGCCACGGAGCCCTCGGGCGCCCCGGCCGCCTCGCCGGGCCCGGGTGCCTCCTCGGCCCCGGCCGCCTCGTCCGAGGAAGCGCTCGCCGCGCTGCTGCTCCTGCGCGAGCTGCGCGAGCAGTTGGCCGGCTGGGAGCCCGGCCTCATCGAGGCCGCCCGCGAGGCGGGCGTCAGCTGGGCCGATCTCGCCGAGCCCCTCGGGGTCACCAGCCGCCAGGCCGCCGAGCGCCGTTACCTGCGCGTACGCCCCGGCCGCCCCGGCGCCACCCGCGAGGAGCGCGTCCAGGCGACGCGCGACCGCCGCGCCGCCGACCGCTCCGTCACGAGCTGGGCCCGCGACAACGCCGCCGACCTGCGCCAGCTCGCCGGCCAGATCACGGCCCTCGACCGCCTCCCCGCCGCGCTGCGGCGCGACCTCAGCCAGGCCCTCGCCGCCGACGATCCGGCCCGCCTCCTGGAGCCCCTCGCCCGCGCCCGCGCCACCCGGCCCCGGCTGCCCGCCGACCTCGCCGCGCGCGTGGACGGCCTCGCCCGCCGCACCACCGACCTCCGCAACGAGAGCGACCAGCGCCGCTCCGGCACCCCGCAGCCCTGAGGCCGCCGGGGCCGGAGGGCCGGAGCGTCGCCGGGGCGGGTCAGGACGTGCGGATGCCCGGGTCCGAGTGGCTCGGCGCGCCCGTCTCGACGTGGGCCGCGAGGCGGCGGAGGTAGTCGGGGTAGGCCGGGGTGGTGATCGTGACGTCGTACCAGTGGTGGGCGGCGGAGACGTCGAGGGAACGGGTGACCGTGGCGCCCCTGGCGAGCTGGACCGAGACCGGGGTGCCCGCGTAGGCGTCCGTGAGCGTGAGGGTCACGGAGGCCGTCGTCGGGTTGGTGAGGGTGAGATCGAGGGTGCCGGTGGTGGCGTTGTGCCGGGCCCTGACCTCGGGGACCAGGGTCTTGCCGGGGGAGCGGAAGCGGCGCAGGAAGCCGTTGGGGCCGTGGACCGTGAGGTCGGTGAGGCCCTTGGAGTACTTGGTGTTCCAGGTGTCGGAGATCGTCTTTCCGGCCTCCGTCGTGTACGTCCAGGGGGCGTCCGTGCGGTTCGCCGAGGTCACGTAGAACTGGGCGCCCGCGGCCGGCCCGCCGCTGAAGGTGAGGCGGTAGGTGCCGGCGGTCGTGTCGGCGGCGCCGTCGACGTACGGGGCGTAGGCCAGCGGGCGGGTGGGCTTGCCGCCCGGCTCCTGCCGGGGCATCGAGCCGACGGCCGGGGCGGTGGCGGGGAAGTCGGGGTGCCGGCTGCGGTCCGGCGGGTAGTAACCGGCGGTCGACGGGAGCGGCGCCGCCTGCGTGCTGGAGCGGCCGAAGTCGAAGGCGGAGGTCAGGTCGCCGCAGACGGCCCGCCGCCAGGGCGAGATCTGGGGCTCAAGGACGCCGAAGCGGCGCTCCATGAAGCGGATGACCGAGGTGTGGTCGAAGGTCTCGGAGCAGGTGTAGCCGCCGGTGGACCAGGGCGAGACGACCAGCATCGGGACGCGGGGGCCGAGGCCGTAGGGCCCGGCGACGTACCCGGTCTTCCCCGGGAAGTGGTCGAGCGCGGTCGGCGTCGTGGAGAGGCCCTGCGCGGCCGAGGCCGGAACGTACGGCGGGACGACGTGGTCGAAGAAGCCGTCGTTCTCGTCGTACGTGATGAACAGCGCCGTACGGGCCCACACGTCCGGGTTCGAGGTGAGCGCGTCGAGGACCTGGGAGATGTACCAGGCGCCGTAGTTCGAGGGCCAGTTGGAGTGCTCCGAGAAGGCCTCGGGGGCGGCGATCCAGGAGACCTGCGGCAGCCGCCCGGCCTGGACGTCGGCGCGCAGGACGTCGAAGTAGCCGTCGCCCGCCTTGGCGTTGGTGCCGGTGCGGGCCTTGTCGTGGAGCGGGTTGCCGGGCTGGGCGTTGCGGTAGGCGTTGAAGTAGAGGAGGGAGTTGTCCCCGTAGTTGCCGCGGTAGGCGTCGCTGATCCAGCCCCAGGAACCGGCGGCGTTCAGGCCGTCGCCGATGTCCTGGTAGACCTTCCAGGAGATCCCGGCCGCCTCCAGGCGCTCGGGGTAGGTCTTCCAGCTGTAGCCCGCCTCGGCGTTGTTGAGGACCGGGCCGCCGCCCGTGCCGTCGTTGCCGGTGTGGCCGGACCAGAGGTAGTAGCGGTTCGGGTCGGTCGAGCCGATGAACGAGCAGTGGTACGCGTCGCAGATCGTGAACGCGTCGGCGAGCGCGTAGTGGAACGGGATGTCCTCACGGGTGAGGTACGCCATCGTCGCCTTGGTCTTGGCGGGCACCCAGTTGTCGTACCGGCCCTTGTTGAAGGCGCTCTGGCCGCCGGCCCAGTCGTGGTTGAGGCCCTGGAGGAACTCCATGCCGAGCTTGGCGCTCTCCGGCCGGAAGGGCAGGGTCTCGGTCTTGCCGTCGGACTGGTGCCAGACGGACTTGCCGCTCGGGAGGGTCACGGGGCGGGGGTCGCCGAAGCCGCGCACGCCCTTCATCGCGCCGAAGTAGTGGTCGAAGGAACGGTTCTCCTGCATCAGGACGACGATGTGCTCGACGTCCTGGAGGGTGCCGGTGGAGCCCTGCGCGGGGATGGCGGCGGCGCGGGCGATGCTGTCGGACAGCATGGTCAGGGCGGCGGCGCCGCCTGCCAGCTGAAGGAACCGGCGGCGATCGAGATCGACCATGGGGAGTTGCCCTCCGGAGTGGGAGCGGACGGGTACGGGTGCCTGCGGTGCGCGTGCCTGGCGGTGCGGGTGGTGCGCGTGCTGCGGTGCGCGTGCTGTGGTGCGCGTGCCTGGCGGTGCGGGTGGTGCGCGTGCTGCGGTGCGCGTGCTGTGGTGCGCGTGCCTGGCGGTGCCTGCGGTGCCTGCGGTGCCGGGCGGGGTGGCCGCGAGGCGCCCCAAGGACAGCGCCCGCGCCCCACGTACGGGCAGCCGCCCCATGACTGCCCGCCGTACGGAAGGCGAACCCCTTGTGCGCGTACGGGAAGACCCCCGGCGCACAGCGATGCGCGCCGGGGGTCTTCCCGTACGGGGGGCGGCCCCTCGCCTACGGGACCACTGGACTACCGGACTACTCGACGACGAGCTCGACCGCGATGTTGCCGCGGGTCGCCTTCGAGTACGGGCAGAACGCGTGGGTCTTCTCCAGGAGGGCACGACCCGCCTCGCCCTGGAGGTGGTCCGGGAACTCGGCGCGCATGACGACCGCGAGGCCGAAGCCGCCGTCCGCCGCGTCCTTGCCGATCGAGACCTCGGCGGTGATGGAGGCGTCCGCGATGTCGATCTTCTCCTGGCGGGCGACGAGGCCCATGGCGCTGGCGAAGCAGGCCGCGTACCCGGCGGCGAAGAGCTGCTCGGGGTTGGTGCCCCGGCCGTTGCCCCCGAGGGCCTGGGGGTGGGCGAGGGGGAGGTCGATGTGGCCGTCGGAGCTGACGGCGCGGCCCTCGCGGCCGTTGGCGGTGGCGACGGCGGTGTAGATCGCGTCCATGGGGTTCCTGTTCCTCTCGGCGGGGTGAATGCCCGGGTGGTGCCTCTATTGATAGCGCACTATTAAGTTGTGCGCAATTCAATTGCGAGTGAGAGGCCGTCGCGTATCCTGGGGGCATGGAGACGCTCGACACGGTCCCCGACGGAGAGTTCCTCCGCCTCGACCACCAGATCTGCTTCTCGCTGCACGCGGCCACCCGCGCCTTCAACGGCGTCTACCGCGAGGCCCTCAAGGAGCTGGGGCTCACCTACCCCCAGTACCTGGTGATGCTGGTCCTCTGGGAGCACGGGGAGCTGCCCGTCAAGGGCATCGGGGAGCGCCTCCGGCTCGACTCCGGGACCCTGTCGCCGCTGCTCAAGCGGCTCGAGGCGGCCGGGTACGTGGAGCGGCGGCGCAGCGCCGAGGACGAGCGGTCCGTCACCGCGCGCGTCACCCCCGCCGGGGCCGAGCTGCGCGAGAAGGCCCTCGGCGTCCCGCGCCGGATCGCCGCCGCGACCGGCCTCGACCTGGGCGAGATCGTCGAGCTCCGCGAGCGCCTCAACGCCCTGGCCGCCCGGCTCGACGGCGTCGACCCCGACGACCTCGCCGCCTGCGGCGGTGCCTGACGGCGGGGTTCGGCCGCGCTCGTAAGGATCGCCGCTCAAGGTCACCCCTATACTCGCCCCATGTCCGAGATCACCGTCCGGCGCGCCACCGCCGAAGACGCCCCGCGGCTCACCCGGCTCGTCCGGAAGTCCGCCGCCTACCGGGGCGACTACGCCGCCATGGTCGAGGGGTACCGTGTCGGCGGCCCGTACATCGAGCACCACCTCGTCCACGTCGCCGTCGACGCGGACGGCCTCGTGCTCGGGTTCTACGCCCTCCTCGCCGACGAGGCCGAACTCGACCTGGCCTTCGTCGCCGACTCCGCGCAGGGCCTCGGCATCGGCCGGGCGCTGATGGTCCACATGACCGAGCAGGCCAGGGCCGCCGGGCTGGACGGGGTGCGGGTCGTGGCGCACCCGCCCGCCGAGGAGTTCTACCTCCGCACCGGCGCGCGGCGGGTCGGCACCGTCCGGGCCGCCGGGCGGATCCACTGGGACCGCCCCGAGCTGCGGTACGACCTCACGCACCCCGCCCCCGCTCCCGCCCCCGCCGCGGACGAGGTCCGGACCGGCGCCGCGTGACCGCCACCGAGAAGCGGGGGAGGGAAGGGGCCGAGGAGCAGGAGCCGCCCCGCCGCAGGCTCCTCGCCGACCTGACCCCGCTGCGGACCTCCGCCCACTACCGCCGCCTCTGGTTCGGGAGCACCATCTCCTGGGTCGGGCAGGGCATGACGACCCTGGCCATCTCCCTCCAGGTGTACGACATCACCGGCTCGCCGTTCTCCGTCGGGCTCGTCGGCCTCTTCTCCCTCGTCCCGCTCGTCGTCTTCGGCCTGTACGGCGGCGCCGTCGCCGACACCGTCGACCGCCGCAAGCTGGGCCTCGCCAGTGCCGCGGGTTCCGCCGTGCTCTCCGCCGCCCTGGCGGCCGCCGCCTTCGCGGGCTTCCACCGCGTCTGGTTCCTGTACGGGATCGTGGCGCTCCAGGCCGTGTGCGCCGCGCTCAACTCGCCCGCCCGCACGTCCATGATCCCCCGGCTCCTGCCGGCCGAGCAGCTGCGCGCCGCCAACGCCCTCAACTCGATGGTCATGACCTTCGGCACGCTCGTCGGCCCCAGCCTCGGCGGCCTGATCGTCGGCCTGGCCGGCTACCAGACCGCGTACCTGATCGACGCCCTCGCCTTCTCCGCGAGCCTGTACGCGATGTGGCGGCTGCCCTCGATGCTGCCGGACCGCACCGGGACCAAGCGGGCCTCCGTCCTCGACGGACTGCGGTTCCTCGCCACCCGCCCCAACCTGCGCATGACGTTCCTCTCCGACTTCTGCGCGATGATCCTCGCCCACCCGCGCGCCCTGTTCCCCGCGATCGCCGTGCTGTGGTTCGGCGGCGACGCGAAGACCACCGGACTCCTCGTCGCCGCGCCCGCGTTCGGGGCCCTGCTCGGCGGCGTGCTGTCCGGCTGGCAGAGCCGCATCCGCCACCACGGGCAGGCGATCCTCGTCTCCGTCGCCTGCTGGGGCACCGCCATCGCCGCTTTCGGGCTCACCCGGAACCTGTGGCTGGGACTGCTGCTGCTCGCCCTCGCCGGCTACGCCGACACCGCATCGATGATCTTCCGCAACACGATGATGCAGGTCGCCGCGCCGGACGAGATGCGCGGCCGGCTCCAGGGCGTCTTCATCGTGGTCGTCGCGGGCGGCCCCCGGCTCGGGGACTTCCTGGCGGGCTCGGTCGCCGATCTGACCTCGCCGACCGTGGCCGTCACGGGCGGCGGCCTCGCCTGCGTCCTCGCGATCGGCCTCCTCGCCCTCTACGCCCGGAACTTCCGCCGGTACGACGCGCTGAACCCGACGCCGTAACGGACCCCGCCCGCTCACCCCGCGCCCGGCAGCGCCTTCTTCAGGACCTTCCCCATGTCGTTGCGGGGGAGTGCGTCGAGGAGCCGCACCACCCGGGGCCGCTTGTGCGGGGCGAGCAGCCGGGCCACGTGGTCCGCGAGCTGCGCCTCCGCAGGCGGCGCCGAGGCGTCCGCCGGCACCACCCAGGCCACGATCCGCTCGCCCAGGTCCGGATCGGGCTCGCCGGTCACGGCCGCCTCCCGCACCCCCGGGTGGTCCAGGAGGGCGTTCTCGATCTCGCCCGCCCCGATCTTGTAGCCGCCGCTCTTGATCAGGTCGGTCGCCCTGCGGCCCACCAGCCGCACCGCGCCGTCCCCGTCCAGGACCGCCACGTCCCCGGTGCGGAACCAGCCGCCGTCGAAGGCCGCCGCCGTCGCCTCCGGCCGGTTCAGATACCCGGAGAAGAGGTTCGGGCCGCGCACCTGCACCTCGCCGACCGTCTCCCCGTCGCGCGCGGCGAGCACCGCGCCGTCCTCGTCCACGAGCCGCAGCTCCACGCCCGCGAGCGGCGTCCCCACGCTCCCGGGGCGCGGCCCGTCGCCCGGCCGCACGCTCGTGTTCATGAGCGTCTCGGTCATCCCGTACCGCTCCACCACCGTCCGGCCCGTCGCCGCCGCGATCCTCTCGTGGTCGTGGACCGGGAGCGCCGCCGAACCGGAGACGAGCAGCCGCGCGCCGGCCAGGGCGTCGACGAGCGCCGGATCGTGGGGGAGGGCGTCCGCGAGCCGGTGGTACATCGTCGGTACGCCGAACAGCATCGTGCCGCCGCTCCCGAGCTCCCGCGTGACGGCCTCCACGGAGAAGGAGCGCAGGTGGCGGAGTTCGCCGCCGCGCCGCAGGGGGCCCAGGACGCCGAGTACCAGCCCGTGGACGTGGAACAGCGGCAGTGCGTGCACGAGGACGTCGTCCGCCGTCCACGACCAGGCGTCGGCCAGCGCGTCGAGGGACGCGGCGACGGCCCGCCGGGAGAGAAGGACGCCCTTCGGCGGGCCGGTGGTGCCGGAGGTGTAGACGACCAGGGCGGTCGCCTCGGGGTCGTCGGGTTCGACGGCGGCCGGACCGGTGGGGGAAGCGGGCGCACCGGTGGGGGAAGCGGGCGCACCGGTGGGAGCCGGGTCCGTCCCGCTGCCCAGGTCGACGTCGATCCGGCGCACCCCCGCGAGTCCCGCCGGGAGTTCGTCCGCCGGACCCGCGAGCACCGCGCCCGGGGCACTGTCCCCGAGGATGTGGGCCAGCTCCCGCTCGCCCGTGCGCGGGTTGAGCGGTACGGCGGGCACGCCCGCGAGGAGGGCCGCCACCACCGCGACCGCCGTGCGGGCGGTCGGCGTGGCCCAGACGGCGACCCGCCCGGCGCCCCCGGCCTCCCGTACGGCGTCGGCGACGCGTACGGCGAGGGCGTCGGCGGCCCGCGCCAGCTCCCCGTACGTGAGGGCGTCGGGGCCGCAGCGGAGCGCGGGCCGTTCGGAGGGGCCCGCAAGGGCCGGGAAGAGCGCACTCACCGGTCGTACTCCTCGGGTCGTCGGAGCGAGGGTTGCCGGAGGCATTCTGCCGGGGTGGCCGGGGTGTCAGGGCCGTGCGGCCGGGGCGCCGGGCGTGGCCGGGGCGGCCGGGGCGGCCGGGGTGGTCGGGATGTCAGGGCCGTGCGGCCGGGACCTTCGTCGCGTCGTCCGGGGCCGGCTCGTCGCCGCCCTGCCGGATCGTGCGCATCCGCCCGTACGCGTACACACAGCCCGCGAGCGCCAGGTCGGACAGGAGCATGAAGCCGATCGAGTACGAGTCCTTGGCGCTGTAGATCGCGCCCATCACCAGCGGCGGGACGAAGCCGCCGAGGCCGCCCATGGCGCCGACGATGCCGGTGACGGAACCCACCTGCGCCTGCGGGGTCACCTGCGAGACCAGCGCGAAGACCGAGCCGCTCGCCGTGCCGAGGCCGGCCGCCATGCAGAGCAGCGCGATCGTGCCGACCGGGTCCAGCTTCGGGTCGAAGGCCTGGACGATCGCGAGGAGGGCGACGAACCCGAGCGCACAGGAGGTCACGACCGCCGGGTGCACCCGGTCCGAGAGCCAGCCGCCGATCGGCCGGAAGACCACCGTGACGAGGGCGAAGCCCGCCGCCTTGGTGCCCGCGTCGGTGGGATCGAGGCCGTACCAGGTCTTCAGGTACGTCGGCAGGTAGACGCCGAAGGCGACGATGCCGCCGAAGCCGATCGCGTACAGCGCCGACAGCTCCCACGTCACCCGCAGCCTCCCGGCCGAGCCGAGCCGGGTCGCGAGGGAGGCGGTGGGCACCGGCCGGTCGGGCCGGTCGGTGATGAGGAACGAGGCGAGCACCGCGTACACGGCGAGGGCGACGGCGACGACGACGAACGGCAGGTTCTCGCCGTGCTTCGCGATCCGGGGCGTGAAGTAGCCCGAGAGCGCCACACCGCCCATGCCCATGCCGAACACGCCGAGCGCGAGGCCGCGTTTGGCGGGCGGGAACCAGGAGTTGACGAGGGGGATGCCGATCGCGAACGTCGTCCCGCCGAGGCCCAGGAGGAAGCCGACGACCAGCATCAGGCCGTAGCTGTCCTTGACCACGATCAGCAGGAGCACCGGGATGATCGTCAGCGCCGACACGAGCGGGAACATCAGCTTCGCGCCGTACTTGTCGGTCAGCGCTCCGGCCGGGATCCGGCCCACCGAGCCGACCAGGACGGGGACGGCGACGAGCAGCGACTGCTGGAAGGAGCTGAGGTTCAGCCGCTCGCCGTACCAGCTCGCGATCGGTGCGATGAGGTCCCACGCCCAGAAGGTGAGCGTGAAGCCGATGGTGGCCATCGCGAGGTTGCGGTAGGCCGCCGTCGACGGGGGCTTGGTGTCGGTGTCCACGCCCCCAGTCAAGGTCGGGGGCCCCGGTGCTGCGCGCCGGACTGCTCCGTCAGGGGGGCGGGATCCGGGCGGCGCGACGACAGCTACGGCCAGGTCACCGTCGCCGGGGGAGTGCCGTCGTCCGCGACCCGCAGCCAGCCGCCCCCGCCGTCTCCGCCGGTGCCGTCTTCGGTTCCGCCGTCGGTGGCGTCTTCGGTTCCGCTTCCGGGTCCGACGCCGCTCCTGCCCGCCGCTCCGACGCCGACCTCCACCGTGACCGCGCCGACGCCCGGCCTTCGATGGGCCGCCGCGAGCGCGCCGCGCAGCACGGCGAGCAGCTTGTCGGCCGTCTCCTCGTCGACGAGCGTGTCCACCGCGCCGGAGAAGTGCACCGACGGCTGGAAGCCGAGGAGGGCCGCCGCCCCGCCCGTCTCCCGCAGCACCCGCCCCCGGAAGGTGGCCGGCGCGTCGGCGGGCGGTTGCTGCAGGGCGAAGATCGTCGTACGGACCTCCTGGATCGTCGAGTCCAGCTCGTCCACCGCCCGGCCGAGCAGCGCGCTCTCCTCGGACGCGTCCGCGGCCCGGCGCCGCGTCGACTCCAGCATCATCTCGGTGGCGAAGAGCCGCTGCACGACCAGGTCGTGCAGGTCGCGGGCGATCCGGTCCCGGTCCTCGAGGACCGCGAGCCGCTCCCGGTCGTGCCGGGCGTCGGCGAGGACCAGCGCGAGGGCCGCCTGCGAGGCGAACTGGGAGGCGAGCAGCCGGTCCACCGCCGTGTACGGGGCGTCCCCGCGGCGCCGGGGCAGGGCGAGGGTGCCGATGAGCTTCCCGCCGCTCTGCAGCGGCAGCATCATCGACGGACCGAACCGGGACCTGACCGGGGTCGTCATGCGCGGGTCGGTCGCCGAGTCCTCGACGAACACGGGTTCACCGCCGAGGAGCTGGACGAGGACGGGGGAGCCCGGCGCGATGGCGGTGCCGATCAGGTCGCCCGGGTCGTCGGTGGTCGAGGCGGTGACGATCTCCATCCCGCCCTCGGGCGTGGGCTGGAGGACCACCCCGGCCGAGGCGCCGGCGAGGATGCGGGCCCGCTCGGCCACGGTCATCAGCGCGTTCTCGGCGGACGCCCCGGTCAGCAGGGCGGTCGTCACCGCCGCCGCCCCCTCGATCCAGCGCTCCCGCTGACGGGCCGTCTCGTACAGCCGGGCGTTGCCGATGGCGATGCCGGCCTGGGAGGCGAGGACCCGCAGCAGGGCGAGGTCCTCCTCGGTGAAGGCGCCGTCGCCCTTCTCGGTGAGGTAGAGGTTCCCGAACACCTCGGTGTGCACCCGGATGGGCACGCCCAGGAAGGTCCGCATCTCCGGATGGCCCTCGGGGACGCCGGACGAGCGCGGATCGGCCGTCAGGTCGTCGAGCCGCAGCGGCCGAGGGTCCCGGATCAGCGCGCCGAGCAGCCCCGTGCGGCCGTCGGGGAGGCGGCCGATGCGGGACCGCTCCTGGTCCGTCATGCCGGAGGTGAACAGGTCGGTGAGCCGGCGGCGCTCGGGGTCGACGACCCCGAGCGCCCCGTAGCGGGCTCCGGTCAGCTCGGTCGCGGAGTCCACGATGTGCTGGAGAGTGGTCCGGAGTTCGAGGTCGGTGCCGACGCCCAGGACCGCTTCGAGCAGCTGGGGCAGGCGGGGCTCGTCGGCCCCGTCACCCGCCCCGTCCGTGTCCACGACCCCGTCCGTGTCCACGACCCCGTCCGTGTCCACGTCCTTGTCCGCGCCCTCGTCCTGGTCCATGATCGCCATGGTCTCATTGTCGTACGAATCGGGCGTATGCTCCGGTTCAGGCGTCGTCGGAGAGGGGGTCGCGCTCGGTCAGCGGGTCGAGCACCATCGGCTGGACCTTGCCCTCCAGCATCGCGCCCAGGCCCATGACGGCGCAGACGTCCGGCCGTTCGGCGATGTGCACCGGCATTCCCGTCGCCTCGCGCAGCATCTGGTCGAGGCCGGGCAGCAGGGCGCTGCCGCCGACCATCATGATGCCGCGGTCGGCCAGATCGGCCACGAGGTCCGGCGGGCAGTCGCGCAGCACCTTGCCGATGCCGTCGAGGACGGCCGTCAGCGGAGTGTGGATCGCGTCCCGCACGGCGGCGGTGTCGACGGTCACCGAGCGGGCCAGGCCGGTGGCGACGTCCCGGCCGTGGATCTCGGTGGAGCTCGGCCCCTGGAGCGTCAGGCCGTTTCCGCTCAGCGCCAGTTGGAGCGGGCGCACCGACTGGCTCGGCAGCATCAGCTCGTGGTGGTGGCGCAGGTGCTGGATGACGGCGTGGTCGATGGCGTCGCCGCCGACCGGCATCCGCTCGGCGGTGACGATCGCGCCCAGCGAGAGCACCGCGACCTGGGTCGTCGCCGCGCCGCACACCAGGATCATGGTGGCGGTCGGCTGCTCCACGGGCAGACCGCAGCCGACGGCCGCCGCGATCAGGGTGTCGACCAGCTCCACCCGGCGCGCCCCGAGCCCCACGAGAGTCTCCACGGCGGCGCGCTGGGCCAGCGGGTCGCTGTCGTGCGGGGTGCAGGCGGCGGCGCGGAGCCGGGGCTTGCGGCGCAGCTGCCGGCGGAGCTTCTCGCCGAGCAGGTGACGGAGCATCCGCTGGGCCATCTCGATGTCGACGACGGTGCCGCCGGAGACGGGGCGGACGACCCGGATGTAGTCCGGGGTGCGGCCCGTCATCTTCTCGGCGAGCGCGCCGACGGCGATGAGCGCCCCGGTGCGGGTGTTGACGGCGGCGACGCTCGGCTCGTCGACGACGAGTCCGGCGCCCTTGACGAAGACCCGGGTGCGGGCGGCGCCCAGGTCGACGGCGACATGGCAACGGCGCAGCTGTTCCAGGCTGACGGTCACGGCGGATCCTCCGGAGTGCGGTGCTGACACGGGCGAGGTGTTCGCGTTCGCGGTTCTGATGCGCGGTCCTGTTCGCATCGTGCGACCGCCCGGGGCCCGGCGCGCGTTGGGATGCGCCGCCCGGGGCCGTACGGTTCCGGGTCCGAGTGGTTCCCGACGGCGCGTGAACGTTCCTTCCCGAAGCGGGAGAATCACGGCGGACCGTCGACGACCTGCGGATTCCTCACAGGATCCTCACGTCCTCGACTCGCTGGGGCCGCGTCGGGCGACGTAGCCTGCGGGGCCCATGGACTACTGCCACGCGTGCCGGCGGCATCTCAACGGGGCCCTCGCCTGCGCCGGGTGCGGGACCCCTGTCGAGGAACTGCGGCAGCGCATCCCCCACCAGTTCGCGGCACCGGTCCAGGAGACCGTGTACGCCGCGCCGCCCGTGTACGCCGCGCAGGAGGCGTACCGCGCCCCGGCCTCGTACGACACCCCGCCCGCCTACGGCACGCAGGACGCGTACGGCACCCCATCGGCGTACGGCGCTCCGCCCGCGTACGGCACGCAGGACGCGTACGGCACCCCATCGGCGTACGGCGCTCCGCCCGCGTACGGCACGCAGGACGCGTACGCCGCGCCCGACGCGCCCGATGCGTACGCACCGTGGGCCGCGGGCCCGGCCGACGCCCCCGGCGCTGTCGCCGCCCCCCGCGCCACCGAGCCCGCGGAGCCCACCGGGTCCGCCGGCTCCGTCGAGGCCGGGGAGTCCTCCGACGCCCTCGCGCCCGAGCACGTCTACGAGCTGGATGTCGTGGTCCCTCCGCGCGGCGCCACAGGGGGTGGCCGACGCGCGGCGGGCCGCTCCGGTGCGCGCCGGAGGCGGGGCGGGGGCCGCACCGCCCTGGTGGGCGCGGTCGGGCTCGTGCTCGCCGCCGGGACCCTGGGCGTGGTCCGGCTGGCCCTCGCGGAGCCCGACGAGCGCGGCGCGGCCACGGCCGTGGAGGAGCTGGACGCCCCCGAGGAACCGCCGGCGCCCGAGCCCCCCGCGCCGACCGCGCAGCCGGAGGGCGGGGAGCCCTCCGCGGTGACGGAGTCCCCGAGCGCCGAGGCCACGCGCCCGCGCCAGGTGAGCACGGACGCCCACCCGGGTACGGGGGAGGGGACCGCGCAGGTCTCGGCGCCCGGCACGGGCGCGCCGTCCCCGGCGGACTCCTCCGCGCCGCCCGTCCCGGCCGTCACGCCCAGCCCGTCGGCCACCCCGTCGGCGTCGGGCTCGCCCACCCCGACGTCCTCCCCGACCGCCCCGGCGCCGGACGGCAGCCCGTCCGGGACCCCGTCGTCGGGTCCCACGTCGGCGACCCCCGCCCCCACGCCCACCCCGAGCCCCTCCGCGTCGGAGTGCACCCGCTTCCTCTGGTGGTGCGTCTAGGGGGCGTCTCGCTACTTGGCGGCCTCGCCCAGCATCCGCCTCAGCAGGTCGCGCAGCAGGGTGCGCTCGACGTCGGTGAGTTCGCCGAGCGGTTCGCGGGCGAAGTGCAGGGAGTCGCGCAGCCGGCGGGCCGTGTCGCGGCCCTGTTCGGTGGGGGCGGCGAGCTTGACCCGGCGGTCGGCGGGGTCGGGGCGGCGCTCGACCAGGCCCCGGGACTCCAGGCGGTCGATGATCCCCGTCACGTTCGACGGCTCGCAGCGCAGCTTCTCGGCGATCTTCCGCATCGGCGTCGGCTCCAGGGTGAGCAGGCCGAGCACGCGGGCCTGGGCGCCGGTGAGGGCGTGCGTGGCCGCGGCCTCCTCGTACTCCTCGTGGTAGCGCGCCACGACCGTGCCGATCAGTTCGACGACTTCGAGGGTCAGGGGGTCCGTGCGTGGGGTGGCCATGGGACTCATTCTAGCCAGAAGCTTGACAACATGAAATATCCAGGCGCATGGTTGTTTCAGGTAGTGAAGTAGTTTTCCAGGAGGCCGTACAGATGTCCGCACTTCCCGCGACCAGCCGCGAGTGGCACCTCGTTTCCCGTCCGCACGGCTGGCCCGTCGCCTCGGACTTCGCCCTGCGCGAGGTGCCCGTCGCCGAGCCCGCCGAGGGCCGCGTCCTCGTGCGCAACCTCCACTTCTCGGTCGATCCGTACATGCGCGGACGCATGAACGACGTGAAGTCGTACATACCGCCGTTCAAGCTCGACCACCCCATGGACGGCGGCGCGGTCGGCGAGGTCGTCGCCTCCAACGCCGAGGGCTTCGCCGTCGGCGACCACGTCCTGCACGGCCTCGGCTGGCGCGAGTACGCGGACGTGCCCGCCCAGCACGCCACCAAGGTCGACCCGGAGCTCGCCCCCCTCTCCACGTACCTCGGCGTGCTCGGCATGACCGGCCTCACCGCCTACGCGGGCCTCTTCGAGACCGCCTCCTTCAAGGAGGGCGACGCCGTCTTCGTCTCCGGCGCCGCCGGTGCCGTCGGCAGCCAGGTCGGCCAGCTCGCGAAGCTCAGGGGCGCCTCGCGCGTCATCGGCTCCGCGGGCTCCGACGAGAAGGTGAAGTTCCTCGTCGAGGAGCTCGGCTTCGACGCCGCCTTCAACTACAAGAACGGCCCGGTCAAGGACCAGCTCCGCGCGGCCGCCCCGGACGGCATCGACGTCTACTTCGACAACGTCGGCGGCGACCACCTCGAAGCCGCGATCTCCTCGCTCAACGTGCACGGCCGCGCCGCCATCTGCGGCATGATCGCGCAGTACAACGACACGGAGCCGGTCCCCGGCCCGCGCAACATGGCGATGATCATCGGCAAGCGCCTCCGCCTCCAGGGCGTCCTGGTCGGCGACCACTACGGCCTCCAGCAGCAGTTCGTCCAGGAGGTCGGCGGCTGGCTGCGCTCCGGCGAGCTGAAGTACCGCGAGACCTTCGCCGAGGGCATCGAGAACGGCGTGGAGGCCTTCCTCGGAATGCTCCGCGGCGAGAACACCGGCAAGATGATCGTATCGACGACCCGTTAGTCTTCCCTCAGCCGTCGCGATCGTGGGCGCGAGTCGCGGCGAACCGAAGAAGGAAGACCCCGCATGTCCATCCAGCACACCGACGTCCTCTACACCGCCGTCGCCACCGCCGAGAACGGCCGTGACGGCCGGGTCGCCACGGACGACGGCCGGCTCGACGTCGTCGTCAACCCGCCCAAGGCCATGGGCGGGTCCGGCGAGGGCACCAACCCCGAGCAGCTCTTCGCGGCCGGCTACAGCGCCTGCTTCCAGGGCGCCCTCGGCGTCGTCGCCCGCAACGAGAACGCCGACGTCTCGGGCTCGACGGTCACCGCCGAGGTCGGCATCGGCAAGAACGACGACGGCTTCGGCATCATCGTGAAGATCTCGGCGACCATCCCGAACGTGGACGCCGAGACCGCCAAGAGCCTGATCGAGAAGGCCCACCAGGTCTGCCCGTACTCCAAGGCGACCCGCGGCAACATCACGGTCGAGCTCGCGGTCTGAGCCCCGGTCGCGCACACTGAGTGAGGGCCGCACCCCGACCGACCGGGGTGCGGCCCTCACCCGTGCCGGGGTCGGACCGGCCCCGTTAGGCTGGTTCCATGCGCGATCTCGGGGTGGGTTTCGGTTACCTGGTCAAGGGCCAGAAGTGGGTCGGCCGGCACGGACGGTGGTTCGGATTCGGGCTGCTGCCCGGACTCGTCACCCTCGTCCTGTACGCGGGCGCGCTCGTCGGCCTCGGTTACGGCGCCGACGACCTGGCCGCCTGGGCCACCCCCTTCGCCGACGACTGGGGCACTCCCTGGCAGGGTGTCTTCCGGGGCGCCCTCACCGCCCTGGTCTTCGGCTTCGGCCTCTTCCTCGCCGTCATCACCTTCACCGCCGTGACCCTCCTCGTCGGCCAGCCCTTCTACGAGTCGCTCTCCGAGGAGGTCGACCGCTCCCAGGGCGGCGAGGTACCCGAGTCCGGGCTGCCGCTCTGGCGCGAACTGTGGATCTCCGCCCGCGACAGCCTGCGCATTCTGCTCCGGGTCGCGTTCTTCGGCGTGCTGCTCTTCGCCTGCGGCTTCGTCCCGGTCGTCGGCCAGACCGTCGTCCCCGTCGTCGGCTTCTGCGTCTCCGGCTTCTTCCTCGCCCAGGAGCTCACCTCCGTCGCCCTCCAGCGCCGGGGCGTCGAGCTCAAGGAGCGGCTGGCCCTGCTGCGCGGGCGCCGGCTGGCCGTCCTCGGCTTCGGCGTGCCGCTGACGCTCTCCTTCCTCGTCCCCTTCGTCGCCGTGTTCCTCATGCCGGGCGCGGTCGCCGGAGCCACCCTGATGGTCCGTGACCTGCGCGGCGAGCCCGCCGACGGCCACGGCGAGAAAATCGATCAAGAACGCGGCAACCCTTTCGCTTCCGGTGGCAACCAGGAGGTGCACCACCTCCCCCACTGAAGAAAGAACGCGATGACTGCACACAAGCGGAAGAAGGGCCTGCGCCGGGCGATCGTCGGAGGCGTCGGCGCGCTCGCCGTCACCGGCGGCGCGATCCTCGCCACCGGCCTCCTCTCCCCGGCGGGCGCCGCCCCGGCGGCCCCGGCCTGGCCGCAGGCGAAGGGCGCCCGGTCGGTCCCCACGACCATCGAGGTCTCCGGCACCTACGACGGCAGGCTCAAGCGCTTCACCGGCACCGGTGAACTCGGTTCCGACGGCCAGGACGAGAGCCAGAAGCCGGTCTTCGTCCTCAAGGACGGCGCCGTCCTCAAGAACGTGATCATCGGCACCCCGGCCGCCGACGGCGTCCACTGCCTGGGCAGCTGCACCCTCCAGAACGTCTGGTGGGAGAACGTCGGCGAGGACGCCGCCACCTTCAAGGGCACCTCAAAGACGGCCGTCCACTCCGTCCACGGCGGCGGCGCCAAGGGCGCCTCCGACAAGGTCTTCCAGTTCAACGGCGCGGGCAAGCTCGTCGTCACCAAGTTCCAGGTCGCCGACTTCGGCAAGCTGGTCCGCTCCTGCGGCAACTGCGGCAAGCAGTACGCCCGGACGATCATCATCAACGACGTCGACATCACCGTCCCCGGGAAGTCGATCGTCGGGGTCAACGCCAACTACGGCGACACGGCGAGCCTGCGCAACGTCCGCGTCCACGGCGACGCCAAGAAGAAGATCAAGCCGTGCACCCGCTTCACCGGCAACGACACCGGCAAGGAGCCCAAGGAGATCGGCACCGGCCCTGACGGCACCACCTGCCGCTACTCGGCCGGCGACCTGTCCTACGACTGAAGCGCGTCGCCTCCTCGCGCCGGGCGCTCCCCTTCGCACCCGGCGGGAACACCCCGGTCCGGTCCGTCTCCTACGGATCGGGCCGGGCTCGCGTCGCCTCGTCGTACGGGCTCAGCCGGCCTCGGCGAGCACGAACCCCGGCTTCTCCGGGCCCGCGTCCGCGAGGCGCCCGCCGTCCGGGCCCCAGACGCCGGCCCTGCCGCCGCCCTCGCCCACCTCGCTCGGCCCGAGCGAGTTGCCGAGCGCCACGAACAGACCGAAGTCCCGGGCCCGTACCGGATACACCGTCTCGTACGAGTCGTTGTCGGCCTCCAGCATCGAACTGGCCAGGTAGACCGAGCAGCCGTCGGCGGCGGCCCGCTCGGCGAGCTCGGGGAACCGGTTGTCGTAGCAGGTCGCGAGCGCGAACCGGACCCCGTCGAGCGCGAACCGGCCGTCCGTCGTGCCCGCCGCGAAGGTGTCCTGCTCGTGCCCGTGGTACAGGTGCCGCTTGTCGTAGCGGGCGAGCAGGGAGCCGTCCGGGCCGATCACCAGCGAGGTCAGGCCGGGCAGCGAACCGGCGCCCCGCACCGGCCCGTTGACGACCGCCGCCACCCCGGCGGACCGGCAGGCCGCGCGGACCGGTTCGAGACGGGCGTCGTCCTCGGTGAGGACCAGCTCCGGACGCGACCGGATCAACGCCGTGTCGTAGCCGGTGAGCGACAGCTCCGCGAAGACCACGACCCGGGCCCCGGCGGCCCCGGCGTCCCGGACGATTCCCGCGACGGTACGGACATTGGCGTCGACGTCCCCGGCGACCGGGGCGAACTGTGCGGCGGCGATCATCATGGGCCCATGCTCGCAGCCCCTCGGCCGTCTCCCCCGGCGGCCCCGGTCAGACAGGAACGACCTAGACGTCGGCCGTCTCCCCGGGCCCGCCCGACTCCCCGACGCGGTCCGACCGCCCCGGCCCCGCCAGCAGGCGCAGGAAGTCGCGGAAGGCGGTCGGCATGTCCACCGCCGTCGGGTCCAGGAGCCACTGGTACTGCAAACCGTCCATCACGGCGGTCAGGAGCGGGGCGGCCCGCTCGGGAGTCAGACCGCCCGGCAGCCGCTCGCCGAACTCCAGGCGCAGCACCCGTGCCATGTTCGCCCGCACCTGCGCGTACCGCTCGGTGAAGAACTCCCGCGCCGGGTGCCCGTCCGTCACGCTCTCGCCGAGCAGCGCCGAGAACGTCTGCACGATCCCGCGCCGCATCGCGTTGTACTCGACGAGCGACTCCAGCAGGTCGAGCCGCCACCCCTCGCTGTCCCGCGCGCCGCTCGTGTCCCAGCGGTCGCGCTCGTCCAGGACGGCGACGAGCAGCGCCTCCTTCGTCGGGAAGTAGTGCAGCAGCCCCTGCTGGGTCAGGCCCACCCGCTCCGCGACCGCGCCGAGCGTCGCGCCCCGGTAACCGCGCTCGGCGATCACCTCCAGGGTGGCGCGCAGGATTTCCGCACGGCGCTCCTCGCTCCTGGCCCGCACCATCGCCCCGACTCCTTCCGGCAAGTCCTCGCCTCCGCGACCGTACGCCATGATGTCATCACGAAACAGTAACGTCACCTACCGATCTACCGGTAGGTGTGGGCACCATGACGCCCATCGGGGTCAGGAGTACGTCAACGAGGAGGTACGACCATGGCGGCACACGGTGCGGAGCACGGAGCGGAGCACGGTCCGGAGACCGGGGCGCGGCTCGCAACAGACTCCGACGCCGATCAGGAGCGGGCCAGGAACGCCGTCGTCGAGGCGGCGCTCGCCGCGCTCCGCCTCGACGCCAAGACCCGGCTGCTCGCCGGCCAGGACATGTGGTCCCTGCCCGCGCTCCCGGAGATCGGCCTGCGGTCGATCGTGATGTCCGACGGACCCGTCGGCGTCCGCGGCGTCCGCTGGACCGCCGACGACCCGTCCGTCGCCCTGCCGTCCCCCACCGCGCTCGCCGCCTCCTGGGACCCCGGACTCGCCCGCAGGGCCGGCCGCCTCCTCGCCCAGGAGGCCCGCCGCAAGGGCGTCGACGTCCTCCTCGCCCCCACGGTCAACCTGCACCGCACGCCGCTCGGCGGCCGCCACTTCGAGGCCTACAGCGAGGACCCCCTCCTCACCGGCGCCATCGGCACCGGCTACGTCCTGGGCGTCCAGGACGGCGGCGTCGGCACCACCGTGAAGCACTTCGTCGGCAACGACGCCGAGACCGACCGCTTCACCGTCGACAACCGCATCGCCCCGCGCCCCCTGCGCGAGCTCTACCTCGCCCCCTTCGAGGCGATCGTCACCCACGCCCGCCCCTGGGGCATCATGACCGCCTACAACCAGGTCAACGGCGTGACCATGACCGAGCACCACGAGCTCGTCCACGAGGTCCTGCGCGGCGAGTGGGGCTTCGACGGCGTCAACGTCTCGGACTGGATGGCCGCCCGCTCCACCACCGGCGGCATCACGGGCGGCCTCGACGTCGCCATGCCCGGTCCCGTCACCGTGTACGGCGAGGCCCTCGCCGCCGCCGTCCGCGCCGGCGAGGTCGCCGAGTCGGCGGTCGACACCGCCGTGCGCCACGTCCTGCGGCTCGCCGCCCGCGTCGGCGCCCTCGACGGCGCCCCGCCGGTCGTCACCGAACCGCCCGCCCCGATCGACGGCGACGCCCTCGCCCGCGAGATCGCCCGCCGCGGCTTCGTCCTCGTACGGAACGAGAACGGCGCCCTGCCCCTCGCCCCCGGCGCGAGCGTCGCCCTCTCCGGCGCCGCCGCCCGCGACGCCCGGGTCCTCGGCGGCGGCTCGGCCCAGGTCTTCCCCGACCACGTCGTCTCCCCGCTCGACGGCCTCACCGCCGCCCTGCCCGACGGGGCGCTGACCTTCACCGTCGGCGCCGACCCCAGCGACGAACTCGCCCCCGCCGACCAGGGCTTCACCCTCCGCGCCCGCTGCCGCGACGCCGAGGGCCGCCTCCTCGGCGAGGGCAGCCTCCCCAACGGCCAGGTCCAGTGGATCGGCGACGACCTGCCCGAGGGCGTCACCCACGACACCCTCGCCTCCGTCGAGGTCGTCGGGACCTTCACCCCGCGCGAGTCGGGGGAACACGCCTTCGGCACCCGCGGCCTCGGCGCCTACACCCTCACCGTCGCCGGGACGACCCTCTTCGAGGGCGTCCAGACCATGGGCCCCGAGACCGACCCCTTCGAGGCCTTCTTCGGCTCGCCCGTCGAGCGCGGCCGGGTCGCGCTCACCGCGGGGGAGACCGTCGAGATCTCCCTCCTCCACACCCTCGACAAGGAGTTCGCGGCCCCCCTCCCCGCCGTCATGTTCTCCTTCGTCCACCTCGGTCCCCGCCGTGACCCCGACGAACTGATCGCCGAAGCGGCGCGGGCCGCCCGCGCCGCCGACACCGCCGTCGTGGTCGTCGCCACCACCGAACGCGTCGAGTCCGAGGGCTTCGACCGCACGGACCTCGCCCTCCCCGGCCGCCAGGACGACCTCGTCCGCGCCGTGGCCGCCGCCAACCCGAACACCGTCGTCGTCGTCAACGCCGGTTCCCCCGTGGAGATGCCGTGGCGCGAGGACGTCGCCGCGGTCCTGCTCGGCTGGTTCCCCGGCCAGGAGGGCGGCGCCGCGCTCGCCGACGTCCTCACCGGCGCCGAGGAACCCGGCGGCCGCCTCCCCACCACCTGGCCCGGCACCCTCGCCGACGCCCCCGTCACCGAGGTCACCCCCGCCGGCGGCCGGCTCGCCTACGACGAGGGCCTCTACGTCGGCTACCGCGCCTGGGACAGGGCCGGCGCCGTCCCCGCGTACCCCTTCGGCCACGGCCTCGGCTACACCACCTGGTCGTACGACTCCCTCGACGCCACCCCGCACGCCGTCACCGTCCGGCTCACCAACACCGGCGACCGGCCCGGCCGCGAGACCGTCCAGGTCTACCTCGCCCCGGTCGCGGACACCGCCGAGCGCCCGGCCCGCCTGCTCGCCGCCTTCGCGAGCGTCCCCGCCGGGCCCGGCGAGACCGTCGGGACCACCCTCGAACTGCCGCGCCGCGCCTTCGAGATCTGGGACGAGGAGAAGCACGGCTGGACCTTCGTCCCCGGCACGTACGAGGTCCTCGTCGCGCACTCCCTCGCGGACGTCCGGCTGACCGCCACCCTGGAGGTGTGACCCCCGCAGACCGCCCCGGGGGCGGCCCCTGACAGCCGCCCCCGGGGCCCCGGGGGCGAGCCCGGGGGGACCGCTACTCCGCCGTGATCCGCCGGTACGCCAGCTCAGCGAGCCGCGCCTGCCCGTTCCGGCTCGGATGGAACCAGTCCCACGGGCTGAGCTGCGCCTCGTCGAAGCGGAACGCGAAGACCGCCCCGTCGTCGTACCGGCAGCGCGCGTCCTTCGCGCACACGTCCCGCAGCACCGCGTTGTACGCCACCACCCGCTCGCGCACCGCCGTACGGCGCCGCTCCGCCGCCGGGCTCAGGTCCTCCGGATCGGCCAGCATCGCGGCGCACACGCCCAGCTTCCACACCTGCCGGCCCATCGGGTTCGTCCGCCCCGTCGACCAGAGCCGCCGCAGATCCGGCACGCTCGACACGTACACCTGCGTCTTCGGCGCCGCCTTCCGCAGCCCGGCGAGCGCCGTCTCGAAGGAGAACCGGAAGTCCTCGACCGGGGTCATCAGGGCGGGGCTGTCCCGGCAGGCGTCGTTGGCGCCCATCATCACCGTCACCAACTCCGGCCCCGCGGCCGCGGCCCGCGCCATCTGCTCCGGAAGCTCCGCCATCCGCGCGCCCGTCCGCGCCAGGTTCCAGCTGCGGGTGGTCACGGCCTCGGGCCCGAGGAGCCGCCGCGCCAGGCTGTTGACGGCGGCGTCCGTGCCGGTCGCCCAGGAGGCCTGGGGGCAGTCGGAGAGGATGCCGCAGGCGTCGAAGGCACGGGTGATGGAGTCGCCGACGGCGGCCACGGAGGAGGGGGAGACGTCCCACGGCGGCGGCGTCGGGGCGGGGGTGGCGCTCGGCCTCGGCGCCGCCGTCCCGGGCCCGGCCGCGGTGCACCCCGAGAGCGCCCCCACGGTGAGCAGTCCGGCGGCCCACGCGGCCACGGCGGTACGGAAACGGTGTCGGCCGCGCATCCCCCGGCCCCTCCTTCGGCGTCCTGGTGGGTGAAAGGTTCGTGTTCACCCGTCCCCGGACCGACCGTACGTCACCCCGATGACGGCGCGGCACGGTAGCTTTTCCCCCGTCGAACCAGAGGCACCTTTGCCGACCGGCTCCGGTAAATTACATCACGTCACATGCTGTCCCTTTTGCGGAGTTTTACTCCTGATGCTGTTTACTGAGGCCGCTGGGAAAGGCGAACCTCGTCCCACACTGGAGGTCCCGGTGACGACACGTGGAGTTCTGTACGTTCACTCCGCACCGCGCGCGCTGTGCCCGCACGTCGAATGGGCGGTGGCGGGTGTCCTCGGTGCGAGGGTCCAGCTCGACTGGATCCGTCAGCCGGCGTCCCCCGGCACCTGGAGAGCCGAGTTCTCCTGGCAGGGCCAGACCGGCACCGCCTCCAAACTCGCCTCCGCCCTCCGCGGCTGGCAGATGCTCCGCTTCGAGGTCACCGCGGAACCCTGCCCCACCGCCGAGGGCGAGCGCTACAGCGCCACCCCCGAACTCGGCATCTTCCACGCCGTCACCGGCATGCACGGGGACATCCTGATCCCCGAGGACCGGCTGCGCGCCGCGCTCGCCCGCTCCGCGCAGGGCGAGACGCAGCTGGAGGCGGAGATCGCCAAGCTGCTCGGCAAGCCGTGGGACGACGAGCTGGAGCCCTTCCGGTACGCCGGCGAGGGCGCCCCCGTCCGCTGGCTGCACCAGGTGGTCTGACGCGGGTAGATTCCACCCGGGCGGGCAGGGGGCGCGCCGGGCGGGAGAGACGTGACACCAGAGCGCGGGCGGCCCTCGACGGCCGCCGCGATCCTTTCCGGCGCCGCCTTCGGAGCGGCCGCCGTCTTCGCCGTGTCCGGCGCCGTCGCCGGGGCCTGGCCCACCGGCGGGGCCGCCCTCGTCGGCGCCCTGGTCCTCGCGGCCCTCGGCGCCACGCTCCTTGCGGCCGCCCGGCGCGGCGGCTCCGCGCGGGGCGCTGCCACGGACGCCCCGCCGTCCCGTACCGCCAAGACGGACGAGGACGCCGGTCCCGGGCCGGTCGGCGGCGCGGGTCGCGGGTCGCTCGTGGCCGCCGCAGCGGTGTGGGTCCTCGCCCTCCTCGCGGGCGGCATCTGGGCCGTGGCGGGCGGAGACGACGACGGCACCGCGCAGGGCGGCGCCCCCGCGAAGCCCGGCTCCTCCTCCGCGTCCCCCGACACCCGCCCGGCCGTCCCCTGGACGATCCCGCCCGCCGGGCAGGTCTACGACGAGGGGGTCGGCTCCTGGGGCCTCGGCGCCACCGTCGCGCACGGCCGGATCGACGGACTCTTCGCGTACGGCTCCGCCGACGGCGCCGTCCGCTGGAGCGTGCCCGCCCCCCGGCGCGAGGCGCTCTGCGCCATGTCCCCCGGGATCGGCGAGGGCGTCGGCCTCGTCGCGCACGGCCGGCACGACAAGCCCTGCGCGACCCTGCTCGCCGTCCGCGTCTCCGACGGCACGGTCCTGTGGAAGCGGACCCTCGGCGGCGCGGGCCTCGTCGCCCGCGGCCTCGCGGTGGGCGGCGCGAGCGCGGTCGTCGCGGAGGACGGAGCCGTACGCGCCCGTGCCGCCGACACCGGGGACCGGCTCTGGGAGCGGGCGCTGCCCGCCGCCTGCGTGGTCCGGGCCCTCGACGCGGACGCCGCCCGCACGCTCGTCGTGGAGCAGTGCGGCGAGGCGGCCAGGATCGTCGCCCTCGACACCCGTACCGGCGCCCAGCGGTGGACCCGTGACCTCGCCGTCGAGTCCAAGGCGTTGGCGACGGTCGTCTCGGTCACCCCGGCCGTGATCGCCGTCGACGAGGCCGACGCCCGCGGCACCCACGCCTTCCTCGCCTTCGACGCCAAGGGGGCGCCCACGGTCTCCGTGCCGCTGACCGGCCCCGCGGGCGTGCTCTCCGCGGGCGCGGGCGTCGGCGACGGCATGGGCTTCTTCTCCCGGCCCCTCGTCCTCGGCGACCTCCTGGTCACCCTCGCGGAGCGGGACGAGATCGTCCCGGACACGGTCGTCGCCCATTCGCTGAAGGACGGCCGCACGGTGTGGTCCCGGACGCTGGAGCACCAGACGCTGGCGCTCACGGCGGAACCCGACGGCCGCATCGGCGTCCTGGAGAACGAGCGCTCCGGCGCCGTCGCGCTGCTCGACCGCGCCACGGGCCGCGTCCGGCAGCGCCTCGTCGCCCACACCGGCAAGACCGTGGACATCTCCCACGAGTCCCAGCTCCACGCGGTCCCCGGCGGCCACGTCGTCCTCAACCAACTCCTGATGCAGACGGAACCGGCGGCCTTCGCCCTGCGCTGACCCCGGGGAACCGCCACGAAACGGCCCCCCGTGTGCTGGTGGCGGGCGTCGCGACGGGAAACGCCGGGGCCCGCCCCCGTGAGGGAGCGGGCCCCGGTGCGTTCGGGTGGCGTCAGACCGTGCGGAAGGCCGGGACCACGTTGTGGCCGCCGAAGCCAAAACTGTTGACCTCTTCCTCGTGCGTCCCTCGCACCGCTGCGCGGGCTTCGGGACGCTGTGCCGGACTCCGTCCGGCCGGCGTGGCCGAGGCCCCCGTGTGCTGGTAGCGGGCGTCGCGACGGGAAACGCCGGGGCCCGCCCGCGTGGTGGGAGCGGGCCTCGGTGCGTTCGGGTGGCGTCAGACCGTGCGGAAGGCCGGGACCACGTTGTGGCCGCCGAAGCCGAAACTGTTGACCTCTTCTTCGTGCGTCCCTCGCACCGCTGCGCGGCCTTCGCCCTGCGCTGACCCCGGGGAACCGCCACGAAACGGCCCCCCGTGTGCTGGTGGCGGGCGTCGCGACGGGAAACGCCGGGGCCCGCCCCCGTGAGGGAGCGGGCCCCGGTGTGTTCGGGTGGCGTCAGACCGTGCGGAACGCCAGGACCACGTTGTGGCCGCCGAAGCCAAAACTGTTGTTGATCGCGGCGATCGTGCCCTGCGGGAGCTCGCGGGGCTCGTCGCGGACGATGTCGGCGTCGACCTCCGGGTCCAGCTGGTCGACGTTGATCGTCGGCGGGGCGAGGCGGTGGTGGAGCGCCAGGACCGTCGCGACGGTCTCGATGCCGCCGGCGCCGCCGAGGAGGTGACCGGTCATCGACTTCGTCGCGGAGACGGCGACGTGGTCCAGGTCGTCGCCCAGGACCTTACGCAGCGCCTTGATCTCGGCGACGTCACCCTGCGGGGTCGACGTGGCGTGGGCGTTGAGGTGGACGACCTCGGAGGGCTTCAGGTCCGTCGCGTCCAGCAGGTTCTGCAGCGCGGTGGCGATGCCCCGGCCGGTCGGCTCGGGCTGCGCGATGTGGTGGCTGTCGGCCGACAGGCCCTGGCCGAGCACCTCGCAGTAGACGCGGGCGCCGCGGGCCTTCGCGTGCTCCTCGGACTCCAGGATCACGACGCCGGCGCCCTCGCCGAGCACGAAGCCGTCGCGCTCGGTGTCGTACGGACGCGAGGCCTTCAGGGGCTCGTCGTTGTTCTTCGACATCGCCATCATGTTGGCGAAGGCGGCGATCGGCAGCGGGTGGATCGCGGCCTCGGTGCCGCCGGCCACGACCACGTCGGCCCGGCCGGTGCGGATCATCTCGACGGCGTAGCCGATCGCCTCGGCGCCCGACGCGCACGCGGAGACGGGGGTGTGGACGCCCGCGCGGGCGTTCACCTCCAGACCCACGTTGGCGGAGGGGCTGTTGGGCATGAGCATGGGCACGGTGTGCGGGGAGACGCGGCGGACGCCCTTCTCCTTCAGCACGTCGTACTGGTCGAGCAGGGTGGTGACACCGCCGATGCCGGAGGCGATGACGGAGCCGAGGCGCTCGGGCGCGACGCTCCCGTCCTCGCCGGCGGGCGCGGTGTAGCCCGCGTCGGCCCACGCCTCGCGGGCCGCGATCAGCGCGAACTGCGCCGAGCGGTCCAGCTTGCGGGCGAGCGGGCGGGGCAGCACGTCGCCGGGGTCGACGGCGGCCGTCGCGGCGATCTGGACGGGCAGTTCGGCGAAGCGCTCGCCCTCCAGGGGCTTGACGCCGGAACGTCCCGCGATCAGACCTTCCCAGGTCGATGCGGAGTCGCCACCCAGCGGTGTCGTTGCGCCGATACCGGTGACGACCACGGTGCGATGGGTCGAGCTCACAGGAATTCGTTCTCCATGTGTGTGATGGTCGGGATACGGCGCCACCGCCGGGTGGCTGGCCGGGTCAACGAGGGCGGGGTCAGCCCTTGGAGATGCCGCCGTCCTGGTTCTTCAGGATGTAGTCGACAGCGTCGCCCACGGTCTTGAGGTTCTTGACGTCCTCGTCGGGGATCTTGACGTCGAAGCGCTCCTCGGCGGCGACGACGACCTCGACCATGGACAGCGAGTCGACGTCCAGGTCGTCGGTGAAGGACTTGTCCAGCTGGACGTCCTCGACCGGGATGCCGGCGATCTCGTTGACGATCTCGGCGAGGCCCTTGACGATCTCGTCCTGGGTGTGAGCCATAGTGGCGCTCCTTCTTGCGATTACTTCGGGTACGGGGGTTTTCGGAAAGATCCGAGTGCCTAGGGGAGGGTAACGACCGTCGCTGCGAAGACGAGACCCGCCCCGAAGCCGATGACGAGCGCGGTGTCGCCGCTCTTCGCCTGACCGGTCGCCAGGAGCCGCTCCATCGCGAGCGGGATCGAGGCGGCCGAGGTGTTGCCGGTGGTCTCAACGTCACGGGCGACCGTGACGTGCTCCGGCAGCTTGAGGGTCTTCACCATCGAGTCGATGATCCGCATGTTCGCCTGGTGCGGGATGAAGACGTCCAGGTCGTCCGGAGCGATGCCGGCGGCGTCCAGGGCCTGCTGGGCGACCTTGGCCATCTCGAAGACGGCCCAGCGGAAGACCGCCTGGCCCTCCTGGGTGATGGCCGGGAACTTGACCTCGCCGGCCTCGTTCAGCGGCAGCTTCGAGACGTCGCCGACGGTGAACTCGTTCCACGGCACGGTCTGCTTGATCGTCTCGGACTTGTCGCCCTCGGAACCCCAGACCGTGGGGCCGATGTGCGGCTCGTCGGACGGGCCGACGACCACGGCGCCCGCGCCGTCGCCGAACAGGAAGGCCGTGGCACGGTCCTCCAGGTCGGTCAGGTCGCTGAGCCGCTCGACGCCGATGACGAGAACGTACTCGGCCGAGCCCTCGACGATCATGCCCTTGGCGAGCGTCAGGCCGTAGCCGAAGCCCGCGCAGCCCGCGGAGATGTCGAACGCGGCCGGCTTGCCCGCGCCGATCTTGTCGGCGATCTCGGTGGCGACGGCCGGGGTCTGCTTGAAGTGCGAGACCGTCGACACCACGACCGCGCCGATCTGCTCCGGGGAGATCCCGGCGTCGGCGATGGCCTTGCCGGACGCCTCCACCGACATCGCGGTGACGGTCTCCTCCGGGGAGGCCCAGTGGCGCGTGGCGATGCCGGAGCGCGAGCGGATCCACTCGTCGGACGAGTCGATCTTCTCGAGGATCACCTCGTTCGGCACGACCCGGGTGGGGCGGTAGCCGCCGACACCCAGGATCCGTGCGTACGGGGCGCCCTTGCTGGGCTTGATCTTCGACATGCTTCTCGACACTCCTTGGTCAGACGGCCGCGTGCTCGGCGATGAGCGTACGGGCCGCGTCCAGGTCGTCGGGGGTCTTGAGGGCGACGGTGGCCACGCCCGGCAGGGCCCGCTTGGCGATTCCGGTCAGGGTGCCGCCGGGGCAGACCTCGACGAGCGCCGTGGCGCCCAGCTGCTGGAACGTTTCCATGCAGAGGTCCCAGCGGACCGGGTTGGCGACCTGGCCGACCAGGCGGTCGAGGACCTCGGCGCCGGTGGCGACGGTCCGGCCGTCCTTGTTGGAGACGTACGTCACGGTCGGGTCGGCCGGGGACAGCTCGGCGGCCGCCTGCCGCAGCTTCTCCACCGCGGGACCCATGTGGTGGGTGTGGAAGGCACCGGCGACCTTGAGCGGGACGACCCGGCGGACGCCCGCGGGCTTGTCCGCCTCCAGGGCGGCCAGCTGCTCCAGCGTGCCGGCGGCCACGATCTGGCCGGCGCCGTTCACGTTGGCCGGGGTCAGGCCGAGCTTCTCCAGGTGCGGGACGGTCACCTCGGGGTCGCCGCCGAGCAGCGCCGACATGCCGGTCGCGGTGATCGCGGCGGCCTCGGCCATCGCCAGACCCCGGGTGCGTACGAGACGCAGGGCGGCGGTGTCGTCGAGGACGCCCGCGAAGGCGGCCGCGGTGATCTCGCCGACGCTGTGTCCGGCGACCGCGCCGGGGGCGACGTCACCGAGGGCGGCGGCGGACAGCAGGCCGGCCGCGACGAGCAGCGGCTGGGCCACGGCGGTGTCGCGGATCTCGTCCGCGTCCGCCTTCGTGCCGTAGTGGGCGAGGTCGAGCCCGATGGCGTCGGACCAGGCCGCGACGCGGTCGGCGGCACCGGGGAGTTCGAGCCAGGGAGTCAGGAAGCCGGGCGTCTGGGCGCCTTGGCCGGGAGCGACGAGTACGAGCACCCTCACACTCTCTCTTGGGGACGGCTCCGAACGCCCGTGAGGACAGGGACGAAGAACCGTCGGGGGAATTGTTGGTGTTCGACAAAAGTCTAGGACTGCGGATCCGCGTCGGCCAAGCGCCCGAGGATCAGCGCGATCCTCAGCGTGAAGGCGGATCGGACGTCGGAGGGTGACCAGCCGGTGACGTCGGTCACACGTCGGAGCCGGTAGCGCACGGTGTTCGGGTGGACGAAGAGCATGCGTGCGGCGCCCTCCAGGCTGCTGGCCTGCTCCAGATAGACACTCAGAGTTTCGAGGAGCGCCGAGCCGGCTTCCTCCAGCGGTCTGTAGATCTCCTCCACCAGCTGCTCGCGCGCCGAGGGATCCGAGGCGATCGCCCGCTCCGGAAGGAGATCGTCCGCCAGAACGGGGCGCGGAGCGTCCTGCCACGCCGAGCATGCCTTGAGTCCCGCGGCCGCGGCCTGCGCGGAGCGGGTCGCCGCCAGCAGGTCGGGCACCACGGGCCCGGCCACCACGGGACCCGCCGCGTAGGGCCCGATCAGGGCCTTCGCCACAGCGAGCGGGTTGTCGTTGCCGCCGGCGATGACCACGAGCCGGTCGCCGAGGACGCCCGTCAGGACCTGGAGCTTGGCGTGCCGGGCGGCCCTGCGGATCGCCTCCACGGTCAGTTCGCTGTCGCCGTCCGGGGCGGTGCCGAGGACCACGCAGACGTGCTCGGGGGAGTTCCAGCCGAGCGCCGCGGCCCGCGAGACGGCGCCCTCGTCGGCCTCGCCGGACAGCACCGCGTTCACGACGAGCGACTCCAGGCGGGCGTCCCAGGCGCCCCGGGCCTCGGCGGCCTGGGCGTACACCTGGGCGGTGGCGAAGGCGATCTCCCGGGCGTAGACGAGGAGTGCCTCGCGGAGCACCGAGGCGTCGCCGGGCGCGGCGACCTCGTCGATCGCCGCCTCCATGACCTCGATGGTGGTGCGGACCATCTCCACGGTCTGCCGGAGCGTGATCGCCCGGGTCAGCTCGCGCGGGGCCGTGCCGAAGACGTCCGTCGAGATCGCCTGGGGCGTCTCGGGGTGCCGGAACCACTCCGTGAACGCGGCGATGCCGGCCTGGGCGACCAGACCGATCCACGACCGGTTCTCGGGCGGCATCGCCCGGTACCACGGCAGCGTCTCGTCCATGCGGGCAATGGCGTTGGCGGCGAGCCGCCCGGAGGACTGTTCGAGGCGCTTCAGGGTCGCGGTGTGCGGGTGAGGGGCGTTCGTGGGTTCAGGCACGGGGACAAGACTGCCTTATCGGGACGCCGGCGTGCGGGGTCGGGGCGGCTTCCCGCCGGAAGGCTGGATACCGTTGCCGACGTGATGACGATCCAGCGCGCCGGGGAGCGGTACCCCGGGGGCGACCCGGAGAACGGGATCGAGACCCGGCACTCCTTCTCCTTCGGGTCCCACTACGACCCCGGCAACCTCCGCTTCGGCGCCCTCCTCGCCGTCAACGAGGAGCGGCTCGCTCCGGGAGCAGGCTTCGACGAGCACCCGCACAGCCACACCGAGATCGTCACCTGGGTCGTCGAGGGCGAGCTTACCCACCGGGACTCGGCCGGCCACGAGACCGTCGTCCGCGCCGGAGACCTCCAGCACCTCTCCTCGGCGGCCGGCGTCCGCCACGTCGAACGCAACGACGGCCCGGACCCCCTCGTCTTCGTCCAGATGTGGCTGGCCCCGCGCGAAGCGGGCGGCACCCCGTCGTACGAGCTGGTCCGTGCCCTTCCCGGCCGGTACGACCTGCCGGCGGCGGGAGCCGTCCTCCACGTCCACCGCCCGCGGGCCGGTGAGCGCACCGCGCTGCCGGACGCCGACGCCCTGTACGTCCACGTCGTACGGGGCGGGGTGCGCGTCGGCGACGAGGAGCTGGCGCCCGGGGACGCGGCGCGGATCACCGCTCCCACGGGCCTCGCACTGCTCGCCACGGCGGACGCCGAGGCCCTGGTCTGGGAGCTGCGCGCCCCCTAGCGGGTGTCTGGTCGACGCGGGTCTCCCCGGGGCCGGTGGCCGTCCTTCAGTGGAGGGCGCTCTTGGCCCTCCACTGCTCCCAGCTCAGGTTCCACGCCCCGTACCCGTTGCCCTCCGCCACCGTGCCCTTCGTGTCGGTGCCCGTGATCTCGAACGGGTCGCCGACCCGTACCGAGGCGTAGAAGGAGGCGGCGTCCGCGTCGCTCATGCCGATGCACCCCGAGCTGCGGTTCGCCCGCCCGAAGTGGGCCGCGTTCCAGGGCGCCGCGTGCGCGTACATACCCGACCACGTCAGCCGCATCGAGTAGTCGACCATCTTGTCGTAGGCGTCGCCGAGCCCGACCGTCTCCGAGTTCATGTTGATCGTGCCCTCCTTCGCCATCAGGACGGCCGTGCCCCGCCAGGACCGCTTGTCGCCGCCGGGGGTGCCGCCGGAGACCGGGATCGTACGGACCGTCCGGCCGTCGCGGACGACGGACAGCCGCTTGCGGTCGAGGTCCACCCTGACGACCTGCGCGTCCCCGACCGTGAACCCGGTCCGGTAGTCCCGTACGAACCAGCCGTCCCCCGAGTCCGTGCCGTTCAGGTCGGCCTCCAGGGTCACCTTCGTGCCCGGCTTCCAGTACGCCCTGGGGCGCCAGTCGGCCCGGTCGCGGCCCGACCAGTCCTTCACCCACCCCCAGGAGCCCTCCGTGCCGTTGGAGGTGGTGACCTTCAGTTGCCGCTCGACGTCCGCCTTCCGCGTGACCGGCCGGTCGAAGACGACCGACAGCGGATGCCCGATGCCGACCGTGGTGTTCTTGCCCGGCGCGAGCGTCAGCTCGTTGACCCGCTCCGCCTCCGGGGTGCGGAAGGACGACCGGGTGGTCGACTCGCCGCCGCCGGCGGTACGGGCCGTCACCTCCACCGTGTACGCGGTGCCCGGCGCCGCCTTCCGGTCCGAGACCCAGCGCGTCCCGCCCGCCGCGGCCCGCCCCGCGAGCACGCCGCCGTCCCCGTCGGCCACCCGCACCGAGGCGATCGTGCCGCCCGAGGCCGTCACCGTCACCGGCCTGCCCGCCGCCGGGTCCACGACGGTCACCTTCGCGGGCGGCACCTTCGCCCCGGCGGAGCCCTCCGGCCCCGGACCCCCGCCCGCCGCGGGGCCGTCGGCCGCCCGCGCCGTACAGGCCGTGAGGGAGACGAGGGCCGCGACGGCCACGAGCGCGGGACGGGATGTGCGTATCGGCAGCACGGAAGACCTCCGCAACGAGGGGCGAGAACAGGGGGAACGCCCCGGACTCTAGGCCGCTCCGACCGCCTCGCGGGGCGCCCGGAGCCCATGTGACGGGCCCTGCAGAGGAACGGTCACCGTCCGGTCACACGCGCCGCGCGGACCGGTCGCATTCCGCTGTGAGCCTGCTGTGCGCCCCACGACCGAGGGGCGGAACCAGGAGGCTCCCGTTGTGTCTGCGCTGCTCGTGACGGCCGCACCCACCGAACGCCGCGCCCCGGCCGGCCCGCTCCGGCTCGGGCCCGTCACCCCCGACGCGTACCGCGCGTTCCTCGCCTCCCGCTCCACCGGCGCGGACGGCCCGAGCTTCCTCCAGCTTCCCTCCTGGGCCGACGTCAAGGACGGCTGGACCCACCAACTCGTCGGCTGGGGGCCCGAGTCGGGCCCGCTCACCGGCGTCGCCCTCGTCCTCCTGCGGCCCTTCCCCGGCACCCGCAAGTGCTTCGCCTACCTCCCCGAAGGGCCCGTCGCCGACTGGTCCGACCCCGACCTCGACGGCTGGCTCGACCCGCTCCTCGGACACCTCCGCTCGCTCGGCGCCTTCGCCGTCCGCATCGGCCCGTCGCCCGCCTACCGGCGCTGGACCGCCGCCACCGTCAAGGCCCGCACCGGACCCGGCCGCCGCCTCGCCGACGTCCTCGCCGACGAGGTGGACCCGCTCGGCACCGCCGTCGCCGAACGCCTCCGCGCCCGCGGCTGGCGGCGCTGCGGCGGCGACTCCGAGGACGGCGCCGACGCCCAGCCCCGGCACGTCTTCCAGGTCCCGCTCACCGGCCGCGGCACCGACGACCTGTGGTCCGGCCTCAACCAGGAGTGGCGCCGCAACGTCCGCAAGGCCCGCACGTCCGGCGTCGAGGTCGTCGTCGGCTCCGCCGCCGACCTGCCCGAGTTCTACCGGCTGCTGCGCGTCACCGAGGAGCGCGACGGCTTCCGGCTCGGCCGCTCCCTCGCCTACTACGAGCGCCAGTACGCCGTCCTCAACGCCGAGCACCCCGGCCGGATGAAGCTCTACCTGGCCCGCCACGAGGGCGAGGTCCTCGCCGCCCACACCATGATCACCGTCGGCGGCCGGGTCTGGTACCAGACCGGCGCCTCCGCCGACCACCGCCGCGAGGTCCGCCCCTCGAACGCGCTCCAGTGGCGGATGCTCCTCGACGCGCACGCGCTCGGCGCCGCCGTCTACGACATGCGCGGAGTACCCTCCACCCTCGACCCGGACGTCCGCGCCCACGGCCTCCTGCGCTGGAAGCTGGGCACCGGCGGCCAGGTCGTCGAGACGCTGGGGGAGTGGGAGACACCGATGCCGGGCACGACCAACCAGGCGCTGTACCGCGCCTTCCAGGCCTATCTGGCCCGCCGATGACCCAGCCCCCGAGCGCCGTACCGGGGCCGTTTCCCGTGCGGTCCGCACCGTCCGTACCCGTCCGCGCCGAAGCCCCGGCGGCCGCCGCGCCGTCCGCGCTGCGCAGCGGGGCCCTCATGGCGGTGGGCTCGCTCGTCTCCCGCACCACCGGCTTCGTCCGGGCCTCCGTCGTCGCCGCCGCGCTCGGGGCGGGGTTCGTCGCCGACGGCTACGCGGTCGGCAACTCCGTCCCCACGATCGTCTACATGCTGCTCCTCGGCGGCGCCCTCAACGCCGTCTTCGTACCGGAGCTGGTCAAGGCCGCGAAGGAGCACGAGGACGGCGGCGTCGCCTACACCGACCGGCTGCTCACCCTCTGCGCCCTCGCCCTCGCCGCCCTCACCGCGGCCGCCGTGCTCGCCGCGCCCGTCATCGTCGACACGTACACCGACTACACCGGCGCCCAGCGCGACACCACCGTCGCCTTCGCCCGCAGCTGTCTGCCGCAGATCCTCTTCCTCGGCCTGTTCACCCTGCTCGGGCAGGTGCTGGGCGCCCGCGGCCGGTTCGGCGCCATGACCTGGACGCCCGTCCTCAACAACGTCGTGGTCGTCGCCGTCTTCGCGCTCTTCCTGGTGGTGGCCGACGGCGGCGCCCTCACGCCGGGCGAGACCGCCCTCCTCGGCTGGGGCACGACCGCGGGCATCGCCGTCCAGGCCCTCGCTCTCGTGCCGTCCCTGCGGGCGGCCGGCTTCCGCTGGCGCCCCCGCTTCGACTGGCGCGGCAGCGGCCTCGCCGCCCCGCTGCGCTCGGCCGGCTGGCTGGTGCTGCTCGTCCTCACCAACCAGGCGGCGTACTGGGTGACCACCTGGGTCGCCACGACGGCCGGCGACCCGACCGGTCCGGGCGCCGACGCGGGGACCGGCGGCACCGGCCTCGCCGCGTACAACAACGCCTATCTGCTGTGGACCGTCCCGCACGGCATCGTGACCGTCTCCCTCGTCACCGCGCTGCTGCCCCGCATGAGCGCGGCCGCCGCCGACGGCGACCTCGCGGGCGTGCGCCGGGACGTCGCGCGGGCGCAGCGGACGAGCGCCGCCGCCGTCGTCCCCGCCGCGTGCGCCCTCTTCGCGCTGGCCGTGCCCCTGATGACCGTCGTCTTTGGGTACGGCAGGACCGGCGGCGCCGACGTCCGCGCCATGGCCTGGACGCTGATGGCCCTCGCGCCCGGCCTGGTCGCCCTCTCCGGCCAGTACGTGTGCACCCGCGCCTTCTACGCGCTGCGCGACACCCGCACCCCCTTCCTGCTCAACCTGGTGATCGCCGGCCTGAACGCGGGCCTCTCGCTCGCCGCCCACCTCTGGCTGCCGACCCGCTGGACCGTCGCCGGCATGGCCGCCGGGTACTCGCTGGCCCTGTGGGCGGGGTGGGCCCTCACCGGGTACGTGCTGCGCCGGCGGCTCCGCGGGCCCTCCGACCGCACCGGGCCCTCCGGCGCCATCGGCCCCTCCGACCGCACCCGCGGGGCGACCGGCCGGCTCCTGCTCGCCGCCGTGCCCGCCACTGGGTACGGACTCCTCGTCGCCGACACCGTCACCGGCGCGGTCACCGGCGCGGGCGCCACCGCGGGCGCGGTCGTCGCGGGCCTCGCGGGCGGCCTCGCCGTCCTCGCGGTCTTCGCGCTCCTCGCCCGCCCCCTCCGCCTCACCGAGGTCCAGGCCCTCCTGCGCACCCTCGCCCGGCCACGCCCCCGCTCCCGCGCGCGCCGCGCGTGAACCGACCGGCCCCCCGCCCTCGGGGCGCCCCGACCGACCTTGGGATACTCCACAGATGCCGCGCGTGCTCCTGATAGAAGACGATCCCTCCGTCCGCGAGGGCGTCGAGCTCGGGCTCCGGCGCCGCGGCCACGAGGTGCGCACCGCGCCCACCGGCGAGGCGGGGCTCGACGCCCTCGGCGAGTTCCGGCCCGACCTGCTCCTGCTCGACCTCATGCTGCCCGGCATGAACGGCGTGCAGGTCTGCCGCCGGGTCCGCGAGAGCAGCCAGCTGCCGATCATCATGCTGACGGCGCGCGGGGACGACTTCGACGTGGTCGTCGGCCTGGAGGCCGGGGCCGACGACTACATCGTCAAGCCCGCCCGTACGGAGGTCATCGAGGCCCGCATCCGGGCCGTCCTCCGCCGCATCGAGGAGCCCGGCTCCGGGCGGCCGGCCGTCGAGTTCCACGGGGGACTCGCCATCGACCGCGCCGGGCTCACCGTCGCCAAGAACGGCGAACGCCTCGCCCTCGCCCCCTCCGAGCTGAAGCTGCTGCTCCACCTCACCGCCGCCCCCGAGCAGGTCTTCAGCCGCCAGCAGCTCCTCGAACACGTCTGGGAGCACAGCTACCACGGCGACGCCCGGCTGGTCGACGCGTGCGTCCGCCGGCTGCGCAACAAGATCGAGGACACCCCCGGCGAACCCCGCTACATCCAAACCCTGCGCGGCTTCGGCTACCGCTTCGGACCCCTGTGAGGACCTCTCCCGCCCCCGAGGCGGAGAACGGGGCGGAGACCGGTACGAAGACCGGTACGGAGACCCGGAAGGGGACCGGAGCCGGAGCCGCAGCGAAGGCCGGGAAGGAGACCGGCACGGGGACCGGCACCGGGAACGCCACCCGCCCGGGGCGCCGCGCCCGCCCGCCCCGCCTGCGCCCCTTCGGCCTGCGCACCCGCATGGTCCTCGCCTTCCTCCTCGTCGCCGCCGTGGGCTGCGGCACCACCGCCGCCCTCACCTACCGCGCCGCTCGCAACGCGATCCTCGAACAGACCCAGAACACCGCCGTCTCCGCCTTCCACCAGCAGGTCGACGCCCTCAACATCACCCTGCCGCCCACCGCCGAGGAGCTGAGGGACCGGGCGCTCTTCATCGCCGGCCAGGGCAAGCCGCGCCCCTGGCGGGTCTACGCCGAGTACGGCTCCCTGCGGGCCTCCTCCACCGACCGGCCCACCTCCACCGTCCTCACCCCCGAGCTGCGGGCCCGCGCCCACGACCGCGGGGCCACCCCGCACGTCAGCTTCCAGCGGGTCGTCAGGAACGGCACCCCGTACCTGACCATGGCCGTCCCCGCCGTCTTCCGGACCGACGCCGTCGAGGGCACGGGCCAGCCCACCGGGCTCGTCCTCTACGCCGTGATGGACCTGAACGAGGAGGAGGCGAACATCGAGGCCCTCGTCGCGGCGGCCCGCGACGGAGCCCTGCCCGCCCTCGCCGTCGCCCTGATCCCGGCCCTCCTCGCCGCCCGCGGGGTGCTGCGCCCCGTGCGCGAACTGCGCCACGCCGCCCACAACATGGGACGCGGCAGGCTCGACACCCGCATCCACGCCAAGGGCAGCGACGAACTCTCCGACCTCGCCCGCACGTTCAACGAGTCCGCCGCCGCGCTGGAGCGTTCCGTCACCGAGCTCCGGCGCGCCGAGGCCCGCGCCCGCCGCTTCGCCTCGGACGTCTCCCACGAACTGCGCACCCCGCTCGCGGGCATGCTCGCCGTCACCGAGGTCCTCGACGAGGACGCCGACGCCGGGACCCTCGACAGCGACACCGCCCGCGCCGTCCGCCTGATCAGCTCCGAGACCGGCCGGCTCGCCGTGCTCGTCGAGGACCTGATGGAGATCTCCCGCTTCGACGCCCGCGCCGCCGAACTCCACACGGACGAGGTCGACGTCGCCGACTGCGTGCGCAAGACCCTCCAGAACCGGCACTGGACCGACCCGGCGCTCGTCGTGCCGCTCCTCGACGAGGGGATCAGGGCCCGCCTCGACCCGCGTCGCTTCGACGTCGTCGTCGCCAACCTCGTCGGCAACGCCCTGCGGCACGGCCGGCCCCCGGTGACGGTCCGGGTGTACGCCGACGGGGACCGGCTCGTGACGGAGGTGACCGACCGGGGGCCGGGCATCCACCCGGACGTCCTGCCGCACGTCTTCGACCGCTTCTACAAGGCCGACCCGGCCCGCACCCGCTCGGCGGGCAGCGGCCTCGGGCTCGCCATCACCCTGGAGAACGTCCACCTCCACGGCGGCACCGTCGAGGCCGCCAACCACCCGAGCGGCGGCGCCGTCTTCACCGTGAGGATGCCGCTGTGAACCGTCGCCGCGCCGCCGCGGCCCTCCCCGGCCTGCTGGCGGCGGCGGGCCTGCTGCCCCTCACCGCCTGCGGCATCCAGCAGAGCGACGTCGTCGAGGCGGGCGGCGCCCCCACGGTCGCGGTCGCGCCGATCCCCGAGAGCCGGATGATCCTGTACTTCCTGGGCCCGGACGGCCGGTCGATGCCGGTGGCCCGGGAGGTCGGGGTCGGGGTCGCCGACCCCACGCACCCTGGTGACGGCACGGGCGCCGCCCGGCTCCCGTACGACGGCTTCGGCACCGGCTACGAGATCAGGGCCGAGGACCTGCGGGGCACGCGCGTGGTCACCGACAAGGTGCTCGGCGCGCTGCTCCACGGCCCCGGCGACACCGAGGCCGCGGCGGGCCTGACCACCGCGCTCCCCGCCTCCCGCGGCCTCCTCCACGTCCAGGAGGAGAAACAGGGCGGCACGGAGGGGCGCCGGCTGTTCCGGGTGCGGGCACCGTTCCCGGTGACGGGCCTGCGCGAACCGGCCGTCCAGCAGCTCGTCTGCACGACCGCCTACGCGGAGGACCCGGCGGGCCGGGCCGAGGTCACCCTCACCGGCCCGGACGGCACCCTGCCCGCCGAGCGCTGCCGGGCCACGCCGTAGACCCGGCACTCCAGGGCCGTCGGCCCCGCGCGCTGAAGTCCGGCACTCCGGGGCCGTCGGCCCCGCGTGCTGAAGGCCCCGCGCTCCAGGGCCGTGGGCCCCGCGCCTCAGGCGCGCGAGCGCCCCAGGTCCGCGAGCACCGCGTCCGTGAACGGCGGCCACGCCTCGACCGCCCACGGCCCGAAGGCCCGGTCCGTCAGCGCCACGCACGCGGCCCGCGCGTCCGGGTCGATCCACAGGAACGTGCCCGACTGCCCGAAGTGCCCGAACGTCCGGGGGGAGGACGAGGCGCCCGTCCAGTGCGGGGACTTGGCGCCGCGGATCTCGAAGCCGAGCCCCCAGTCGTTCGGCCGCTGGTGCCCGTACCCGGGCAGGATCCCGGTCAGCCCCGGGTACGCCACGGTCATCGCGTCCAGGACCGTCCGGGCGTCGAGCAGCCGCGGCGCCTGGACCTCGGCGGCGAACCGCACGAGGTCGTCCACGGTCGACACCCCGTCCTTGGCGGGCGAGCCGTCGAGCGCCGTGTCCGCCATGCCGAGCGGTTCCAGGACCGCCTGGCGCAGGTAGTCGGCGAAGGGGATGTCCGTCGCCTTCGCCACGTGGTCGCCGAGCGCCTCGAAGCCGCTGTTGGAGTAGATACGGCGCGTGCCCGGCGCCGCCGTCACCCGGTCCTCGTCGAAGGCGAGCCCCGAGGTGTGGGCGAGGAGGTGGCGGACGGTCGCGCCCTCGGGCCCGGCCGGCTCGTCCAGGTCGACCGCCCCCTCCTCGTACGCGACGAGCACCGCGTACGCCACCAGGGGCTTCGTCACCGACGCGAGCGGGAACCGCCGTCCGGTGGGGCCGTGGGACCCGGCCAGGGTGCCGTCCGCGCGGACGACGGCCGCCGCCGCCGTGGGGACGGGCCAGTTCTCGATCGACGCCAGGCTCGGCAGACTGCTCTCCATGGGGCCGAGCCTACTGGGCGCCCTTGCTTCGAGTGCACTCCAACCTCTTAGCGTGGAACCCATGAGCGTGATCGCCGACACGAGCACGAGCGGTACCCGTCCCCGGGGCCGGACCCACTACAGCATCAGCGAGGTCGCCGAACTGACCGGACTGACCGCGCACACCCTGCGCTGGTACGAGCGGATCGGCCTCATGCCGCACGTCGACCGCTCCCACACCGGGCAGCGCCGCTTCACCGAGCACGACCTGAGCTGGCTCGCCTTCGTGGGCAAGCTGCGTCTCACGGGCATGCCGGTCGCCGACATGGTCCGCTACGCCGAACTCGTACGGGCCGGCGACCACACCCGCGAGGAGCGGCGCGCCCTCCTGGAGGCCACGCGGCGGGACGTCGCCGCCCGCATCGGCGAGCTCCAGGACACGCTCGCCGTCCTCGACATCAAGATCAGCCACTACGGCACCGCATGCGGAGGAACACCCACATGACCAGCAGGATCGACACCGTACGGCTCGGCGGCCAGGACGGACCCGAGATCGGCGTCCAGGGCTTCGGCGCCATGGGCATCAGCGAGTTCTACGGCGACACCGACGAGGCCGCCGCCCGCGACACCCTCGACGCGGCCCTGGAGGCCGGCGTCACACTGATCGACACCGCCGACATCTACGGCAACGGCGCCAACGAGGAGTTCCTCGCCCCGTTCGTCGCCGCCCACCGCGACGAGATCACCCTCGCCACCAAGTTCGCCATCGAGCGGCGCGCCGACGACCCGTCCCACCGGGCCGTCCGCAACGACCCCGCGTACATCAGGCGGGCCGCCGAGAACAGCCTGCGCCGCCTCGGCGTCGACACCATCGACCTCTACTACATGCACCGCCGCGACCCCGGGGTGCCGCTCGCCGAGTCCGTCGGCGCCATGGCCGAACTCGTCCGCGAGGGCAAGGTCCGCCACCTCGGCCTGAGCGAGGTCACCGGACCCGAGCTGCGCGAGGCGCACGCGGTGCACCCCATCGCCGCCCTCCAGTCGGAGTGGTCCCTCTTCTCGCGGGACGTGGAGCGCAGCGCGGTCGGCGCCGCCGCCGAACTCGGCGTGACCTTCGTGCCGTACTCGCCGCTCGGACGCGGCTTCCTCACGGGGGCGTTCGCGGACGCGGGCAAGGACCTGTCGGAGGCGGACTTCCGGCGCTTCCAGCCCCGCTTCACCGGCGAGAACGCCGAGCGGAACGCCGCCCTCCTCGACCCGGTGCGGAAGATCGCCGCCGCGCACGGGGCGACCCCGGCGCAGATCGCCCTCGCCTGGGTGCAGCAGCGGGCCGCCGTGCACGGCCTGACGGTCGTCCCGATCCCGGGCACCCGCAAGCGCGCCCGCCTGCTGGAGAACGCGGCCGCCACCCGGATCACCCTCACCGGCGCCGAACTGGCCGCGCTGGAGCCGATCGCGGGCCTGGTGGCGGGCGACCGCTACCCGGACATGCGGTTCACCTCGGTCTCACGCGAGGTCTGAGCGGTCCCGCCCGCTCGCGCGCGGGGCTCAGGCCTCGCGCGGGGGCCCACGGCAGTCGCCTCGCGGCAGTCGCCTCCCGGCAGTCGCCTCACGCCAGGCCCAGGGCGAAGACCGCGAACCCCGCCGCGAGCAGGCCCGCCAGGGTGCGGCGGGCCGGGCCCGTCCGCGCCCACGGGGACTCGAAGCCCCGCGCGTACCGGCCGATGAGCACCAGCAGTCCGGCGAAGACCGGCAGCCAGGCCAGCCGGGCCAGGATCCAGCCGGCCGAGTCGGGCGCGCCGACCAGCCCGGCGACCTCACCGGCGTACGCGGCGGGGATCGCGGCGGCGAGCATCGCCGTCTGGTGCCAGCACAGGATCGTCATCGCGGACAGGTTGACCACCACGACCGGGGCCCACAGCGCGGGGCGCCGCAGGAGCCGGCCGAGCCGCTCGCGGAGCAGGATCGCGGCGCCGCTCTGCGCGGCCGCGAGGGCGAGCACGAGCAGCGACGGCGGGTGCGAGTTGGTGCGGGCCTCGCCGGGGACGCCGACCATCGACGCCGGGTAGCCGAAGGCCAGGAGCAGGGCGGCGAAGAGCGCGGCGCCACCGAGGAGCAGCCCCCAGGCGTGGCGCCGGGTGACCCGGCCCTCGCCCCAGGAGACGCCCAGCTGATAGGCGAAGAGCCAACCCGGCAGGATGTTCAGCAGGCTCAGCCAGGACGGTACGGCGTCGGCGTACGGCCCGTAGCGCAGCAGGTCGACGACGGCGACGGAGCCGAGCAGCGGCGCGGCCGCCCACACCCCCGCGCGGCGGGCGGCCCGCACGCACAGCGGGGTGAGGGCGGTGACCACCGTGTACACGCCGACGAACCACAGTGGCTGGATCACCAGCGTCGACGCGGTCCGCAGGGAGTCGACGGGCACCCCGAACCCGTGGTGCAGCAGCGGGACGAGCGCCGCCCACACGGCGGTGACGCCGAGGACCGGGCGGCCGAGCCGGGCGAGCCGCCCGCCCAGCCACGCGCGCGTGGAGCCGGTGCGGCGCCGGTAGGAGAGGACCGAGGCGAAGCCGCCGACCAGGAAGAAGATCCCCAGCATCTGGAGGACCCAGCTGACCGGGGCGAGCCCCGCGAAGGCGGACAGCGGGCTGGCGTTGTGGATCGCCCCGTCGGCGGAGCGGGTGAACCCGCCGAGCAGCCAGTGCCCGGTCGGCACGGCGAGCAGGGCGACGGCGCGCAGTCCGTCGACGGCGCGGTCGCGGTGGGCGGGGGTGCCCGCCTCGATCCTCCGGACCAGGGCCCTCATCGCACGTCCCCCTCGGCGATGCGGGCGAAGGCCCGGAGGGAGGAGGTGCCGGGCGCGAAGTAGCCGCCGTGGCCCCGGCCGTCGCCGGCCGGGACGGGGCGGGCCCCGAAGGCCGGGTCGGTGGGGTCGGGGCCGTGGCCGAGGCCGCCGACCGAGACGTTCGGCACCCGGTCGATCCAGTCGGCGGGGTCCTTCGCGGCCCAGACGCGGGCGGAGGTGCCGAGGCCGGCGACGTTCTCCGCGCGCATCCCGGGGGAGCCGAGGACGACGAGGTCCGCGGCCTCCAGCTCGTGCGCGGCGAGGCCGCAGACCACCGAGCCGTAGCTGTGGCAGAAGACGGCGGGCTCGGCGGCGCCGACGGCGGCGAGCCCGTCCGCGAACCGGGCCAGCCGGTCCGCCCCCGCCTCCGCGAGCCGTCCGGTGGCCGCGTCCAGGCCCACCCCGACCGGGGTGGTGTACCCGGCCCAGGCGATCACCGCCGTACGGCCCCCGGTCGCCCGGTGCAGCGCGGCCGCCATGTCCGCGAGCGGCCCGATCCGGCCCGCGTCGACGTCCGAGCCGGGCACGATCACGGCCACGTGCGCCGCCCGCGCCACGTCCCCGTACGCGAGGACCACCTGCCCCCGGCCGCGCGGATCGTGGGCCAGGACCCGCGCCCCCGGATAACGCCCCGGCACGGTGCGGGCGTTGGCCTCGTACCGCAGCTCCAGGGGCGCCCCGTCGAGGTTCCCGACGACCGTCGGGTACGTGCGGGCCAGCTCCCGCTGCCGTACGGGAGGGAGCCCCGCGAAGTACCGCGCGATCCCGGCCGCCCCCACCCGCTCCGGGTCGGGCAGCCCCGCACCCCGCCACGCCTCGATCCCGACGGGCCCACCGGTCACCGGCACCTGCGCGTCCCCGGACGCCCACCCGGCCGTCCCGGCGACCACGGCGACCACCAGGGCGGCCGTCGTCAGACCCCGCCGAATCCTCGTCAAGCGGCGCATCGGCCCGCCCTCCCTCACTCGCGTCGCGTCGTTCGCGTCGTTGGCGAGAGGAAGGTAGGAAGCGGACGGCTGACGCCACGTCACACCGGGGAGCCAACTCCGGACCGGTACCGGGGTAGGGGGTGGCGGACCCGAAAACCCCCCGCGGACCCGGGGGACAACCCCCGGGGGACAACCCTCGGGGACAACCCGGAAGGGAGCACCCGGCGGGCGGTGCTACCTCGGCTCACCCGGCGTGACCAGGCCCGACTCGTACGCGAAGACCACCGCCTGGGCCCGGTCGCGGAGGTCCAGCTTGGCGAGAACCCGACCGATGTGGGTCTTCACCGTCTGCTCCGCGAGGACCAGGTGGTCCGCGATCTCCTGGTTGGACAGGCCCCGGGCGATCAGCTCCAGGACCTCCGTCTCGCGCGGGGTGAGGCCGTTCAGGCGCAGCGCGGTGGTGTCGCGGCGCGGCGCGGGGCGGGAGGCGGCGAAGTCGGCGATCAGCCGGCGGGTCACGGAGGGCGCGAGCAGGGCGTCGCCCGCCGCCACCACCCGTACGGCGGCGATGAGGTCGGCCGGCGGCGCGTCCTTCAGGAGGAAGCCGGAGGCGCCCGCGCGCAGCGCCTCGTACACGTAGTCGTCGATGTCGAAGGTGGTCAGCATCAGCACCTTGGGCCGGTGCACCACCCCGGCCGGCGGGTGCAGGATCGCGCGCGCGGCGGCCAGGCCGTCCATCTCCGGCATCCGCACGTCCATCAGCACCACGTCCGGGTGGGCCGAGCGGGCCACCTCGACGCCCTGCCGGCCGTCCGGCGCCTCGCCCACCACGTCGATGTCCGGCTGGGCGGCGAGCAGCGCGGCGAACCCCGCCCGCACCATGGCCTGGTCGTCGACGATGATCACGCGAATGGTCACGGGCGTCCTCAGCTGTCGGGCGTACGCAGCGGCAGCCGGGCCGCGACCCGGAAGCCGCCGTCCGGCAGCGGCCCGGTGTCCAGCGAGCCGCCCGTCAACCGTACGCGCTCCCGCATCCCGACCAGCCCGTGCCCGGTGCCCGAGCCGCTCTCCAGCGGAGAAGTGCGCTCCTCGGCGGGCCCGTTGACGACCAGGACGGTCAGCCGGCCGTTCCCGTCGCCGCGCACGGAGACCCGGGTCGGCGCGCCCGGCGCGTGCCGGACCACGTTGGCGAGGGCCTCCTGCACGATCCGGTACGCCGACAGGTCCACCGCCTGCGGTACGTCACCGAGGTCGGCGGAGAGCGTCAACTCGACCGGGACCCCGGCCCGTACCGTCGCCTCCACCAGCTGCTGGAGCCGGTCGAGCCCCGGCTGCGGGGCGCGCTCGCCCTCGCCGCCGTCGCTGCGCAGCACCGAAAGCAGCCGCCGCATCTCGGCCAGCGACTCCCGCGCGCTCGCCGCGAGGGAGGTGAACTCCTCGCGGGCCGCCTCCGGCAGCTCCGGAATCCGGTACGGCGCCGAGTCCGCCTGCACGGTGATCACCGACATGTGGTGGGCGACGACGTCGTGCAGCTCGCGCGCGATCCGGGCGCGCTCCTCCAGGAGCGTGCGCCGGGCCCGTTCGGCCTCGCTGATGGTCTCCTGCTCGGCGAGGCGCCGCTGGGCGTCGAGGCGGGCCCGGACGGCGGAGGTGAGCAGGAGCAGGACGCCGCTCAGGACGACCACGAGGGTGTGGACGTTGGTGGCCCCGGCGGGCCGGAGCGGGTCGAGCGCGTAGCCGGCGACGACCGTGGCCAGCCACACCCCGAACAGCGCGCGACGGGACTCGCGCAGACCGAGCGCGAGCATCAGGGCGCAGTACCCGACGACGGCCGGCGGCGTCCAGGGCCACAGCCGGGCCTGGTCGCCGTCCCAGCCGAGGAGGACGAACGCGCCGAGGACGTTGCCCGCGAAGACCAGCCACCAGGCCTGGAGGGGCCGTGAGACGGCCAGCAGGAGCGGGGCGGTCTGCAGGGTTCCGACGGCACCGGCGAGGGCGGCGCCCACGCCGTAGTCCTGGACGAGGAGGTGGACGGTGGTGGGCAGCAGGGAGCTGACGAGCGCGATCCCGACGGCGTACGGCAGCAGCCGCACCCAGCGCTTCGACCCCTCGGCGAGCAGCGGCGTCCCGGGCGCGGCGGGCGTGGTCAACGCCACCCCGAGCCCGCGCACCGCCTCGCGCACGCGCTCGCCGCCCCTGCGTATGAGCGGCTCTCGCCGCGCTTCGTTCCCCATGACCTCCCCAGCGTAGGCACCGCCCCCGACCCCGCACGTCATACCGGGGAGCGGTCCGGCGCGTGATACCGGGGTATGACGGGCGGCGGGGGCGGCCCGGGCGGCGGCCGCTCGGGCGCCCGGACCGGAGGGGCCGCTCGGCCGCACGGGCCGCACGGGCCGCATGGGCGCCGCCGCGCGGAGGCCTGCGGCCAGGCCTCGGCCCCACGAGGGGCCCGGAGCCGCGGCGCCGCAGGGCGCCCGCACCCGGCCCCCCCGCGTCAGAGCTCCGCCAGGAGTTCCGCCTTCTTCGCCGTGAATTCCTCGTCCGTCACCAGCCCCGCCCGGTGCAGTTCGCCCAGGTGCCGAATCCTTTCAGCTACGGCGCCGGGGTCCAGCGAGGCATTGCCGCGGCCCGCCGTGGAGGCCGTCACCGCGACCGGGGTGCGGTCGCCGCTGCCGCGGATCGCCGCGAGGACGGCCGCGGCGAACGGCAGCGACTCGTGGACCGGGCCGTACCCGAGGCCGAAGACGACGGAGGCCGGGTCGTGGTCCGGCTGGGCCGCCCGCGGCTCCCCGCCGCGCGGCACCAGCCGCAGGTACCCGTCGAGCACGTCGGGCGAGCGCCACTCGACCCCGCCGAGCTCCCGTACCGGGAACGTCTGGTCGCCCGCCTTCCACTTCGTCGAGGAGGCCGCCGTCGAGAACCAGCGGAACGACACCTCGCCGCGCCCGTCGAAGGTCGCCTTGCCGTCGTACGCCTTGAAGGACCGCGGCCCCTCCGGCGGCGCCACGAGGAAGCCCTCGGCCGGCTCCCGCGCGTCGGGCGCGAGGAGCGCCCGCAGCTCGTCCCGGTAGTACTCGGCGAGCGTCTCGCGGTCCGCCGGCAGCACCAGCCGGTACGGGTCGCAGCTCTCCTTGAGCTGCCCCGCGGCCGCCTCCATCAGCGGATCGGCGCCCGGCCGCGGCACGGCGTGCAGCACGACGGTGCCCCGCCTGCCGGGCGTCAGCGTCACGGACGCCAGGGCCCGGTGCGGCACGCGTCGCTCGCGCAGTGCCTGGAAGAGCCTCGGCGTGCGGATGATCCCCCGATCGAAGCGGATGACGAGGGCGTCGCTCTCGAACTCCCAGGCGGCATGAATTCCGGCCAGCACATCACCCATGCGCCTCATCGTATGCGGCGCCCGCGCCCGCGTCGCCCCTCCGAAAGGTCCGGAAATTCTGCGATCTACGCGCGTCCGGGCCTTTCCCGCACCGGTCAGCGGCCGTCCGGCCCGAAGATTCCGTCGTGGCAAGCGCTGTCGGCATGTGCGCAGACCAGGCGGTCGTAGGCTCCCGTCCCTATCGCCGCGAAGTTGCCGAGGCTCTCCGTCCCCGGCTCGAAATAGCCGCTGTGACCCGCCGCCCCGCCCGCCGAGAGCAGCCGCGCCCCGAACTCCGGCTCGACCGGGTCGGCGCCGTGGCCGACCCCGCCGACCGCCACGTACGGCACGTCCGCGATCCAGTCCTCCGCGTCCCGCATCGCCCAGATCCGGGCCCGGGTGCCGAGGTCCGCCGCCCGCTCCACCCGCATCCCGGGGCTGCCCGCGACCGCCAGGTCGGCCACCCGGGAGGGCAGCCGGTGCGCGGCGAGGCCGCACAGCACGGAGCCGTAGCTGTGGCAGAAGAGCGCCACCGGGGCGGTCCCGGGGAGCGCGTCGACGAGCCCGACGAGCCGCTCGGCCCCGTGCGCGGCGAGCCGGCCGGTGACCGCGTCGACGCCGACCCCGGCGGGCGCGGTGTAGTCGGCCCAGGCGATGACGGCGACCCGGGTGCCGGGCGCGGCGCGGCGCTCGGCGTCGTACAGCGCCGCGGCCATGCCGGCGGGGGCCCCGTACCGGTTGTGGGTCTTCTGGAAGGTGAGGAGGTTCGTGTCGACGCCGGGCACGACCACGGACACCCGCTCGGCCCGTTCCAGGTCCCCGAGGACCTCGGCCGCGCGGCCCCGGCCGGTCGGGTCGAAGGCGAGGATCCTGCGGCCGGGGCGCAGGAGGGAGGCGAAGCGGTGCACGCGCCGGAGCGCCTCGTGGCGCCCGTCGGCGGTGAGCCGGGCGTCGTCGACCCGGCTCCGCTCGGCGTCGAGCGCGCGACCGAGGGAGATGCGGTTGGCGCGGTAGCGCAGGGCGAGGGGGGCACCGTTGAGGTTGCCGACGACCAGCGGGTGCCGCTCGGCGAGCCGCTCGGATCCGGCCGGTCCGAGCCGGGCGAAGAACGCGGCGACGGTACCGGCGGCGGCGCCGTACGGGCTCGGCGGCGGGCGGTGGTCGATCCGCTCCCGGGCCCAGGCGGCGAGCGCGGCCTCGCGGGAGAGGCCGGGGGCGGGCTGGTGCCGGATCGTCGTCCACCCGGTGGTCGCGAGGAGCACGAGGGCGACGGCCAGCACGATCAGGGTGCGGGCGACGGCGAGGGCGGGCGGGACGTCGGCTGAGGTCACGGGCCGCCACCCTACGGGGTGCGGGTGGCCGGATCCTACGGGTCGCCGGGCGGCGGAGCGGCGTCCGCGCCGGCGGTCACCCCGCCGCGTACCCCGGGCTCGGTGGCGTCCTACGGTTTCGTGGCGTCGTGCGGTTTCTTGGCGTCGTACGGCTTGGTGGCGTCCCGCCAGTGCCGGGCGAGGGCCGGGTTGAGGTGGTCGAGGTACCGCTCGGTGAGCGCCCGGATCGCGGCCAGACTCTGGTCGCCGCCGCGCCCCCACATCTGGCCCGTGACCCTCATCACGCCGCTGAACGCGGCCACCGCGATCCGGGGACGCGGGTCCGCGTCCACGTCGAGGCCCTCGCGGTCGGCGATCAGGCGCGCGATGGCGTCCTCCATCTCGGTGGAGCGCCGCAGATGGGCGGCGAGCAGCGCGGGCGTCGACTCGATCATCCGGTAGGTGCGCAGGTGCAGCTCGACGGGGATGATCTCGGCGATCGCCTCGCCGAGGTCGTCCCAGGAGCCGAGGACGGCGTTCCGCATCGCGTCGAAGGGGCCCTCCTCGGGGGGCCGCAGGGCGAGCGTCCGGACGAACCGCTCCTCCACCATCTGCTGCACGGCGAAGGCGACCTCCTCCTTGGAGGAGAAGTAGCGGAAGAAGGTGCGCTGGGAGACCTCGACGGCGTCGACGATCTCGTCGACGGTCGTCCGCTCGTATCCCTGGCTCGTGAAGAGCTCCAGGGCCTCCCGGATCAACGCGTCGCGGGTGCGCTGCTTCTTCCGCTCGCGGAGACCGGGTGCGGGCGGGGTCACGTTCGGGGCCTCTTTTCGGGGGTTTCGTCCAGCTCAGCGTACCTGTGAGCTACGTGACAGTTACCGACGCGTGAATCGCTTTGTCAATTGTCAGTGACTGTCACTAGCCTCCTTCCATGACTAGTCAGACCACCGTGGACAAGACCCCGCAGGGTCAGGGGGGTGCCCGGGAACCCGTGCCGGGCCCGGCGAAGGGCCTGCGCGGCCACCCCTGGCTGACCCTGTTCGCCGTTGCCGTCGGCGTGATGATGGTCGCGCTCGACGGCACGATCGTCGCCATCGCCAACCCCGCCATCCAGGCCGACCTCGGCGCCTCCCTGGACCAGCTCCAGTGGATCACCAACGGCTATCTGCTCGCGCTCGCCGTCGCCCTGATCACCGCGGGCAAGCTCGGTGACCGCTTCGGCCACCGGCAGACCTTCCTCATAGGCATCGCGGGCTTCGCCGCCGCCTCGGGCGCGATCGGCCTCTCCGAGTCCATCGGGGCCGTGATCGCCTTCCGCGTCCTCCAGGGCCTCTTCGGGGCGCTGCTGATGCCGGCCGCGCTCGGCCTGCTCCGCGCCACCTTCCCCGCCGAGAAGCTGAACATGGCCATCGGCATCTGGGGCATGGTCATCGGCGCCTCGACCGCCGGCGGCCCGATCCTCGGCGGCTTCCTCGTCGAGCACGTCAGCTGGCAGTCCGTCTTCTTCATCAACGTGCCCGTCGGCGTCCTCGCGCTCGTCCTCGGCCTGGTCATCCTCAACGACCACCGCGCCGAGAACGCGCCGCGCTCCTTCGACGTCCTCGGCATCGTGCTGCTCTCCGGCGCCATGGGCTCGCTCGTATGGAGCCTCATCAAGGCCGGTGCCGACTGGGGCTGGGCCAGCGGTTACACCTGGGGCTGCCTGATCGGCGCGCTGTTCCTCTTCGCGGTCTTCGCCTTCTGGGAGACCAAGGTCAAGGAGCCGCTGATCCCGCTGGCGATGTTCCGCTCGGTGCCGCTGTCGGCCGGTGTGGTGCTGATGGTCCTGATGGCCTTCGCCTTCATGGGCGGCCTCTTCTTCGTGACGTTCTACCTGCAGGGCGTGAAGGGGCAGGGCCCGATCGACGCCGGCATGCACCTGCTCCCGCTGACCGCGATGATGATCGTCTCCTCGCCGCTGGCGGGCGCCCTGATCACCCGGTTCGGCCCGCGCGTGCCGCTGGTCGGCGGCATGGTCTGCACGGCCGTCGCGATGTTCGGCATGATCACCCTCTCGGCCGGTACGAGCACGCTCGCGATGTCCCTCTGGTTCGCGCTCCTCGGCCTGGGCCTCGCCCCGGTCATGGTCGGCGCCACCGAGGTCATCGTCGGCAACGCGCCGCTGGAGCTCTCCGGCGTCGCCGGCGGTCTGCAGCAGGCCGCCATGCAGGTCGGCGGCGCGCTCGGCACGGCGGTGCTCGGCGCCGTCATGTCCTCCAAGGTCGCGGGCTCCTTCGAGGAGAACTGGCAGGCCGCCGGCATCCCGGTGCCGCCGAACCCGGCCCTGGAGGAGGCCGCCGAGTTCGGCATGGTCCCGCCGGGCATCGCGCAGGCGCCCGGCATGACGCCCGAGGTCTTCGCCAAGATCGGCGGGGTCATCCACGACACCTTCCTGGAGGGCATGGGTCTGGCCTTCACCGTCGCGGGCGTCGTCGCGGTGGTCGCGGCCCTGGTGGCCACGCTGACCAAGCGCGGCGAGAACGCGGAGGCGGGCGCGGGCGCGGCCCACATCTGACGCCCCCGTGTCGGCGCTTCGGCGGCCCTCTCGGGATCTTCGGATCCGAGGGGGCCGCCGTGTCGTATCACCCGTTCGGGTGGAGAAGCTTTGGCCCTCTTCTCAACGGGGTGTGACGTCGGTCAGAGTATTGATTACAGAGAGTGACAATGATCGACGGCATCGGGGGTTGGAAGACATGAACGTGAAGGTGAAGCGACGCGCACTGCCCTTCGGCGCACTGCCCTTCGGGGCACTGCCGTTCGGCGTGGTGCTGGTTGCCGCCCTGCTGACGGCACTGCCCGCGGCGGCGCTGCCCGCGGCGGCGGTCCCGGCCGGCAGCGGGGCGGAGGCGTCCGCCGGGGCGCGGGGCACCGTGCTCGGGACCTGTGGGCCCGGGGCGCTCTGCCTCTGGCCGCGGCCCGACTTCAAGGGGAAGTCCAGGGCGTACGAACTGGCCACGACGGACATCGACAGCTGCGTCGTCCTGCCGGCCGGAGCCTCGGCCCAGTCCCTCGCCAACCGGACGGGACGGCCGGTCACGACGTACCAGTCGGCGGAGTGCGAGGAGACGGGCGAGTTCGAGACGTACCCGGGGCGGGGGACCTGGGTGCCGCAGACCCCGTACGAGGTCAGAGCGTTCAAGCTGTGGGAGCGGTAGGCGCCGGGACCTCGGGCCCGCCGGGCCCCCGTGGCGCGGGCGGCGCGAGCGGCGTGGGCGGCGCGGCCGGCGCTTCCGGCCGGGCCGGCGGCTCCGGCGGCGCGGAGAGCCGGGCCACCTCCGAGCGCAGCTCCCGCACCTCGCGGGTCAGCGACTCCAGGAGTTCCGTCTGCCGGCGTTCCACGGCGTCGTCCCGCTCGAAGCGGGAGATGAACCACGCCGCGATGTTGGCGGTGACCACACCGAGCAGGGCGATCCCGGAGAGCATCAGGCCCACCGCGAGGACCCGGCCGAGGCCCGTGGTCGGGGCGTGGTCGCCGTAGCCGACGGTCGTCATCGTGGTGAAGGACCACCAGACCGCGTCCCCGAGGGTCCTGATGTTGCCGTCCGGGGCGTCCCGCTCGACGTGCAGCACCGCGAGCGAACCGAACATCAGCAGGCCGACCACCGCGCCCGCCACATACGTGGTGAGCGTGATCTGCGGGGCCATCCGGGCCCGCCGGCCCACGAGGAGGAGCGTGGAGACCAACCGCAGCAGCCGCAGCGGCTGCACCATCGGCAGCAGGACCGCGATCAGATCCAGGGGGTGGGAGCGCACGAACGCCCAGCGGGCCGGGGAGACGGTCAACCGCACCAGATAGTCCAGGGCGAAGGCGGCCCAGACCGCCCACTCGACGTGGTTGCACCACCGGTGCACCCACGGCGCGGCGTCCGGGGCCACGATCGGCACGGCGTAGGCGATGCCGAAGGCCACGGCCAGCACCAGCAGCGGTGTCTGGGTGCGCTCTTCCCAGCGTTCCTTGTCGATGGACATGCCGGGCATCGTAAGGAACGCCGAAGGGCGGCGGGACCACCGGTCCCACCGCCCTTCACCAGCCGGTCCGTGCCGGCGGCCCGGCCGTCAGGCGTCGCCGCCCGCGGCGCCCGGGTCGGCGGCGGCCACGTCGAGCAGCTGATAGCGGTCCACGGCCTGCTTCAGCGCCGAGCGGTCGACCTTGCCCGCGCGGGCCAGCTCGGTCAGCACCGCGAGGACGATCGACTGGGCGTCGATGTGGAAGAAGCGGCGGGCGGCGCCCCGGGTGTCCGCGAAGCCGAAGCCGTCCGCGCCCAGCGAGGTGTAGGCGCCGGGCACCCAGCGGGAGATCTGGTCCGGCACGGACCGCATCCAGTCCGAGACCGCCACGAACGGTCCCTCGGCACCCTGGAGCTTCCGCGTCACGTACGGGACGCGCTGCTCCTCGTCCGGGTGGAGCAGGTTGTGCTCCTCGACGGCCACGGCCTCGCGGCGCAGCTCGTTCCAGGACGTCGCGGACCAGACGTCGGCCCGGACGTTCCACTCCTCGGCCAGGATCCGCTGGGCCTCGATCGCCCACGGCACGGCGACGCCCGAGGCCATGATCTGCGCCGGGACCGAGCCCGCCTCGCCGGCCTTGAAGCGGTGGATGCCGTGGAGGATGCCCTCCACGTCCACGTCCTCGGGCTCGGCCGGGTGCTGGATCGGCTCGTTGTAGACCGTCAGGTAGTAGAAGACGTCCTCGGCCTCCGGGCCGTACATCCTGCGCAGACCGTCCTTGACGATGTGCGCGATCTCGAAACCGAACGCCGGGTCGTAGGAGACGCAGGCCGGGTTCGTCGAAGCGAGGAGGTGCGAATGACCGTCCGCGTGCTGAAGGCCCTCACCGGTCAGCGTCGTCCGGCCGGCGGTGGCGCCGAGCACGAAGCCCCGCGCCAGCTGGTCGGCCATCTGCCAGAACTGGTCGCCGGTCCGCTGGAAACCGAACATCGAGTAGAAGACGTACACCGGGATCAGCGGCTCGCCGTGGGTGGCGTACGCCGAGCCGGCCGCGATCAGCGAGGCCGTGCAGCCCGCCTCGGAGATGCCGTCGTGCAGCATCTGGCCCGTCGGCGACTCCTTGTACGCCAGGAGCAGTTCGCGGTCCACCGCCTCGTACTGCTGCCCCAGCGGGTTGTAGATCTTGGCGCTCGGGAAGAAGGAGTCCATGCCGAACGTCCGGTACTCGTCCGGCGCGATCAGCACGAAGCGCTTGCCGATCTCCTTGTCCCGCATCAGGTCCTTGAGCAGCCGGACGAAGGCCATCGTCGTCGCGATCGACTGCTGCCCCGAGCCCTTGCGCACCGCCGCGTAGGTCTTGTCCTCGGGGAGGACCAGCGGCTTCGCCCGCACGACCCGCGTCGGCACGTACCCGCCGAGCGCCTTGCGGCGGTCGTGCATGTACTGGATCTCCTCGGAGTCCCGCCCCGGGTGGTAGTACGGCGGCAGTCCCTCCTCCAGCTCCTTGTCCGGCACCGGGATGTGCAGCCGGTCGCGGAAGCGCTTGAGGTCGTCGACCGTCAGCTTCTTCATCTGGTGGGTCGCGTTGCGGCCCTCGAAGTTCGGGCCCAGCGTCCAGCCCTTGACCGTCTGGGCGAGGATCACGGTCGGCTGGCCCGTGTGCGCCTTCGCCGCCGCGTAGGCCGCGTAGATCTTCTTGTGGTCGTGGCCGCCGCGCCCGAGGTGGAGGATCTGGTCGTCCGACATGCCCTCGACCATGGCCCGCAGCCGGTGGTCGTCGCCGAAGAAGTGCTCGCGGATGTAGCCACCGGTCTCCGTGGCGTACGTCTGGAACTGCCCGTCCGGGGTGGTGTTCAGCCTGTTCACCAGGATGCCGTCGCGGTCCTGCGCCAGCAGCGGGTCCCAGGAGCGGTCCCAGATCAGCTTGATGACGTTCCAGCCGTTGCCCCGGAAGATCGACTCCAGCTCCTGGATGATCTTGCCGTTGCCGCGCACCGGGCCGTCGAGCCGCTGGAGGTTGCAGTTGACGACGAAGGTGAGGTTGTCCAGGCCCTCGCGGGCGGCGATGGAGAGCTGGCCGAGCGACTCGACCTCGTCCATCTCGCCGTCGCCGAGGAACGCCCAGACGTGCGACTTCGAGGTGTCGGCGATCCCGCGCGCCTCCATGTAGCGGTTCATCCGCGCCTGGTAGATCGCGCCGAGCGGGCCGAGGCCCATCGACACCGTCGGGAACTCCCAGAAGTCCGGCATCAGCCGCGGGTGGGGATACGAGGAGAGGCCGTTCGGGAACCTCGACTTCTCCTGGCGGAAGGCGTCGAGCTGGGTCTCGTCGAGCCGGTCCAGCAGGTACGCGCGGGCGTAGATGCCGGGGGAGGCGTGCCCCTGGAAGAAGATCTGGTCGCCGCCGTCGCCCTCGTCCTTGCCGCGGAAGAAGTGGTTGAAGCCGACGTCGTAGAGGGAGGCCGAGGAGGCGAAGGTCGCGATGTGGCCGCCGACCCCGATCCCCGGGCGCTGGGCCCGCGAGACCATCACGGCCGCGTTCCAGCGGGTGGCGTTGAGGACCCTGCGCTCGATCTCCTCGTTGCCCGGGAAGAAGGGCTCGTCCCGCGTGGCGATGGTGTTCACGTAGTCCGTGCTGCGCATCTCGGGCACGGCCACGCGCTTCTCGCGGGCCCGCTCGATCAGCCGGAGCATGAGGTACCGAGCCCGTTCCCGGCCCCGCTCGTCGACGGCGGCGTCGAGGGAGTCGAGCCACTCCTGCGTCTCTTCGGGGTCGAAATCCGGGACCTGGCTGGGAAGGCCGCCAATGATGATCGGGCTGCGATCGGATCCGGGAGCCACGCTGTTCCTTCGCTGGTCGGGCGGAACCCCACGGGGGAGGGGAGCCCCGCTGAAGCCGGGATGTTCCATCGTGTACCCCGCCGACGCCAAACGTCATCTTTACCGAGGGGTAACCCTCCCGGGGTGCCGTGATCGGTCAAATCGCAACCTTACGCCCAACTCGCGCATGCGTTTCGCCCTTCCGTTCGGCAGACTGAAGACTCAGAAGCCCGCAGAGCGGGACGATTCGTGTGTGCCTGATCACGAGGCGGGGTACAAGCGAGCCGGAAGTTGCGGCGAGACGGCCCCAAACGTCACCGTTTCGGCGGTCTCGACGGCCGGGTACTTGCGCGATCAGGCCCGGCACGTGTGGACTACGGCCAGCGCCGCGCGCACACGCGTGGCCCGAGCATTTTCCGATACATGATCAGGAGGCAAGCCGTGAGCGCGACCGCGGACCACGCGGAGGAGCGGACCAACCCGGCTGCAAGGCTGGGGTTCGAGCCCGGACAGGTGGTCCAGGAGATCGGCTACGACGACGACGTCGACCAGGATCTCCGTGAAGGCATCGAGTCCATCATCGGCCAGGACCTTGTGGACGAGGACTACGACGACGTCGCCGACGTGGTCGTCCTCTGGTTCCGTGACGAGGACGGTGATCTCACCGACGCCCTGGTGGACAGCATCGGTCTCCTGGAGGACGGCGGCATGATCTGGCTGCTGACTCCGAAGACCGGCCGTGACGGCTACATCGAGCCGTCCGACATCAACGATGCCGCGCAGACAGCTGGTCTCTCCCAGACCAAGAGCATCAGCGTCGCCAAGGACTGGACGGGCACCCGCCTGGCCACCCCCAAGCGCTGATCCCCCCAGCTGCGAGAAGCCCCCGCCGGGCCACCGGCGGGGGCTTTCGTGCGCAGGCCGTAGGGTGGGGTCACCGATTCGGCCCAACGGGTGGGCCCCGTCGAAGGGAAGCGTGCGCGATGGCGATCGAGGTCGGCTCCAAGGCCCCGGACTTCGAGCTCAAGGACAACCACGGCCGCTCGGTGCGGCTCTCCGACTTCCACGGAGAGAAGAACGTGGTGCTGCTCTTCTACCCGTTCGCCTTCACCGGTGTCTGCACCGGCGAGCTGTGCGAGCTGCGCGACAACCTGCCGAAGTTCGTCAACGACGACGTGCAGCTCCTCGCCGTCTCCAACGACTCCATTCACACCCTGCGCGTCTTCGCCGAGCAGGAGGGCCTGGACTACCCGCTGCTCTCCGACTTCTGGAAGCACGGCGAGGCCTCGCGCGCGTACGGCGTCTTCGACGAGGAGAAGGGCTGCGCGGTGCGCGGCACCTTCATCATCGACAAGGAGGGCGTGGTCCGCTGGACCGTCGTCAACGCCCTCCCGGACGCCCGGGACCTCGGCGAGTACGTCAAGGCCCTCGACACCCTCTGAGCCGGCCGCCCCACCGCCCGAAGAGCGACACCGTCGAATCTCCGGGCGAATCTCCGGGCGAATCGCCTGTTTCGACGGGGAACCCGTCACTAGGATCCAGTCGTTGATCCGATGCCAACGCACGACTGGGGGCGCTGCCCCTGGAAACCTATGGAGGGACTCGTGGGAGTCAGCCTCAGCAAGGGCGGCAACGTCTCGCTGACCAAGGAGGCCCCTGGCCTCACCGCCGTGACCGTCGGTCTGGGCTGGGACGTCCGCACCACCACCGGTACGGACTTCGACCTCGACGCCAGCGCCATCCTGGTGAGCGAGGAGGGCAAGGTCCGCAACGACCAGGACTTCGTCTTCTTCAACAACCTCAAGAGCGCCGACGGCTCCGTCGAGCACACCGGTGACAACCTCACCGGCGAGGGCGAGGGCGACGACGAGCAGGTCAAGGTCAACCTCGCCGGCGTGCCCGCCGACGTGGCCAAGATCGTCTTCCCGGTGTCCATCTACGACGCCGAGAACCGCCAGCAGTCCTTCGGCCAGGTCCGCAACGCGTTCATCCGCGTCGTGAACCAGGCCGGCGGCGCCGAGATCGCCCGGTACGACCTCTCCGAGGACGCCTCGACCGAGACCGCCATGGTCTTCGGCGAGCTGTACCGCCACGGTGCGGAGTGGAAGTTCCGCGCCGTCGGTCAGGGCTACGCCTCGGGCCTGCGCGGCATCGCGCAGGACTTCGGCGTCAACGTCTGACCCGAGCCGTTCGCACCGTCCGGCGCCGCACGTCCCGTGCGGCGCCGGACGTGCCTCGGTGGCCACAGGGGGAACGACCACTCCACGGCGCCGACGCGGCACCGGCGCACCGCACCACGACACCGCCGCAGGACCCGCACGGCCGTAGGACCCGCACGACCGCAGGACCCGCAGGACCGCAGCACGGCAGGACACACCGGGGAGGAACCGATCACCATGGGCGTCACGCTCGCCAAGGGAGGCAACGTCTCCCTCTCCAAGGCCGCACCCAACCTCACCCAGGTCCTCGTGGGACTCGGCTGGGACGCGCGCTCCACCACCGGAGCCCCCTTCGACCTCGACGCGAGCGCCCTGCTGTGCCAGGCGGGCCGGGTGCTCGGGGACGAGTACTTCGTCTTCTACAACCAGCTCCGCAGCCCCGAGGGCTCCGTCGAGCACACCGGCGACAACCTCACCGGCGAAGGTGACGGCGACGACGAGTCGCTGATCGTCGACCTCGGCAAGGTGCCGGCCCACTGCGACAAGATCATCTTCCCGGTCTCGATCCACGAGGCCGACAACCGGGGCCAGACCTTCGGCCAGGTCAGCAACGCCTTCATCCGCGTCGTGAACCAGGCCGACGGCCAGGAGCTCGCCCGCTACGACCTCTCCGAGGACGCCTCCACCGAGACCGCGATGATCTTCGGTGAGCTCTACCGCTACAACGGCGAATGGAAGTTCCGGGCGGTTGGTCAGGGGTACGCGTCCGGCCTCCGGGGCATCGCTCTAGACTTCGGGGTCAACGTTTCGTAAAGACGCGTACTTAAAACGATGGGGTAGACAGTGGTTCTGAAAACCTTCGGCTGGTCGTTCGCGATCACTGCGCTCGGCCTGGTCGCAGCGGTGCTCTACGGGGGGTGGGAAGCGTTCGGGATCGTCGCGATCCTGTGCATCCTCGAGATCTCGCTGTCCTTCGACAACGCGGTGGTCAACGCCGGAATCCTGAAGAAGATGAATGCCTTCTGGCAGAAGATCTTCCTCACGATCGGCATCCTGATTGCCGTCTTCGGCATGCGGCTGGTCTTCCCCGTCGTCATCGTCGCCATCAGCGCCAAGATCGGCCCCATCGAGGCCGTCGACCTCGCGCTGAACGACGCCGAGCGCTACGAGCAGCTCGTGACCGACGCCCACCCGTCGATCGCCGCCTTCGGTGGCATGTTCCTGCTGATGATCTTCCTCGACTTCATCTTCGAGGACCGCGACATCAAGTGGCTGGGCTGGCTGGAGCGCCCCCTCGCCAAGCTCGGCAAGATCGACATGCTCTCCGTCTGCATCGCCCTGATCGTCCTGGCCATCAGCGCCATGACCTTCGCGACCCAGGCCCACCAGCACGGCGGCACGCACGTCGACAAGGCCTCGACCGTCCTGCTCTCCGGCGTCTTCGGTCTCATCACGTACCTCGTCGTCGGAGGCCTCTCCGGCTACTTCGAGAACAAGCTGGAGGAGGAAGAGGAGCGCGAGCACGAGGCCGAGGAAGAGGCCAGGCGCAGCGGCAAGCAGGTCTCCGCGATCCAGCTGGCCGGCAAGGCCGCGTTCTTCATGTTCCTCTACCTCGAGGTCCTCGACGCGTCGTTCTCCTTCGACGGCGTCATCGGCGCCTTCGCCATCACCAACGACATCGTCCTGATGGCGCTCGGCCTCGGCGTCGGCGCCATGTACGTCCGTTCGCTGACGGTCTACCTGGTCCGCCAGGGCACCCTCGACGACTACGTCTACCTGGAGCACGGCGCCCACTACGCCATCGGCGCGCTGGCCGTGATCCTCATGGTCAGCATCCGGTACCAGATCCCCGAGGTCGTCACCGGCCTCATCGGTGTCGCGCTGATCGCCTGGTCCTTCTGGTCCTCGGTCCGCCGCAACAAGGCCCTCGCGGCGGCCGGGGGCGGAGCGGGCTCCTCGGGCGACAAGACCGAGGTGACCGCCGGGGTGTGACACCCCGGACAATGAGGAACGCTTCACTGCGGGGCGGCCGGAGCACCCGGCCGCCCCGCAGGCATGTGCGCGGTGCACGCGTGACCGGTGTGGTGAAGAGTGTGGGGGGTGGAGGCCATGGCCTTCTGGGACAGGCTGTTTCCTGGGCAGACGGCGCGCTACGACTTCGGCGGCGCCGCGGCGAACACGATCGACCTGACGCGTCGGCGCCCGACGGTCTCGCTCACCCAGCAGGGCGCGGCCGCCGGCAACCTCCGGGTCAACCTCTCCTGGCGGATGCGGACCTCCGACATCGAGGGCCGCTCCCGCCAGAGCGGCCGGCTCCTGCGCAACCCCTCCCAGCTGTTCAAGCCCGAGGTCGTCCAGGCCCACACCCAGGGCGTGGTCAACGTCGACCTGGACCTGGGCTGCCTCTACGAGCTCAAGGACGGCAGCAAGGGCGTGGTCCAGCCGCTCGGCGGCTTCTTCGGCGACCTGAACGCGGCGCCGTACGTGAAGCTGAGCGGCGACGACCGGTTCGGCGGCTCGTCGGGGGAGACGATCTTCGTCAACCTCGACCACAAGGACGAGATCAAGCGCCTGCTGTTCTTCGCGTACATCTACGACCAGACGCCCGCCTTCGACCGTACGCACGCCACGGTCACGCTCCATCCGAGCAGCGGGCCCCGGATCGAGATCCAGCTCGACGAGCGCGCGCCGCAGGCCCGCTCCTGCGCGATCTTCTCCGTGGAGAGCGTCAAGGGCGAGCTGACGGTCCGCCGCGAGGTCCGGTTCGTCTACGGCTTCCAGGCCGAGCTGGACCGGCTCTACGGCTGGGGCCTCCAGTGGGGGCGCGGCTACAAGACCAAGGCCTGAGCGGTGCCGTTACGGGAGGCCCCGTCGGTTGCTCCGTCGTCGGAGCCGCGCCTACGGGCGGATGAACTGCGGGCCCATGGGCGGCATGCGGAACTCGGCCGCCCGCGGCTCCTGCGCCGCGGCCACCGGCTGCGGATAGCCGTAGGCGGGCCCGGGGGCGTTCGTCGGCTGCTGGGGGTAGCCGTAGGCGGGCGGAGCGGTCGGCTGCGGCGGTACGGGGGGCTGGGCCGGCCGAGGCGGTACGGGAGCGTGCACGACGGTCGCGTCCGGATCGGCCGCACCGCCGCCCGTGCCGCCGCCGGAGGCCGCGGTGGCCCCGCCGGCGCCGGAGTCGCCCGCCGTGCCTGCCGCGCCGCTCTCCTCCGCGTCCTCGTCGACGGAGATCCCGAAGTCGGTGGCGAGGCCCACGAGGCCGGTCGGGTAGCCCTGGCCCACCGCGCGGAACTTCCAGCCCTCCCCGCGCCGGTACAGCTCGCCGCAGATGACGGCCGTCTCCTCGCCGGTCTCCGCGGTCACGTCGAACAGCGCCAGCGGCTCGCGACCGGCCCCGGCGCCCGCGTCGTAGACCAGGATCCGCAGGTCCGTCACGGAGCGGAAGGTGCCGCCGTCGGAGGAGGCGGCCACCACCACCCGGTCGACGGACGGCTCGAGGGAGCCGAGGTCGGCCTCGACCGTGTCCGTCAGCCCGTCGGCGTCCCGCTTCTTCGGCAGCCGCCGCACGAGCCCGGAGGGGTGGCGCGGCTGGTTGTAGAAGACGAAGTCCTCGTCGGACCGCACGCGGCCGTCGGGGCCGAGCAACAGGGCCGAGGCGTCCACGTCGGGGACCCCGGGGCCCGGGGTCCAGCGGAGCACGGCCCGTACGGCCGCGGTGTCGAGAGGGACGTTGGAGCCCTTCAGCATCGCGTGCGTCATGACCGCAATCCTGCCCTCCCGGTCGACCCGCGGACAACGCGGGGGCACCACCGATACCGGAGAGAGGCGACGGATGCTGACGAGTTACCTGAATTTCATGCGGTGAGGGAACTACGGACACCCGTACCTACGTACTATTACCGGCCACGTGTCGTCAGGGCCCAGAGGGTCAGTCGGGGGAGTTACATGCGTCATTTCGGACACATCCCGTCCGCTGTGCGGGCAGGGCTGTTCCACCGCGAGCCCGCTGTCTTCACGGCGGACTCGCCCGCGCGCACGCTCGCCGTGGCCCTCGGCGCCACGCTCTACAGCCCGGCCACCCGGCCCCGGCTCGCCGACGACGTGCGCAAGCAGGCCGCCCGCGGAGTGGCCTCCATGGTGCTGTGCCTCGAGGACTCCATCAGCGACGCCGACGTGGAGGCGGGCGAGACGAACCTCGTCCACCAGTTCGCCGACCTCGCGGCCGGCCGCCGGACGGACGCCGGCACCGCCCCGGGCCCCCGCGCCGACCAGGACTCCGCGGCGGCCGCCGACACCGCCGCGGACGCCGACCCGGCCGCGGACCTGCCCCTCCTCTTCATCCGGGTCCGCGAGCCGCGCCAGATCACCGACCTCGTCGACCGGCTCGGCGAAACGGTTCGCCTGCTGTCCGGATTCGTACTGCCCAAGTTCACCGAGGCACGCGGCCACGCCTTCCTCGACGCGCTCACCCGGGCCGAGCGCACCAGCGGCCGCCGCCTCTTCGCCATGCCCGTCCTGGAGTCCCCCGAGCTCCTCCACCTGGAGACCCGGGCCGAGACCCTCGCCGGCATCGCCGCCATCACCGAGAAGCACCGCGACCGCGTCCTCGCCCTGCGCCTCGGCGTCACCGACTTCTGCTCCGCCTACGGCCTGCGCCGCTCGCCCGACATGACCGCGTACGACGTCAAGGTCGTCGCCCACGTCATCGCCGACGTCGTCAACGTCCTCGGCCGCGCCGACGGCTCCGGATTCACCATCACCGGCCCCGTCTGGGAGTACTTCCGCCCCGGCGAGCGCATGTTCAAGCCACAGCTGCGCCGCAGCCCCTTCCTGGAGGGCCGCGCCGAGGACCTGCGCACCGCCCTCATCGAGCACGACCTGGACGGACTACTGCGCGAGATCGAACTCGACCGCGCCAACGGACTGCTCGGCAAGACCTGCATCCACCCCACCCACGTGCTGCCCGTCCACGCGCTCTCCGTCGTCAGCCACGAGGAGTGGAGCGACGCGCAGGACATTCTGCGGCCGGAACAGGGTGGTGGCGGAGTGCTCCGCTCCGTGTACACGAACAAGATGAACGAAGTGAAGCCGCACCGCGCCTGGGCCGAGCGCACGCTCCTGCGCGCCGAGGTCTTCGGCGTCGCCGCGGAGGACGTCGGCTTCGTGGAACTGCTCACCGCCGGCCTGGCCGGCTGACGAAGGGACGTCGACGACGTGGTGTGGACCGGAACGTGGGTCGCGGAGCGACTGGGCGTCGAACTGATCGGCGGCGAGGAGCTACCGGCCCTGTTGGGCCTCGCACTGCGTCGCAACCCCAAGCGCGCGCACCTGCTGGTCTCCAGCGTGCTCGGCAAGCACGTGCCGCAGCGGCCCTCCGTCGTGTACGGCTCGGGCTTCGCCCTCGGCCTGCGCGTCCGGGACCTCCTCGGCCCGGCCGAGACCGCCCGCGGCGTCGTCCTCGGCTACGCGGAGACGGCCACCGGCCTCGGCCACTCGGTCGCCGACGGCATGGGCTTCGCGCCCTACCTGCACTCCACCCGGCGCCCGGTCGACGGCGTGCCGAGCGCGGGCGGCTTCGAGGAGTCCCACTCGCACGCCACCTCGCACCTGCTGCTCCCCGAGGACCCGAAGCTGCTCGCCGGGGACGGCCCGCTGGTCCTCGTCGACGACGAGTTCTCCACCGGCAACACCGTCCTCAACACCATCCGTGACCTGCACGCCCGCCATCCGCGCGAGCGGTACGTGGTCGTGGCCCTCGTCGACATGCGCTCCGCCGCCGACCTGGGCCGCTTCGAGGCCTTCGCCCGGGAGATCGGCGCCCGCATCGACCTGGTGGCGGGCGCGGCCGGCACCGTACGGCTGCCCGACGGGGTCCTGGAGAAGGGCCAGGCGCTCGTCGCCGCCCACGAGACGGCGGACCTCGGCACCCCCGCACGGCAGGAGCCCCAGGCATCCGGCGAGCCCCACGACCCCGGCGCCGGGCACGGCCGCGCCGTACGGGTCGAGCTCGGCTGGCCGGCGGCCGTCCCTGACGGCGGCCGCCACGGTTTCACCGCACCCCACGCCGCCGCCCTGAACGAGGCCCTGCCGGCCATGACCGAGCGCCTCGCCGCGGCCCTCGGCGACGCCCGGCGGGTCCTCGTCCTCGGCTTCGAGGAGCTGATGTACGCGCCGCTGCGGCTCGCCCTCGGACTGGAGCGCGCCGGGCACGACGTCTCGTACTCCACCACCACCCGCTCGCCCGTCCTCGCCGTCGACGACCCCGGCTACGCCATCCGCACCCGGCTCGTCTTCCCCGCCCACGACGCCCCCGCCGACGGTCCCGGCGAGCGCTACGCCTACAACGTCGCGGGCGCCGGCTTCGACGCGGTCGTCGCCGTCGTCGACTCCGTCGCCGACACCCCGGAGCTGCACGCCCCGGACGGCCTGCTCGCCCGCCTCGCCGCGCACGTCCCGCACGTGGTCCTCGCCGTCGTCCCCTCGTACGTGCCCGGCACGCCGACCCGGGCCCCCTCCGCGGCTGCGGCCCCGTCGCCGTCCCCGTACGCCTCCCCGTACGCGACCCCGTACACGTCCACGCACACGTCCCCGGTCTCCGAAGCTCCCGAAAGGAGCTCCATGCTGCCCGAGCCCCTCCGCGGCCCCGCCTTCTCCTCGTACGCACCCGAGGAGGTCGGCTGGCTGCTCCAGGACCTCTCGGACGTCGAACTGGAGGCGCCCACCGAGGAACGCGAGGAAGCCATCCAGAGCGGCGGCGCCCACTACGCCGAATCGCTCCCCGTCGAGTACCAGCCGAGCGCCCGCTACCAGGAGCTCTTCCACAGCGCCCTGGAGACCTCCGCCGCCCGGATCGCCCGCGCCGTCGGCACGGTCACCGAGACCGTCCTCGCCGAGCGCCCCGGCCGCCCCGTCCTCGTCTCGCTCGCCCGCGCCGGCACCCCCGTGGGCGTCCTCATGCGCCGCTGGGCCCAGGCCCGCCACGGCCTCGACCTGCCCCACTACGCCGTCTCCATCGTGCGCGGCCGCGGCATCGACGCCAACGCGCTGCGCTGGCTCGCCGCCCACCACGACCCCGCCGACGTCGTGTTCGTCGACGGCTGGACCGGCAAGGGCGCCATCACCCGCGAACTCGCCGAGGCCCTCAAGGAGTTCGACGGCTTCGACCCGGAGATCGCGGTCCTCGCCGACCCCGGCTCCTGCGTCCGCACGTACGGCACCCGCGAGGACTTCCTGATCCCCTCCGCCTGCCTCAACTCCACGGTCTCCGGCCTGATATCGAGGACCGTCCTGCGCGCCGACCTCGTCGGCCCGGACGACTTCCACGGCGCCAAGTTCTACCGCGAGCTGGCCGGCGCCGACGTCTCCGGCGCCTTCCTCGACGCCGTCGCCGCCCGCTTCGACGAGGTCGCCGACACCGTCGACACCGACGTCAAGGAACTCCTCGCCGCCGACCGCACCCCCACCTGGGAGGGCTGGGCCGCCGTCGAGCGCATCAGCGAGGAGTACGGCATCCACGACGTCAACCTGGTCAAGCCCGGCGTCGGCGAGACCACCCGCGTCCTGCTGCGCCGCGTCCCCTGGAAGATCCTCGCCAAGCGCGGCGCGGGCACCGACCTCGCGCACGTACGCCTGCTGGCCGAGCAGCGCGGCGTACCGGTCGAGGAGGTCGACGACCTCCCGTACAGCTGCGTCGGCCTGATCCACCCCCAATACACCCGGGGCGCGACGGGCGCCGACGGCACGGCGGTGGTGTCCCGGTGAGTACGACCCTGGTCGCCAGCGACCTCGACCGCACGCTCATCTACTCGACCGCGGCCCTCGCCCTCGGCATGCCCGACGCCCTGGCGCCCCGGCTGCTCTGCGTCGAGGTCCACGAGTCCAAGCCGCTCTCCTACATGACCGAGGACGCGGCCGACCTCCTCGCGCGGCTCACCGCCGAGACCGTCTTCGTGCCGACGACGACACGGACGCGCAAGCAGTACCAGCGCATCCAGCTCCCGGGCAGCGCGCCGGCGTACGCGATCTGCGCCAACGGCGGACACATCCTCGTCGACGGAGTCACCGACCCCGACTGGCACGCCTCCGTCCTCCGCAGGCTCGCCGACGAATGCGCGCCGCTCTCCGAGATCCGCGCCTACCTCACGGCGACGACCGACCTGTCGTGGGTGCGCAAGCACCGGGTCGCCGAGGACCTCTTCGCGTACCTCGTCGTCGAGCGCGAGCGGCTCCCCCAGGACTGGCTCGACCGCTTCGGCAGCTGGGCGGGCGACCGCGGCTGGACCGTCTCCCTCCAGGGCCGCAAGGTCTACGCCGTGCCGAAGCCGCTCACCAAGAGCGCCGCGGTCCGCGAGGTCGCCCGCCGCACCGGCGCCACGCTCACGCTGGCCGCCGGCGACTCCCTGCTCGACGCCGACCTGCTCCTCGCGGCGGACCTGGCCTGGCGCCCGGGCCACGGCGAACTCGCCGACTCGGAGTGGACCGCCCCGCACCTCGACGTCCTCACGGAGCGGGGCGTCGCGGCCGGCGAGGAGATCCTCCGCCGCTTCCGCGTCGCCGCCGCCCGCTGATCGCCCAGGCGCAGCCGGGCGCGGTGAGGCGGGGTCAGCCGCAGCAGCCGCCACCGCAGCAGCCGCCGCCACCGCCGCCTCCGCCTCCGCTCGGCGCGGGGGCGGCGCCCGCGGACCCGCCGACGGCCACGGCCGACAGCAGCTTCACGGTGTCGCCGTGCCCGGCGGGGCAGACGGCGGGGTCGGAGGACTCGGCCATGGGCCGATCGAGTTCGAAGGTGTCGTCGCAGGCGCGGCAGCGGTATTCGTATCGAGGCATGCCGCCCAGGCTAACGGCGCCGACGCGACCGGGGGAGGCCCCGGGGTCGGGATGTGGACACCCGGAGCGAACCTGGCCGAACTCAGCCGCGCCCGCGCACACGCTCGCCCAGGGCCCGGGCCCTGGGCGACGGAGACTCAGTGAGCCGCTCCGGCGCCCCGCTCCTCCCGGATGCGGCCGACGACGCGGGCCGCGTCGGCCCGAACGGCCGCCAGCTCCGTCAGGAAGTGCCAGTAGTCGGGGTGCCGCCCCTCCAGGCCGGCCACCGCACGGTCGAGACGGGCGACGGCCTCGTCGAGGGGCCGCGCATGGCGCGGATCGGGCGTGTTGCGGCCCTCCATGGCCAGGCGCTGGGCGTCGCGCACCGTGAACCGGGTGCGCTCGATCTCCGCCTTCGGGTCCTTCGCCACGGCGTCGAGCCGCCGCAGCCGCTCCCCGGCGGCCGACACGGCCTCGTCGGTCGAGTCGAGCAGGGCGCGGACGGTCGACAGGAACGAGATCGCGTCGGGCCAGCGCTGCTCCTCACGGGCCCGGCCCGCCTCCGCGAGCCGCTCCTCCGCCTGCCGTACGGTCGCGGCGGCCTGCTCCGGCACGTGCTGGAGGTCCTGCCAGCAGGCGGCCGTGAACCGCCGCCGCAGCTCGGACAGGACCGGCTCCACGGCCCCGGCGCGGGTCGTCAGCGCCTCGGCACGGGTACGGAGCGAGACGAGGCGCTTGTCGATCTCGGCGGCCCGCTGCGGCAGCCGCTCCGCCTCGGCCCGTACCGCCTCCGCGTCCCGCAGCACCCGGTCGGCGCGCTGGAGCGTCTCGGGGACGCCGTGCCGGCCCGCACCTTCGTTGAGCCGGGTCAGCTCGGGCCCGAGGGCCGCGAGCCGGGCGGCCAGATCGTCGGCGCGCAGCCCCTTCCCCCGTACGGCGTCGAGGGCGTCGCTCGCCGCGCGCAGCGCCTGCCGGGCCCGCTCCGCGGCGGGGGCGAGCCGGGCGAGCTGGGTCTCGGCCCGGTCGAGCAGCGGCGCGAGGCCCGCCTCGAAGCGGTCGAGCTCGCCGCGGACCGTGTCGAGTGCGTCCTTGGCGCGGGTCAGCTCGTCCCTGGCCCGTGTGGCGGTGGCGGCGTCCAGTTCGTCGTGGTCGAGGTCATGGGCGTCGACGGCGGAGATGTAGACGTGGCTGACCTCGTCGATGCGCCGCCCGAGCGCCTCGAACCCCTCGACGGCCCGCCGGGCTTCCGGCGAATCGTCCACGGCCGTGATCGTCTCGATGGAGATCCGCAGCCCGCGCTGGGCGGTGTCGAGCTCGTAGAAGGCGGCCGCCGCGGCGTCCTTGGCGGCCTGCGCCTCGGCGCGCTGCCCCTCCCCGCGCCCCCCGAACCAGCGCCGGGTCCCGCCCCCGGCGAAGGCCTGCGGAAGGAGCGCACCCGCGAGCAGCGGCAGCGCGAGGGCGAGCCGGAACGCGGTGAGGGGACGGGGCGTCGCACTGTCCCCGGGGGCTGTCTCGTCGCTCGCCGCCAACGTCCCTCTCCCGTGCTGTGTCCGCCGTGCCCCGGTCCGGATCGGTTCCGTTCATTCTCCCACCCGGTAAGGACGAACACACGGGCCGATCAGTTCGCCGTACGGACCGTGACATCGCCGTTGTCGCTGCGCACGCGCACGGTGTGCCCGCTGCCGCGCCGCTCGGGCACGTCGACGCGGCGGTCGCCGTTCTCGGTGGTGCCGGTCACGTCGTACGCGGCGGAGGAGGGCAGGGAGACGGTCAGGTCGCCGTTCTCGCTGACCATGTCGACGCGCCGGGGCACGGCGCCCAGCGCGATCCGCACGTCGCCGTTGTCCGAGCGGGTGACGACCTCGGGCGAGGTGGCGGAGGCCTCGACGGTCACGTCCCCGTTCTCGCTGCCGATGTCGAGCGCGCCGGACACCTCCCGCACCCGTACGTCACCGTTGTCGGACCGCACCTTGAGCGGGGTGTCGAACCCCTCCACGGTCACGTCGCCGTTGTCGTCCTCGACGGACACGGCGACCCCGCGGGGCACCCGCACGCGGTGCACGGCCCCGCAGTTCGCCGCGACGGCGTCGCAGTCCACCCGCAACGTGAGCCGCCCGTCCACCAGCCCCCAACTGGCCCGGGGCCCGTCCCCCAGGAACACCCACCCGTCGACCTGCCGCTCGACCCGTACGTCGTCGATGTCGTCGGGCGTGATCACCAGCTCCGAGTCGTCCGAGTCGACGGTGAGGACCTCCCCGGAAAACGCGAACGCCCGCCGCTCCACGGGCGCCCCCTCCACATCGGCACTCCCGCACCCCACGACCCCGACCATCGCGACACCCGCACCCACGAGCGCGAGCACCCCACGAAGACGCCGACGACCACCCATGACGAAACCCCCCAGACCGAACGCGTACGATCCCCCGAACCTACGAGGCCCCCACCCCACCCCACGATCCGGCGACCCACCGTCCCCGGGGTAGGGCTGTCCCCCCCACCACCACCAATCGGTTTGCGGCACCCACCCGTGGGCCATGTAGGCTGTTGCTCCTTCCACGGGTGCGTAGCTCAGGGGTAGAGCGCTGCTCTTACAAAGCAGATGTCGGCGGTTCGAAACCGTCCGCGCCCACCAGTAGGTAGATAGACAAAGGCCCAGGTCACCGGTACTGAACCGGGAGCCTGGGCCTTGTTCTTTGCTCGGCCGCGAGAGCGGTCGAGAGGCGTCGTGCCACTATCTGACATGAACGACGGTGAATGACGGCAGCCCTGAGCGGCTCTTCGCGACACCCGTGGGCTGGGGCGGTCCCCTGCGAACTGTGGTCCGCGCGAGCTTACGAAGCGAGCGGGACGGGTGGCCCAGATTCGGATGCCCGGCAGAGGTCGACTGTCAGTGCGTGGTGGCAGGGTGCTGTCATGCGGGGCGAACTCTTCGGCTTGCTCGGGACGCCTTCGGAGCACGCCGTGATTGCTCGCGCCGGTCTAAGGTGACGTCCCTGACCTGCGTGATTCTGTGACGTGGGAGGGGAATGTAGCCGTGTGGCGGAGTAAGGCCAGGGAGGGATAGCAGGTGGCGCAACGGGGCAGCGGCCGAGGCAACGACTATCAGCGGCAGCAGCAAGCGTTACGACGTGCCCAGGAGCAACAGGCACGACAAGTGGAGCGGGACCGCAAGGCCGCTGAGACGGCCAGCAAGCGGCAAGAGCGCGAGCGGAAGGCCGCGTATCAGCAGCACCAGGCCGAGCAGGCGCAGGTGAGCACGATCGCGGTTGAGCATGAGGTCGAGCAGCTAGGGAAGCTGCTCCGTGACGCGGTCGTGGGCGACCCGCCTACAACCTTTGAGCGTCGGCGGAGGACTCACACGCCGAAGAAGTTTGACGAGCGTCCTTGGTCTCGTCCGGAGCCTTCGCCGCGCTGGGAGGAGTTCGCGCCCCCGGAGCCTGGTGGTCTGGCTGCTGTCTTGGGTCTTGGCAGGAAGCGTTACGAAGCTGCGGTTGCAGAGGCGCGAGCGCGGTTCGGCGAGGCACAAGAGCGCCACAGGCGGGCCGAGCAGATGCGCCTGTCGACGCTGGAGCGGAAGCGCGCCGAGCATCGACAGGCCGAAGCGCAAGCCCTTGGCCAAGTGGCGACTTTCAATGCGAAGTTGGACGCAGAGCGCGAGGCGTACAGGGCTGGGGAGCCGGCAGCGGTCGAGGCTCATCTAGGGGATGTTCTGCATGCGTCGGAGTATCCATTGGGCTTCCCCCACGAGCATCGGATCGCCTTTCGACCTGCCACGGGTGACGTACTCGTTGAGATTCACTTACCGCCTGAGGCGATCGTCCCTACCGCGCGGGGCTACCGTTACGTGAAGAACCGGGATGAGACGACCGTGCTGCCTCGTCCGGAGAAAGAGCGCAAGGAGATCTACGCCTCCGTCCTGGCCCAAGTCGCTCTGAGGACTGTCCACGAGGTCTTCACGAGCGATCCGGATCGGATTGTCAATGGCGTGATCCTGAACGGCCATGTGAGAACTATCGACCGTGCCACCGGTCAGGAGGTCTCACCCTGCCTGGTGACGCTTAGCGTCAGCAGGGAGCAATTCGCGAAGCTGCGTCTCAGTCAGGTTGATCCAGCGCAGTGTCTCAGGGGACTCAATGCTTTGGTGTCTCCCAACCCCTATGATCTGGAACCAATCCGCCCCATCATCGAGTTTGACCTGTCGAAGTACCGGCTTATGGACAGCATGGACGTAGTCGCAGGCCTGGACAGCAGGCCCGTGCTGCTGAAGCTGACGCCCACCGAGTTCGAGCACCTGATTCGCCAACTGTTCGAGGCGATCGGCATGGAGGCCTGGAACACCCAGGCGTCCAAAGACGAGGGCGTTGACGCGGTGGCTGTCAGCAAGGATCCCGTCTTCAACGGTGAGTGCATCATTCAGGCGAAGCGCTACAGCAAGCTCGTGGGTGTGGAGTCCGTCCAGGCGCTGGCCGGAGTGGTCGAGCACAAGCGTGCCGCCAAGGGGGTCCTGATCACCACGTCGTGGTTCGGCAGGGCCAGCCACGACTTTGCCCGCCAACATGGGCGGCTCCAGCTCATCGAAGGGCCGGAACTGAAGTACTTGATCAAGGAACACCTTGGCAAGGATGTGATCCCGGGCCCGGTCCCCCCGAAGAGGCGCCCCCCACGCTGAGGCCGGGAGACCGCCCACTCAGTCGAGTCTCTGACATCAGCAAAGCCAGTCGCAGTCGAGTCCGGTAAGGGAGACCTTTTCATTTTGCCTATGGGGCTGATGCGGACGCTTTGCACCGGGTGATGGAGCCGGGCTGGCGTGCGCTTCCGTTTCGGCCGGCTCACGTCGTGCTGCGCTACGGGGAGCCTGATGACGTCGTGAGCAAGCGGATTGCGATCTGGTGTGCGTGCCAATTGCGTGCCAGATCGAGCGGTAAACCGCGGTCACTGGAGGGTCGCTGCCCGGGCCGTCAGCTCGTAAGAGCCCCCGCAGCGCGCAGAGGGGGATGCAGGCTGGGAATCCACGAGGGGGAGCGGGTGAAAGATGTATTCGACCCGCCCGGGAGACCGTCGAAGGGCTGGACAACGCCGTCTTCCGGGGTGGCCCATGGAGGGAGGACCTGGGCCTGGGGGAACCGCCCCGCAGTGTGCTGGGTCACGCGGTCATCCGCTCTTGAGGGGGCGATGCGCTGGTCGTCAGGCGCCCGCGTGTTCCACCAGACAGACGTATGCCGGGGGTACCTGGGATTCGAGACGGCTGTAGTCGAGGATCGCCGGGTAAGTCAGACGTGTCCCGGGGTAGGAGGGTGTGCACTCTTGTGGGGAGTCATAGAAAACGACCGACTCGCCGTCCAGATGCACAGCTTGCCCGTCGACGGCGCCCACGAGAGTGGCGCCGCACTGATAGCCAGGGGCGTTCAAGAGAAGCGCGCCGCTGCGGTCGGCCCCCGTTTCTTCGCCAGTCCAGGCAATACAGAAGACGGTGCCGGGATCGCCGCCGGTTTCAGGCTGGGAAACGAGGTGGACAACCCGGGTGGAAGGGTGTTCGCCACACAGAGTGTTGATATCGGAGACGTACCACGGCGCACCGTTCTCGCAGATGGCTTGCTTGGGTTCACAGCTTCGCTCCCCGTCCGGAAACTTGTAGGTAACGGGCAGGCATGTGGCCGACGTTGCGACACTCGGCAGAGTGGTGGTTGACGACGGCGTCGAAGCCGGGGCCGATTGGTCGCTGCGGTGCATTGCCGTGGGAGGGGCTGGAGTGACCGCATGTTGCTCCCGGATTGTGTAGGTAACTCCCAGCGCCACGGCGAATGCCATCACGCCAACGGTCGCAAGGAGCCCGGCGTGGCGTCGGAGGGGACGTCGTTGGGCAAGCGTCCATGCAGGGTCGTCCTGCGTAGGCATGTCCCAGTGGGCGGCCACGAAGTCCCCGATGACGTTGGCCGTGTCAGCGTTCGGGGACAGAAGGCTGGTGGCCTGGGCGGCGAGCAGAGCGGTGCATTTCTCCGCCAGCACGGCGGGGGCGGGGCGGTCGCCAGGTTCTTTGGCCAATGACGACGTCACCTCCGCGAGCAAGTCCTCGGGCACGCCTGCGATATCGGGTTCGCCGGACATCACGCGGAATGCCACTACGTCCGGGGCTCCGGTGCCGAACGGCAGGCGTCCCGTCGCGGCGTACGCGATCAGAGCTCCCCAGGCGAACACATCGCCAGCGGCTCCAGCCGTGCCGGTTCGGTAGTAATCGGGGCTGATCCAGCCGGCGGTGCCTGTCATCACACCCGTGCGGGTTACAGAGGTGCCGTCAAGAGCGTGTGCGATACCGAAATCGAGCACCCGAGGGCCGGATGGTGCCAGGATGACGTTGGCCGGTTTGATGTCGCGGTGAACCACCCCTGCCTTGTGGATGGCCGCCAGTGCCGCCGCGGTGCCCGCCGCCAAGGCGTACAACTGGGCCCCGGCGAGTGGACCGTCCGCAGTGACGCGCTGAGCAAGCGTGGGGCCGGGCACGTACTCGGTGGCCAACCAGGGGTGGTCGGCGTCGGTGTCGGCGTCGAGCAACGCCACCAGACAAGGACCGGAGACCCGCCGGGACAGCGTGACTTCCCGCTTGAACCGTGCACGAAACTCGCCGTCGCTGGCCTGCGCCGGATGAATGAGCTTGAGCGCGACTCGACGCCCCGCGGAGTCCAGAGCAGCATGCACAGTTCCCATTCCGCCGGAACCCAGACGGCCGAGGATCCGGTAGGGGCCAACGCGGCCGGGATCGCCAGGACGGGCAGGCTGGACACGCGTGGGCAACGAACCTCCAAGGGCTAAGGTCGGGACGATCCAGCACCGTAGCGTCCTGGCCGATGTTCCGGGCGTCTCGCGGGCTTTCGCAGCCCAACCGTTGTGCGTTCTGGCGGGCTGGGGTTTCGCAGGCCCGGTCACGGCCTGCCGGGGTCGCTATCAGGCCGCAACGGTTCGCCTCAGACCTGTAGGTGCGGTCAGCCGTTCCGGTCGGAGTAGCTCTCGAAGCAGTGCCGAGTCTTCCGGTCCACTCCTCACCGGGTGATCAGCGTGCGTACAGGAACACGTCGGACGACTGGCGGCACGCGCTGCCGTACTCGGCTGTCAGGTCGACGACTGGAAGGGCGCCGAACTTCTCCTGGTCCAAAGTGAAAAAGAGCCTGGGCGTGACGTTCCGCGATGCGGATGATGCCGCCCGGCATGCCATGAGCATGCCCGCGCCCGCCCCGAGGGGTTTGACGTGGATGCGAGGGCGGGGGTGTACTCCCGGCATGGTTGAGGTGGGGGACGCGCCCGACATGGGTGTGGAGAGCGGTGGGATGACGCCGCAGCGGTACATCGAGAGCAGGCTCGGGCAGTACCAGGAGTGGTACGACACCAAGGCGACCCGGATGAAGGCGATGCATCTGCGGATGCGGACCGTCTCGGTCGTCGGCGGGGCGCTCGTGCCGGTGTTCGTGAACGTGGACCTGCCGTTCGCGCGGGTCACGGCCACGGTGCTGAGCGTGGTGGTGGTCGCGGCGGTGTCGCTGGAGAGCGTGTACCGGTACCGCGAGCAGTGGAAGAACTACCGGTCGACGGAGCAGCTCCTCGGGCACGAGCGGATCTACTTCGAGACCAGGGTCGGCCCCTACCACGGGCTGTCGAAGCGGGAGGCGTTCTCGCTGCTGGTGGCCCGGGTGGAGAAGGCGATCGCGGGGGAGAACTCGGCCACGCTGAACGTGATGACGCTGGGCGGGCAGGTCACCGCCGCCGTGCAGCAGCACGGCGCCGCCATCCCGGCCCCCCGCACCGCCCCCGAGGGCGCCTGACCCTCCGGAGACGGTAGGGAGCTGTGCCGAGACCCGGACGATCGCGCGCCCTGAGCAACGGCCCGCCGCTAGGCGCGCGTCAGCACCACTTGTAGTCGTACCGCGTCGAGTTGTACGCGCAGGAGTCGACCCACGCGCCGGTGGCCCTGCGCAGCGTCGCCGTGTCCCTGTCGTTGTTCCACACGTACCAGCCGCGGTTCTGGTACAGGTTCGCGGCGGTGTTCGTGCCGCGACCCGTGCGGATGGTGACGATCTTGCCCGCACCGAGCGTGTAGGAGCCGAAGGTGTACGTGTGGTTCGCCGCGTCCCTCAGCGTCCAGCCCCGCAGGTTGACCGCCGCGCCCGTCGTGTTGCGTATCTGCACCCACTCGGCGTTGAGGCTGCTCTGGGCGCCGGTGTCCGAGCCGGGGCTGTCGTAGTAGATCTTGTACAGGTGGACGGAGCCGGCGGCCTGCGCCTGCGCGGGCAGGAGCAGGATGCCGGAGGCAGCGGCCGCGGTAAGGGCCGCGAGTGTGCGTACGCGATGCATGAATGTCCCTCAGTTTCTGCCGGAGCGCCCGCCGATGGGGCCCGGCGAGCACACAGAATACGCACGCCCTTCACCAGTTCTGCACGACTTCCGGACATCGGGACGCGGCCCCGCCTAGACTCGTCCGCATGGTCAGCGACGCGCTGCGGATCACCGTGCTCGGCTCCGCCACCCCCTTCCCCCGGCCCGGGAACGCCTGCTCCGGCTATCTCGTCGAGGGCGGCGGCGTACGGGTGTGGGTGGACGCGGGCAGCGGCACGCTCGCCGAGCTCCAGCGGTACGCGCCGCTCGGCGGGATCGACGCCGTCTGGATCTCGCACCTGCACGCCGACCACAGCGCCGATCTGCTCACCGCCTACTACGGCCTGCTGTACGCCGGGCTCGCGGTCGACCTTCCCGTACGTCTCCTGGCGCCGCCCGGCACCGCCGACCGGCTGGCTGCGTTCCTCACCAACGGGCCGGAACGCAGCCCCGTCGAGCGGGCCTTCGCCGTCGAGGAGCTGTACGACGGGCACGTCGCCCGGGTCGGCGGGCTCACCCTGCGCGCGCGGGCGGTCGAGCACGGCATGCCGGCCTTCGCGCTGCGCGTCGAGGACGAGGCGGGGCGCTCCCTCGCGTACTCCGGCGACTGCGAGCCCTGCCCCGCGCTCGTCGAACTCGCCCGGGACTGTGACCTCCTCCTCTGCGAGGCCGACGGGGAGGTGCCGGGCCACCATTCGGCCGCCCAGGCCGGGCGGAGCGCGGCGGAGGCGGGTGCGGGCCGGCTCGTCGTCACGCACGTCGGGCCCGGTACGGACCCGGCCGAGGCCGTCGCCCGGGCCGCCGCCGCGTTCCCGGGGGAGGTCCGCCACGCCGACCCCGGCGTGACGTTCACCGTCACGCCGGCTACGCGTCGAAGTCGTACTCCAGGACGTACGCCGACGAGTCCAGCGTCATCTCGTTGAGCTCCACGGCCACGCCCGGGCCGGTGAACGCCGTGCGGCCGATCAGCACCACCGGCGTGCCGAACTCCAGGGCCAGCCGGTCCGATTCGTCGGCCGTCGGCATCCGGCAGCGGATCTCCTCGCGGAAACGCACCGGGCGGTGGCCCAGCTCCGCGAGCCGGGCGTAGGTGCCGCCGGGGCCGGTGTCGGTCTCGGTGATCCGCGTGCCGCGGACCAGCTCCGCCGAGAGGTACGAGACGGAGAGCAGCACCGGCTTGTCGTCGAGGACGAAGCGGCGGCTGCGGACGCAGACGGGGGAGTCCGGGGCCAGGTTCAGCACGTGGGCGACCCGGGGGCCGGCGGGCTCCTCCGCCACCTCGATCCGGTCGACCACCAGGGCCCGCTCCTCCACCTCCGCCGCCCAGACCGAGCGGCCGCTGCCCCAGCCCGCCCCGGAGAGGCGCTCGATGCCGCGGCGCCGCAGGGGGCGGAAGGTGCGGACGAAGACCCCGGCGCCCTTGCGGGCCTCGGCGAGGCCTTCGGCGCGGAGGACGGAGAGCGCCTGCCGGGCGGTCATCCGGGCCACCTCGTACCGGCTCATGAGGTCGTTCTCGCCGGGGAGGCGATCACCCGGCGCGAAGGCGCCCGACCGGATCGCGCTTCTCAACTCGTCAGCGATGCGCTGGTACTTGGGCCGACGAGCACTGTCCTGGTCAGTCACGGGCGGACCACTCCCTTCGTCTGCGGGACACCCTACGGCGCGGTCGCGGGCCCGAGGGCACAGGTGTGCGCCGTCCCGCGGGCTCGATCCATCCATCGGGGGACATCTCTAGAGATACGTTGACAGGGCGGCCTCCCGGCGTTTCCCTTGTGGTCCCCAAGGATCAGGATCGGGACGGAGGGGACGCGTGCAGCCACTGCCCGAGGCCGGTGACCTCGTCCGTGACACCGCCACCGGGCGGGTCGGTTTCTATGTGGAGAGCGTCTCCGGACGCTTTCTGATCCGGGCCGTCCACGGCGGCGCCCAATGGGAGGCCGAGCCGGCCGACGTCCAGCCCGCCACACCCCTGCGCGAGCTGCGCGCCCGCGCCGCCGAGATCAACGCGCGGAGCAGACGCGGCCTCGGGAGCTGATCCGGAGCCCCCGCGTGGGTGGGGGCCTCCGTACGGGGGTGAGTGCCCGCCGCCGGAACGGCGACGGTACGACTACGGGGCCCCGTACCGCACCGGTCCGTCCCCGCCCCCAGCCGCCGCCGCCCTCCCGCCGCGGAACGCGGTTGTCAGTGGCGCGCGCCACACTGGAGGCATGTGCCGAAGCATCAAGACGCTCCGCCCGCCCGCGCTGCCCGAGGAGGCCACCCAGGACGACATCCACGCGGCTGCCCTCCAGTACGTCCGGAAGGTCTCCGGGTTCCGCGCGCCCGCCGCGCACAACCGGGAGGTGTTCGACCGCGCCGTCGAGGAGATAGCGGCGGCCACCGCGCGGCTGCTCGACGGCCTGGAGGTGCGCGGCGCGCACCCCGCCGTCAGGACGCGGCGGCCGGAGCCGCAGCCGGACGCCGTATGACGTAGGCCGCGAGCCCGCCCGCGAGGAACAGCGCCAGGGTCGACACGCCCGCGGCGAACCACGTCGCGCCCAGCCACTGGCCGCCCAGCCAGCCGAGCCCCACGCTGTACGAGGCCCAGGTCACGCCCGCGAGGGCCGACCAGGGCAGGAAGTCCTTGATGCGGCGCCTGGCCGCGCCCGCGGCCAGGGAGACGACGGAGCGGCCGGCGGGGGCGAAGCGCGCGAGGACGACGAGCAGGCCGCCGCCCCGGGCGAGGGCGGTGCCGAGACGTTCCTGCGCGACGGTGAGGCGGCGCGAGCGCGCGATGGCCCGGTCCAGCCGGGCGCCGCCCCGGCGGGCCAGGCGGTACGCCAGGAAGTCGCCCAGGACGGAGGCCGTGGCCGCGCAGAGCAGCAGCGGGAGGAGGGAGGGGACGTCGGGGGAGGCGGCGGTGGCCGTCGCCGCGGCCGTGGCGGCGGTGATCACGAGGAATCCGCTCGGCAGTACGGGCAGGAAGACGTCGAGCAGGATCGACGTCGCCACCACCGGGTAGATCCATGGGCCCGCGGTCAGCGACCGCAGCGAGCCCAGGCTGTCGAGCAGATTCACGCGCCAGAGCCTACGCGGCGCCGCTGGACCCGCGCTGGGGCGGGGGCCGAGTAACGCTGGAGCGGGGCCGTGGCGGGCCCCGGGCCTGCCGCCCGCGGGGTGCGAGCGGGGCTCGGGTGCTCGCTGCCCGTGGGTGCGAGCGGGGCCCGGGGGGCGAGCTGGCCCCCGGGTGCTCGCTGCTCGCGGCGGCCTTGTGCTGCCCGCGGGGGGCGGGAGCGGGCGCGGCCGGGCACGAGCGGGCCCGGTGCGGACGTGACCGGAAATCGTACTGGTGCGCTCCGGCCGCGTCCGCTATCGGGTGGCGCGGCTCAAGTGGTTCGGGCGGTTCAGGCGGCGACCGGCGAGGCCTGCTTCTCGCCGTCCTCCCGGGGCGTGGCGGCCGAGCGGCCGCGTGCCCCGAAGAGGCCGTCGAGGGCCAGCGCGCCCGGCCCGGTGAAGATCAGCAGCGCGAACGCCCAGCAGAACAGGGCCGCGGTCTCGCCGCCGTTCTGGAGCGGGAAGAGGGCCTCCGGCTGGTGGACCTTGAAGTAGGCGTACGCCATCGAGCCCGAGGCCAGGAACGCGGCGCTGCGGGTGCCGACCCCCGCGAGGACCAGGACGCCCGCGACCAGCTGGATCACGGCCGCGTACCAGCCCGGCCAGGTACCGGCGGGGACGGTGCCGCCGCCCATCGCGCCGCCGAGCACGCCGAAGAGCGAGGCGGCGCCGTGGCAGGCGAAGAGCAGGCCCGTGACGATGCGGAAGAGGCCGAGGGCGTACGGCCGGGCCAGGTCGAGGCGGTTCGTCAGTGCGGGCGTGGGGCGATGGCCCATGGGGGACTCCTTCGGTCTGACCCCGCGGGGGAGGGCGGGGCGTGGGGGACGGGAACCGATGAGCCGAAGGTTAGGCACCCCTCACCAATACTTGCAAGTTCAACATTCGGTCACCGGGGAGTCCGGGGCGGGGCGCCCGCCCCGGTGACCGTCCGCTGTCAGGCGCCCTGACGGGCATTCAGGACGTAACGTTTCAGCAGCCGTTGAGGACGGACTGGAGGGCGCTCTTCTCGGCGGAGTCGACGCTGAGGTTCCAGTGGTACTTCACGTGCACCCAGGCCCGGGCGTACGTGCAGCGGTAGGCGGTGCGCGAGGGCAGCCACTCGGCGGGGTCGAGGTCGCCCTTGGCCTGGTTGACGTTGTCGGTCACGGCTATGAGCTGCGGCCGGGTCAGGTCGTTCGCGAACGCCTGACGCTGCGCGGTGGTCCAGGAGTTGGCGCCGGAGCGCCACGCCTCGGCCAGGGCGACGACGTGGTCGATGTCCAGGTCGGAGGCGAGGGTCCAGGTGGCGCCGTCGTACTCCGAGTACCAGCTGCCGCTGACCGACGCACAGCTGGAGTCGGTGACGACGTTCACGCCGTCGCGCTTGAGGACGGTCTCGCGGGTGTTGCAGGCGCCGGACTGGGTGATCCAGTGCGGGAAGAGGTCCCTGCTGTAACCGGTGGTGGAACCCTCCGCCTTGACCGTGAGCGCCGCCAGATAGCTGCGGGCCGTGGTGGCGCTGACCGGGGTGGGCATCGCGGCCTGGGCGGCCGGGGCGGTGGCGAGGAGACCGGTGACGGTGAGGGCGGCGGAGGTGGCCAGAATGGCGAGTCGACGCGCGTAGACGGTGCCGGTGGACATGGTGAACTCCCTTGGGACGGGGGGACCGTGGGTGTCGCGGTCCCGTGGGTGCCGGGCGGCGGCCCGGTCATCGTGGCGGCGCCGGGTTTCCGTGGGGGGTGCGCCAGGTAACAGAGTGGCGACATGGGCACGTCACATCAAGGGGTGATCGGTTCCTGATGGAGTGCCAGATTCCGCCGGAGGCGCCATGGTTGTCGCCGCCGCGCTCGGCATGGCGGCCCTCGTCTCGCGGCCGGTCCGGGCTCGCGGAGGGAGACGTCACCTTCGCGGCGACCTCGCGGCTGCTCCACCGTTGCTTCACGGCTGCTTCGCTGCGGCTCCGCGAGGGCCCTGGAACGCGGCGCGCGCGGCCGGATCGTCCGGC